>NZ_JAARML010000001.1:0-303494 GCF_011759375.1 Paraflavitalea devenefica | reverse complement strand
TACCACTCGCCACTAGCTTTTTAAAAACTAATTCAATCAACGATTTATGAAGATAACTGATTTCTCAGTCAAAAACTATCAGTTCACGCTTATTGTGTTTGTGATGCTGATAGCCATAGGACTCAATTCGCTCTTTAATATGCCGCGCGGGGAAGACCCTGATATAGAAGCGCCAACATTTTCTGTTATTGTTATTTATCCCGGTACCAGTCCACATGATATGGAAGAGCTCGTAGTAGACCCTATTGAAAAGAAATTAAATGAGCTGGATGATATCAAGAAACTGGTCACCCGGATTGATGATGGCTTAGCAGTAGTACGTATTGAATTCAAATATGAAACAGATGTTGAAAGGAAGTACCAGGATGTGGTGCGGGAAGTAAATGCCTTGCGGGGGAAATTGCCGCCGGATATCCTCAGCATGGACATACAGAAGTTCACGCCATCGGATGTAAATATCTTACAGGTTGCCCTGTTGAGTGAAACAGTACCCTATAAAGACCTCGAAGAATGGAGCAAGGAACTGAAGGAAAGGCTGGAAAAAGTAAAGTCACTCAAGAACGTAGAGAACTGGGCCTTCCCCCAGCAGCAGGTGAGGGTATCCCTGCACCTGGAAAAACTGGCGCAAAACAAAATACCGCTCAGCAAAGTAATGGGCGCCATCCAAAGTGAGAATGTGAATATTCCCGGCGGCAGTATTGAAATGGGCGCCAGGAAATTCAACATCAAAACAAGTGGTAATTATCAAACCGTTGAGGAGATAAAGAATACCATCGTCAGCAGCGCCAATGGCAAGCTGGTGTATGTAAGGGATATTGCGGAAGTTGGGTTCGATTACGAAGAACAAAGCTATATCGGCAGGCTGAATGGCAAACGGGGTGTATTTGTAGTGGCCAGCCGGAAATCTGGTACCAATATATTTGCGGTGGAAGAACAGGTAAATCCTGTATTGGAGCAATTCCAGAAAGACCTGCCCAAAAACATAGTCTATGAGCAGAGCTTTAATAATGCCGAAAGTGTGCGCAAGCGGCTCAGCGGGTTCAGTGGCGACTTCGCCATTGCCATCTTCCTGGTGTTGTTAACCCTGCTTCCGTTGGGCCTTCGGGCTTCCATCGTGGTGATGATCTCCATTCCTTTGTCGCTGGCTATTGGATTGTTCCTGCTGGATATGTTTGGCATTACCATCAACCAGTTGAGCATAGTAGGGCTGATCGTCGCATTGGGCCTGCTGGTAGATGACAGCATTGTGGTGGTAGAGAACATTGAACGTTACCTGCGCATGGGGTATAGTAAAAGAGAGGCTGCTATGCAGGCTACCAAACAGATCGGGCTGGCAGTATTGGGTTGTACGGCTACCCTCATCTTTGCCTTCCTGCCGCTCATGTTCCTGCCGGAAGGGGCCGGTGATTTTATCCGTAGCCTGCCTGCCGCTGTAGTGACCACCGTACTGGCTTCTTTATTTGTATCGCTCACCATTGTTCCCTTCTTGTCAAGCCGCATATTGAGCCCGAGCCATAACCCTGAGGGCAACTGGTTCCTCCGTGGGCTGAAAAGATTTATCGGCGGCTCTTACCGCCGGTTATTGCACAGCGCTATCGCACATCCTGTCATTACCTTGCTGGTGGCGCTCGTTATATTCATTGGCAGTATCGCCCTGGTGCCTGTGGTAGGGTTCAGTGTATTCCCTGCTTCAGAAAAGCCGATGTTCCTCATCAACATTGAAACGCCATTGGGTACCAGCCTGGCCACCACCGATAAAGTAGCCCGCTACGTGGAACAGGAGATAAAGAACATTCCCGACCTGAAGAATTACGCTACCAATGTAGGGCACGGCAATCCGCGCATCTATTACAACATAATACCGAAAAACGAGGCCAGCAATTATGCCCAGTTATTTATTCAGCTAAAGGAAACACCGCCGGCAAAGAAGATAAAGCTCATTGATGAGTTGCGCACCCGGTTCAAGGATTATCCCAATGCAAAGATTGAGGTAAAGGACTTTGAGCAGGGGCCACCGGTGGAAGCGCCGGTTGCCATCCGCCTGTTCAGTGAAGACCTGGATACCCTGCGCGCTTTATCCTTCCGGGTGGAAGACCTGCTGAAGCAAACGCCCGGCACCATGTATGTGAATAATGAGCTGACCACCCTGAAAACGGATATTAAGATAAAAGTGAACAAAGAAAAAGCAGGCATGCTGGGCGTACCGGTGAATGAAATAGACCGGTCGGTACGGATGGCTATTGCAGGGCTCAATATTGGCACCTTCCGTAAAGAGAATGGCGATGAGTACAATATCAATGTAACCTTGCCCAGGGGCAATCACCAAACACTGGATGCCTTGCAAAAGGTGTATGTGAACAGCTATAATAATACGCCCGTACCGTTGGGGCAGGTGGCCGATATACAGTTCCAGGCATCCCCCACCAGTATCAATCACTACGATAAAGACCGTTATACCGTGACCACCGCTTTTATTCAAAGCGGGTACAATACGACGAAAGTAACAGAAGGACTGTTGAAAAACCTGGACACGATGCAGTTCCCGGCCGGCGCACACTATGTGGCAGCAGGTGAAGTGGAAAGTAAGCAGGAGAGTTTTGGCGGGCTGGGAACCATTGTCCTTATCACCATCTTTGGCATCCTGGGCATCCTGGTACTGGAATTTAAAACCTTCCGGGGTACCCTGATCGTATTGTCGGTAGTGCCATTGGGCATTATTGGCGCGGTGCTCATCTTACTGGCTACCGGCAACACTTTCTCCTTTGTAGCTGTTATTGGCCTGATTGCGCTGGTGGGTATTGAGGTGAAGAACTCCATCCTGCTGGTTGATTATACCGATCAGTTGCGTAAGCAGGGCATGGGGCTGGATGATGCGATACAGGAAGCAGGCGAAACCAGGTTTGTGCCCATCATCCTCACCACGCTCACGGCTATTGGCGGATTAATGCCCCTGGTGTTGGAGAATAATCCCTTGTACACACCGCTGGCACTTGTGATCATTGGTGGGCTGATCAGTTCTACACTGCTCACCCGTGTGGTAACGCCGGTGCTGTATAAACTGCTGGCGCCGAAGGTGGGATAATGAATAAGCTGCGAGCCCCGAGCTGCGAGCAACGAGCCAAAATAGCAGGCTCGCAGCTCGTTGCTCATAGCTCGCAGCTTTTCTTTTTAATTCAGCTTCGTCTTTGTAGTATCTCCCTTCAGGTGTTTATCCAGGAATTGAAGGATCTGTCCATAGCCTTTGATCTCATTTTCTTTCTTCACGAAGCCGTGGCCTTCATCAGGGAACACTACATATTCCACCGGTACGCCATTCTTTTTGACGGCTTCTACCACTTCATCGCTTTCGATCTTCAATACGCGCGGATCATTGGCGCCCTGTAGCACCATCAGGGGCTTTTTAATATTGCCGGCATGTAAGAGAGGAGAGAATTGTTTCAGCCGAACGGTGTCTGCTGTATTGGGATCTCCGATCTCTTCATACAATGCTTTCCTGAATGATTCCCAGTAGGGAGGTACTTCTTTCAGGGTACGCAGCCAGTTGGCTACGCCAAACAGGTCTACGCCGGTCTTGAATTCATCGGGTTGAAAACACAAGGCTGCCAACGTCATATAGCCACCGTAGGAGCCGCCGATGATACCTATTTTGGATGAGTCCACATAGGGTAGGGAAGCCAGGTACTTTTTGCCCCATACGCAGTCCTGCAAATCCTTTTCACCGTGATTGCGGTTATCCATCTTAAAGAATGTTTTACCGTAGCCGCTGCTGCCGCGGTTGTTCACCGCCAGTATAGCATAGCCATGATTTACCAGGTATTGGATGAGGGAGAAATAACCAGCCCTTGATTGTCCGCCCGGGCCGCCATGTACCCATACAAGTGCCGGCACTTTATTGTCCTTGCCGGCTTGCTGGGGTTTATAATAGATGGCAGGGATCTCCAGTCCGTCAAATGATTTATACCGTACTACTTCGGCCGATACCAGCTCGTCCTCTTTGATCTCCGGGTTGAGGGTATTGGTAAGCCGCTTCAGCTCTTTGGTGCTAAAATCATATACATAGATATTATTGGGCGATTTGGAATTGCCTACCGTAAGCCGCATCTTGTTTTCACTGCGGGAGATGCTCACGCCATGGATATCACCATCCTCAATTTTAGGGAAGTCTATGGGATTACCTGTTTTATGGTCAAAGATGTAGAGCTTGTTTTTCCCATCTTCGTTTACGCCAATAACACGGTATTTCTCATTGTACGAAAGATACATGTACATTAGGTCCCAGTTGGTGCTGTACAATTTTTCTTTCTTGCCGGTTGGTATATCATACTTCACCACATACTGGAATTCACTGCCTTCATCGGTGGCATAATACAGGGTATTGTTGTCCATGGAGAACTGTATAGGGAAGCTATTGCCTTCAATGCTATCCGTGTTCAGCTTGTTGGTTTGTTTTGTTTGTTGATCGGCCAGGAAGATATTGGTAGAAGAAGTTGTAAGGGTTTCTACCAGTACCAGGTATCGTTCATTGTCTGATAGGGCGCCTACATCAAAGCCGTTATCATTTTTGTAAACCATGGCAGGCTTCCAGGCAACGGTATCCATCTTATACAGGTCAAAAAAGCGGGGGTCGCGTTTGTTGCTGGTGTAATAGAAAGATTGATTGTTCCGGCTCCAGCTAAAAAAGGTGGCCTTTTCTTTGGCGCCGGGAGTAAGATCTTTTACGCTGCCGTTGCCCTTTTGCAGGAACAGGTGGTCGTTTTCGTTACCACCTTTATCCGAGCTGTAAATAAAATTGGTAGTGCCCGGCACATAATCATTGCCGAAAACAGACTCTTTCGTGGAAGTGGTCAGGGCCTTTTTTTGTCCGCTGCCAAGATCTATCTCGTAGGCATTATAAATACCGCTTTCATTACTGTTGATCAGCAATTTCGTATCGTCTGATGAAATGGCGCCGCCGCCTACATTCGTGCTTTTATAAAACTGTTCAATGGTATATTGGGTTACTTGCCGGGCTTCGGGTTCTTTGGTACCAGGTTGGTCATTACAGGCCAGCAAACTGCCGGCGATCACAAGCAGAGAAAGGTTTTTTTTCATGTCTATAAAGGTTTTAACAGAGAAGATAACACAATAAAGGTTTCCGTGAGTAGGTATAATGGTGAATGGTAAATGGCGAGTGGCGAGTAGCAAGTGGGCAGTGAGACACTTCCACTTGCCTTTGACCACTCGCTACTCGCCACTTCCCACTAGCCGGTATTACTGCTTCCTGCCTGCTACTTCTTCCTTGCCTGGCTTCCCAAATTCAAACTCTCCTATCAGTGCCCCTTCTGTCTTGCTGCCCTTTTCCATTTGCACGGTGATCAGCTTCCTTTCCTGGCGGCCGTCGGCATAATGCGTAAAGATCTCCGCCATCACCGTAGTAGGACCGCTGAACTTAAACTGCTGGTCGCCGTAATAGTTTACCTTTACCTGGTACCTGCCATTGATCGCTTTCTTCAGCAGGAACTGTTCCGGGCCATAGCCGCGGGTAAAATCATTGGAGATCCGCCCGCCGGTCAGGGTTTCTTTATGGCCGTAATAACAAGTTTCCTGATTGGGGTCTGTCACCCACAGGTCTATATCCGTATCATTCTTATTCCAGCTCAATACCACCCGTACATCGGTAGGCATGGCATGGATCAGCTTACTGTCAATGGCCGAAATATCCAGCTTGTTCTTATGCAGGCTGATGAGCTGGTTGATCTCCGTAACAATGATCTCTTCAATGCCATTGTACATACCGGAAATACTTACGCTGTAATTCTTTTGAAGGGCCGTATACAAAGTGTCCAGCGCCTGTTGATAATAACCGGCATCTGCCAGCGCCAGTCCATAATCACGGTAGCTATGCGGCTCCTGCGGACGCCATTGCAGCACTTTCCTGAAAACGGTTACCGCTTCTTCATAGGCGCCCGTCTCCCGCAGCTTAAATCCCAGCAGCTTGTACAGCTCATGGTTCTCCAGATCAATTTCGGCCATATTCGTCAGTATCTGCAGGCCGGTGAGGGTATCCCTTTCCCGCAGGAAGAAATTGGCCACATCATAATAGAAGGTGGGCGTGTAGAGGTAATCTTTGCGCAGGGCGAGGTAGGAGGCATAGCGGTTGCCGGCCTTCTCTTTGGCCAGTGCCTGCAGGTAAATTCTTTCCGGCGTCCATTGTTTAATATCAATCGAGCTTTTAACCCGCCTGGTATCATCAGCGCCGGGCGATTCATAGGTATAATGCAGTGCCTCTCTGTCCTTCACTAAATTGCGCTCCACAGCAGCATCATTGCGCAATAACGGATTTGCCTTGCGGCGGTTCACTTCTACGCCGGCTACACGCCCTTCCAGTTGGGCTGGGGCCTGGGTTGATACCGAAGGTGTGCTACCGACCACATCGCTCTTGCGACGCGCGTCATAACCCACTACGACTACCTCCTGTAGTTCGCCCGGCGTGGCAGGACGCGCATCTGACCTTTCTGTACGCCGGTATTCTTTATCTTTCTCCGGTCTGGGTACCGCTTGTGCCGTGAAATTCCTGTTCCACCAGCTTACCAGGTTATTAAAGTAGTGCAGCGCATTGATCAGCATGAGTTGTGTCCTGTCTCCCCGTTGTGCCAGTTGCTGTTTGATAATACGGTCATATTGGTCTCTTAACTCAGCCGGTGGTTCTATCTCATACCGCACATAATCCTGCACTGCTTCCAGTACGATCAGGGAAGTATTGCGTGTTACGATGGAGAACTGTTTACCCAGGAAGGTGATCAGCTCTTTGTGCTGCTCATATTGTACATCCAGTTCCCCGATCTTTTTTTGCGCCCACACACGCGACAGGTTCACTGCATCGGAGGCATGTTTACTGAAATCAAGCGTAATGGTTTTTTCTGCCGTTACCGTAGTGCCATAACCAAATTGCAGGGTAACGGTTGCTTTGGGTTCTGTCACCATGCCGGCGAGGGAAAAATGATTCAGCACTGGTTTGGGCATAGAGGGATAAGTTTCGCTCACCTGCCTGTTGGGTTTAATGCCAATGAACTGGAAGGGCTGTTGCGTAAGCAGGGTAGCAGCGGCTACCGTTTTCAGGGCATCAAGATTAATAAAGGCGCCTCCTGTTTTTTGGGCTATGTATTGCAGGTAAGAAAAGTCAGAACGCGGCGCTGAACTGATCGTATACACCGGCTTATTGGGCAACGGCATTTCCCCATCACTCAGTGACGATAGGCCATCTGTAAAGAAGAGGTACTCATCACTGGCCGGGTAGGTGATCCGGCTGTAGTTGGTGCCGCCATCATAGGCCAATTGTTCAATTGCGTTCTTCAATTCACTCCAGTTGCCATTCCGCACCCTGAATTCGCCTGCCTTTCTGAAAGTATTGTTGAGTATGGCCAGGCTTACCAGCAGGTTGCCATTGTGCTCCAGGTATTGGCCCAATAACTGTAACTCCTTCTTTATATCGCGGTTCAACCCGCTCAGGGAGGCATCCCAGATCACCGTTATCTCCTGGGGCTTTGCTTTGGCGCGATGTTCCTGTTGGGGAAAGCAATTGACCAGGAAATAATAATTGCCGCCTGATTCCTGCATCATCACCTCGGTATTGTCGGGCGATTTGGGAATGGTGATGGTGAGTGAATGCTCCGGTATAAAATGTTCTTTGGTCACGGAAGCCGTATAATTATTATTCCATGCTTTGAACTGTAATTCATCATCCGGCTCTTCTTCCAGTTGGGGTTTCATGGCCGGCTGCACCACGGCCACATCCAGCTTGAAATGGTCCACCGGCTTCTTATGGTCCAGTGGCAGGTGATAACGAAGAAGCCGCTTATTACTGAATGATAGTTCCTCTTCATAAGCAATCATGATGATGCGGGTGCCATTGGCGGGCAGGGGGTAAATGCGTGTGCGGAAATTATTACCTTCCACTTTTTCCAGCAGGCCGGGATCTACGCGCCGGCGTTCGATCTCTTCAAATACCTGGGTGGCTTTTACTTTTTCTACCGGTACGGCTTCCCGCATCCGGCCATTCATATCCAGGGCATACCTGCTTACAGATACGCCTTCCGGTAAAGGGAAGATGAGTTCACCTTCCAGCGGGCGGCTGTTGTTATTGCGAAAAGTCATTTCCATGGTAGTGATGGCGATCGTGCCGGCGATCTTTACGTCTACCGATAATTTACTCAGGTATACATTGGGGTCTTCTTTATCCTTGATCTTTAGTTGGGGCAATTGGGCCTGGGCAAGGGAATGGCAGGCCATGCCTATTGCCAGCATGACCACGCCGCAGCGTGTGCTTAACTTCATAAAGCGAGTATTTCCAGTAGGATGCGGGCGGGAAGGAATTTACATAATTAAACCTGGAAACCTGGCATGGCAGGAATTCCTTCAAAAGCAGTTGGGAAGCTGTATAATAAGTATAAGTTGAAGGGCAAGAAGGAGCAGCGGCAGGAGTTTGTCCCAAAGATTTTTAAGCCCTCCCCACATCCCTGGGGGTATTTTTTAGGACATCCCCGTAAAAAAAAGAAAATGCCATTTTGGCGGTATTTTAAACGGAATGAAACAAATCCCTGCCCCGATTATCCTCAGGCTCCACCACCTTAAAGCATAGTTGTTCCGGGGCTGCTCCATAGTTGAAGCATGGATGAAGGTACTTTATGCTAAACGAATGCTAGACTTATGCTAAACCAACGCTAAGCGGACCATTTTCAGGGCCTTTCTGGGGGCAGACCGGCAGCAGAGGCCGGAAAGAAGGGAAGGAGTGCAAATCAAAATAGGCAGGCCCATAATTCAACCAACTTGTATAAGCTAATTTACTGCAATAATGGCAGTAAGCCAAATATTTATCTCATCCACCGGTTATCCCCGCTCTTTTATATTTCTTACTTTCTATATCCAAATTCTCCTTTCCTCCCTTACCTTTGCGGCCTGAAAACACCCCCTGTTAAAGGGTGGTTAATAAAACAATACATTCTTAAAACATATGGCAAACGTTGGTAAGATCAAACAGATCATCGGCGCGGTAGTGGATGTGCAGTTCGAAGGAAAGCTCCCGGAAATTTATAACGCATTGGAACTGAAGAGACCCAATGGCGATACCCTGGTACTGGAAACACAACAGCACCTGGGTGAAGACAGCGTACGCTGCATCGCTATGGATGGTACAGAAGGCCTGGTACGCGGTCTGGAAGTAACAGACACCGGTATCGCGATCGCTATGCCTGTAGGCGATGACATCAAAGGCCGCCTGTTCAATGTAACCGGTGATCCGATCGATGGTTTGCCAGCCGTTTCCAAAAAAGGTGGCCGCCCCATCCACAGCAAGCCTCCCGCATTCGAGAACCTGAGCACTTCTTCTGAAGTACTTTTTACCGGTATTAAAGTAATTGACCTGATCGAGCCCTACGCAAAAGGTGGTAAGATCGGTCTGTTTGGTGGCGCCGGTGTAGGTAAAACCGTATTGATCCAGGAATTGATCAACAATATTGCCAAAGCATATAGTGGTGTATCTGTATTCGCCGGTGTAGGTGAAAGGACCCGTGAAGGAAATGACCTGATGCGTGAGATGATCGAAGCAGGTATCATGAAATATGGCGACGCTTTCAAACACAATATGGAAGAAGGCGGATGGGACCTCAGCAAGGTAAATATGGATGAGTTGAAGGAGTCTAAAGCGACCTTCGTATTCGGTCAGATGAACGAGCCCCCCGGCGCCCGTGCCCGTGTGGCCCTCTCTGGTCTTACCATCGCTGAATACTACCGTGATGGAGATGGTCAGGGTAAAGGACGTGATATCCTCTTTTTCGTAGACAATATCTTCCGTTTCACCCAGGCCGGTTCTGAAGTATCAGCCCTGTTGGGCCGTATGCCTTCAGCGGTAGGTTACCAGCCCACCCTCGCTACCGAGATGGGACTGATGCAGGAGCGTATCACTTCTACCAAGAATGGTTCTATCACTTCCGTACAGGCCGTTTACGTACCTGCGGATGACTTGACCGACCCTGCTCCGGCTACTACCTTCGCCCACCTCGATGCTACTACCGTATTGAGCCGTAAGATCGCCGACTTAGGTATCTATCCTGCGGTTGACCCGCTGGATTCTACCAGCCGTATCTTAACGCCTGCCATCGTAGGTGATGCTCACTACAACACTGCTAACCGTGTTAAGCTCATCTTACAACGTTATAAAGAATTACAGGATATCATCGCCATCCTCGGTCTGGATGAGTTGAGCGATGAAGACAAACAAACCGTTGCCCGTGCCCGTAAGGTACAGCGTTTCCTGTCTCAGCCTTTCCACGTAGCTGAGCAGTTCACTGGTCTGAAAGGTGTACTGGTTCCGATCGAAGAGACCATCCGTGGTTTCAACATGATCATGGACGGTGAGGTAGATGAGTATCCTGAAGCAGCCTTCAACCTCGTAGGTACCATTGATGATGCGATCGAAAAAGGTAAGAAATTGTTGGCTCAGGCACAAGGATAAGTTGTTGCGTGTTTCGGGTGTTGTGTTTCGTGTTGAAAAACCGAACTAAAGAACCCGGAACTCCAAACTCAAAACCCGAAATATGAATTTAGAGATATTAACTCCGGAGCGTAAACTTTTCAGCGGTGATGTATACGGCGTTCAGTTACCCGGCATTACCGGCTTGTTTGAAGTGCTCAACAGGCACGCGCCGCTCGTAAGCGCCCTGAAAGCCGGCCGGTTGAAAGTATTGAAAGATAAAGCCAATGACCAGGTGATATATGATATCCAAAGTGGTTTTGTGGAAGTACTGGACAATAAAGTAACTGTGCTGGTAGAAGGCGCTGCCCAGGTAGAAGGAAAATAATATTCCTGTTCTGTTCAGCTAATACATTTGATCCCTCCGCTTTGCGGGGGGATTTTTATTTGGCTTCGCCGGCAACTTCCGTGACCGGGGCTACTTTTACCGGCGGTGCAGCAGATTCACTGCCATACTTTTCCCGGCGTTCTGTGAAGGGTAGTTCGATATAACGGTAACTCAAAGCTGAGACAGCAATGGAAACAATGATAAATGATAACCAGATCAGGAACTGGTAAGGCAGTGCATATTCTTCTTTATAGATGTATTTGAACAAAAAGTCCGACAGCAGCGTGTGCAACAGGTACACGGAATAGGATATCTTACTGATAAAAGTAACCGGCGCCGAAAACAGGCCCATCGTTCTCATGTATTGCAAATAAGGCATGGCCAGCGCAAAGCCGATGCTGAACAGCGGGAAAATGAAAATGGCGCTGATCACATTGATCCGGTCCGGATGAACGAAACTGAAATACAACCACACAGAACCGGTAAGCAGTACAATGGAAGCCAGCAGTAACAGGTTCTTGTGTTTTTGCAGGAAGGACTTATAATTGTTCATCAGGTAAGCAGTGAATACGCCCATGGCGATAGCGTCGAGCCGGAAAAGGGTGATCCTGCGGATGTGCAGGTCCCAGTGTGCATTAAAGCCCGCCTTCAATTGTTGTATATAGCCCGATTCAAGCAATACGAAAGAACCTATTCTTAAAATAAGGGGTACTGCAAAGAAGAGCACAATCATTAACAGGAACGACCTCCGGAAAGGTAGCTTCCGGATATTCATGAAGAAGAACAACAACAGGGGGAACAGTAAATAGAAATATTCTTCGATGGTGAGGCTCCAGGCCGGTATAAAGAAATAGGGGTGGGGCCACAGGAAATTCTGTAAAAAGAAGGGAAACAGGAAGGCTGTTAAAGGTACACTGTGCGCACCGTCAATCAGTATCGTGAGCACAATATTCAGTACCAGTACAATGTAATACAGCGGCAGTGTCCGGAACCATCTCCTGATCCAGAATACTTTCAGGCCGTTCTTATCCAGCTTTTTCTGAAAGGCCTTGTACATGATATTGCCGATCAGGAAACCACTCAGCACAAAAAATATCTCTACGCCCGCAAAGCCCATAAAGGTAAAGAGGTATTCTTTGGGCCAGACAAATGGCAGAAAGGCCAGGGAATGACTCAACAAAACCAGCATCACGGCAGTTGTTCTCATCAGGTCGAAACCTATATATCTGTTTCCTGTCATAAATCTGTATAAGGGCGCGGTAAAATACAATTTTATTTCAAATCCTGCCAGTGTTTAGCCGGTAAGACGGTAAGGCGGGAAGAAAGTTGTGGAAGCAAGCAACAGTATTGAAGCCAATACCTTCCCGTCTTTCCGCCTTCCCGGCCATAATAAAAAAAGGGGCCGCCACAACAAAGTCGTGACGGCCCATGCCTTTCTTTGGATATTGGATAGTATGCTTATTGTTTAACGAACTTGCTCACTAAGCGCGTTTCATTACCTATTACTACTTCCAGGTGATACACTCCGGGCAGCAAAGAAGTGATGTTCAGGCTTTGCTGGTGGAATGATTGTGCTTTCTGGAAGCTTGTCTTCATAGCCAGCTTGCCGGCCATATCATAAACATTTACGTAAGAAGCTCCGTTGGTAGCGCTGGTCGTTTGCACAGCAATCTGGCTTTGTGCAGGATTGGGGTACAATAGCAGCTTGCTTTCCGTAACGTCGGCTTTTGCATCAGCAGTAGTACTGGCCTTTGTGGTTGCTTCGGTGGTCACCGAAGTAGTCCGGGCCGAACTTGTGCTGGTGAGGCTGGTAGCGGAAACGACAGTGATCACTACGGTATCGCTCCAGGGCCTCCAGTCAAAGCCCCATGCGGTGAGCTTGAACTTATAAGTACCTTCTACCAGGTTGCTTACAGTGGTAACAGACACCGATGCATTGGCAATATTGTGTTGTTCGGGACCGCTTATCTTAGCCCAATGCCAGTTTTTAATAGGACCTGCAGGATCATTGGATGCTGAGCCGTTCAGCGTAGTAGTGCTCGAGGTAATTGTCTGGTCCACGCCTGCATTGCAGATGCCGTTGCCGGTGGTGCCGCTGCCCGAGCCGGAGCTGGTGTTTGCCAATACAGTCACCTGCATGGTATCAGCCCGTGGAACCCATTGGTTATCCCATACAACCAGGCGGAACTTATAGGTGCCCTGCGTCAGGCCGCTGGCAGTAGCGATGGCTGCATTGGGAGTGGCAATAGTGGCGGCAGGACCACTGATCTTCGTCCAGTTATAATTCTTGATCGCACCATTGGGATCTGAAGAAGCAGAACCATTCAGGGTGGCGCTGCTGGTAGGTAATGTTATGGTAACATCAGCACCTGCATTGGCAACCTGGCCCGTAGTGGGTGGTGGCGTGGTGGTAGCTGCATTCACTGTCACCTTCTTGATATCGGCTGTGGGCACCCAGTTATTGTCCCATATTGTCAACTGGAATTCGTAAGTACCTGCTACCAGGTTGGTGGCAGTGGTTACTGCTGCTGAAGCATTCGTAATTGTGTATTGTGAAGGACCACTGAGCCTTGTCCACTTATAGGCCCTGATCGTACCGTTGCCGGTAGGGTCAACAGATGCTGAACCATCCAGACCAACACTGCTGGTGGGCAATGTAATGGTAGCGTCTGCTCCGGCATAGGCGCCGGTGATCGTGCCACCATCAGGTTTGGAAATTGCGGCTTTAACGGTCACAGTAACATCATCAGTGCCTGTGCCATTTACATTGTCAGTGGCAGTCAGCCTGAATACGTAAGTACCTTCCACCAATTTGGTAACAGCAGTAGAAGCTGCATCCGGGGTGCCAATGCTGAAGGTAGTAGGGCCGCTTACCTTGGTCCACTTAAAGCCGGCAACATAACCGTCCGCATCGGAGCCGGAACCGTTCAATGTTACAGTAGAAGTGGGCAGGGTAATGGTCAAATCAGCGCCTGCATTGGCAACGGGCGCCTTATTGGAAGTGGGAGGAGGTGCACCCAGGCCTACTGTTACAGTAACAGTATCCAGCGACCAGTCGGCACGGTCATCCACCACTTTCAGTTCATATTGGTAAGTACCAGGCATTGTTAAGCCAGTAACGGTTGTACTGTTATTAACAGAAACAGAAGCAGTGATCACACCGGCGCCGGGACCTGCAATCTTTGTCCATATATAACGGACAATCTTACCATCCGCGTCACTGGAGCCTGCTGCACTCAGGGTAACAATTCCCAGGGTGGAAAGAATAGACAGCGGGTTACCTGCCTGGGCTACCGGACGTTTGTTCACCGGTAAGCTTTTATTCTGTCCCAGGAACCATTCGTACAGGTTGGGGTTTTGCCAGGTATAGCCAACATCATACACGCGGCCCCAGATCCAGTGCTGGCCGGTGGGCCAGATGGTCATATAAGGTTTTACCGCGGGGTTCGCATTATTAATAGCCTGAATAGAGCTGGTGGTACAGCCGGCGCCTACGGTAGCATCATCAGCAGCATGGAAGGCCCATACGGGTAAGTTGGCATTGGCAATATTGGCAAAATTCACGTTCTGGCAGGTACCGCAGGAAACGCCGATAGCAGCCAGTTTCTGTGCATTGGCCAGCGTTACGCCGGCATAATGCCAGGTACCACCTCCGCCAAGGCTTAAGCCGGTGAGGAAGATACGGTTCTCGTCAATACGCAGGTTCTTCTTGGCATAGTTGATCATCTCTTCTACGTAGAAGTCTTGCCAGTTACCGTACTTTTTGTCTAATTGGGGAGTTAAAACCAGGAAGGTTTCTTTTTTACCATTCCAGTCGAAGGTCATGTTGTGACCATTGTTGATGGCGCCTGCCGGACCAGCTCCAAGGAGCATGGGTAGATCGGTGGTGCCATTTCCTCTTTCGCCAATACCGTGTAGCATGATGATCACAGGATACTTGGTGGTGAGGTTGGCATTGTAATCAGTAGGCGTATACTGATAGAAGCCAATGAATTGTCCATTGCTGGCGGTCAGGCTTTTCGGGACTTGCTGAGCGGTTACTGTCAGGGCCAATAACACACTTAGGCACAGGGATAGTTTTTTCATAGAGAATTCTGAAATTTAGCACATAGGTTATTAAATAGGTTACCCGCACGATCATAGTGGCATTCAACCGTCATGATCATGATGATGATTCACATCATCGTTACTCCGCTCCAAACTGTAGGCTATAAGGAGAAATGGCAGTCGGTTAGCTATAATTACCCGCCTTCACTCGTGGGAAAGGGTACGTGTGAAAATGCAGAGCCTTATTATTGGACTTACCGAGCTTAAATAGGGAAAGATTGAACGGCAGAAAAAGTCGCAATTACTATACCAATCTCGATAAAAGCTTGTGTTATTTTTAACTGAATTATAATTTCTTTTCCAATAGAAATTGGTTGTGTAAGTCTCTCTACAAGGATGTTGTTCATAAAATATTGTTTTTGAAGAAATCGCTGAAATCATGGCCTGTACAGCATTTCAGCAGAATAAAAAACAAAGCGGCTGTAGTTAGTTGTTCACCGCCTGCAGGCACACAAAAAAACAAAAAACGGGATGAAGTATTTCATCCCGTTTCCAAAGAATAAAGCGTTTAAGTATTTCTGTTTATCGTTTTATAAACTTTGCCACCATTCTCTTCTTACGTTCGATCTGTACTTCGATATAATAGTTACCCGATTTGAGGTGGCCGATGGCAAACGGGAACTCCTGGTATGCCTGCGATTTCACGCGGGTATGTACTTCCAGCGGGCGGCCAAACTGATCGATCACTGTAAAGGTGGCCACACCAAGGGTATCGGTGATACAGCGGACGGTGATCTGGGAAGCGCCCTGTGTCGGATTGGGATAGATCACGATATTATCCTTATACCGTAAGTTGTTCACCACCGAAACAGTTACGCTGTCTGTACTGGTATCACCGTCATTATCAGTGACTGTCAGCTCAAAAACATAGTCTCCGGGCAGCAGGCTATTGACCGTAGTGTTCATGGTGTTGCCACCGATGAGGGCGGTGGAAGGACCACTCACCTGCCTCCAGGCAAAACCGGTAAGTGTGCCGTCCTCATCATAGGAAAGCTGACCCTTCAGGGTAGTAGAAGTTGCCGGAACGGTTAGGGTAGTGTCTTTTCCGGCATTTGCTATGGGTTTCTTGTTGGGCTCAACAGGTTCTGCCAGTACAATAAGCCGCACCTTGTCTTTCGAAGTGCCGCCCCTGTTATCGGTAACGGTCAGCTCAAACTCATACTCCCCGGCTTGCACACCTATAATTGTTGGTGTACTGGATGCGGCATTGATAATTGTCAAAGCACCGGTGCCGGCTGTTTTTGTCCAGGTCCAGGAAACGATCGTTCCATCCGGGTCATTAGAGGCCCTGCCATCCAGGCTAATCACGGGGTTTGGCAGGCTCGCACTGAAATCATCGCCTGCATTGGCCACCGGCAGCACATTGGGCGGCAGCACTACTGTTACTGTTACGGTGTCTCTATCAATAGCATTATAATTATCAGTTACTGTTAATACGAAGGTATACACACCTTCTGCCAGGTTCGTAAGGTCGGTAGAAGCTGCATTCGCATCGGCAATAGTGAACTGGCCAGGCCCGCCGATCTTTGACCAGGCATAGGTAATGGTATTGTTACCATCGGGGTCAGCCGAGGCTGTGCCATTCAGTACAGTGCTGTTGTCGGGCAAGGTCAGTGTAACATCCGTGCCCGCATTGGCCACCGGCGCCTGGTTCGGATTCGGACTTACCGTGATTACTACGGTATCTTCATCAGACAGGCCGCCTCCATCAGTCACGGTCAGTTGGAACACATAAGTTCCCTGTACCAGGTTGCTCAGGGTGGTGGTAGCCGCACTGGGATTACCCAGCGCAAATTGGGTAGGACCACTTACTTTATTCCAGTAGTATGCTACGATCGTATTAGCGCCTTCCGGATCAGCAGAAGCAGTGCCATCCAGTGTTACACTGTTGGTAGGCAGGGCAATGGTCTGATCAGTTCCGGCATTGGCGACCGGCTTCCTGTTTGGAATAGGCATTACAGTAATTACCACTGTATCCATATCCGACAGGTTACCATTATCTGTTACCTGCAATTGGAAAGTATAAGTGCCTTCCACCAGGTTGCTCAGGGCAGTGGAAGCTGCATTCGGGCTGGCGATCGTGTATTGCGCAGGTCCGCTCACCTTTGTCCAGGCGTACGTGGTAATTGTATTATTACCGTTCGGATCGGTAGATCCGGTACCATCCAGGGTGGTACTGTTATTGGGCAGCGGAATACTGATATCTGCGCCTGCATTGGCCACCGGCGCCTGGTTGGGGTTTACATTCACGGTTACTGATACGGTATCCCTGCTGGTTAAACCGCCATTATCGGTAACAGTCAATTCAAACGTATAAGTACCCTGTACCAGGTTGCTCAACGTAGTAGAGGCTGTACTGGCATTGCCGATGTTGAACTGTACCGGGCCGGTAAGCTTAACCCATGCATAAGAGGTGATGGTATTATTGCCATCCGGATCAGCAGAGGCCGTACCGTTCAGCGTGGTATTATTAACCGGCAGGGTAATAGTGATATCAGCACCTGCATTGGCTACCGGCGCCCTGTTGGGGATAGGATGCACCGTTACAATTACGGTATCGGCATCGCTCAGACCTCCGTTGTCGGTAACCAGCAGGCGGAACGTATAGGTGCCTTCCACCAGGTTACTCAGGGCTGTAGTAGCTGCATTGGCATTGGCCAGTGTAAAGGAGGTTGGTCCATCGATCTTTGTCCATGCGTAGGTAGCAATGGTATTGTTACTATTGGGATCAGAAGAGGCTGAACCATTCAGGCCTGTACTGTTGGTAGGCAACGTGATCACGATATCGGCGCCTGCATCGGCTACCGGCGCTACGTTGGGTTCGGGTTTAACGATGATCTTAATGGTATCGAAAACCGGCACCCACACATTATCCCATATCCTCAGCCTGAAAGTATAAGTTCCTTCTACAAGATTGCTCAGGGTGGTTACACTAGCATTGGCATTGGCCAATGTATACTGGGCCGGACCTGTGAGTTTTGTCCACTCATAAGCTTTTATAACACCATCCGGGTCATAGGAAGCAGTGGCATCCAGCGTAGTGCTGTTGGTAGGTAAAGTGATCGTAATATCGGCTCCTGCAATAGCTACACCATTCTGGTTGCCTGCAGGAGGCTGGGAATTCACCACCACGGTTACGGTATCTTTTGCGGTGGCGCCGTCATCATCAGTCACGGTCAACTCAAAGGTATAAGTACCAAGCACCAGGTCACTCAACCCTGGCGACGCCACGTCTGTAGCGCTCAGGGTATAAGTAGCCGGGCCACTGATCTTTGTCCACAACCAGTTGGTGATCGTACCATCTGTATCTGCGGATGCCGAGCCATTCAGGGTAGTACTGCTGGCAGGCTGGGTAATAATAATATCAGTACCTGCATTGGCTACCGGCGGCTGGTTCACAGCGGGCGCGGGATTCACGATCACCTTCACTTCATCGGTATGGGTGAGTCCGCCATTATCGGTAACAGTGAGGGCAAAAGTATAGGTGCCTGCTACCAGGTTGCTGAGGGCTGTAGAAACGGCGCCCGCATTGTCCAGTGAATATTGGGTAGGCCCGCTAACCCAGCTCCAGGAATAACTGTTGATCGTTCCATCGGGGTCAGCCGAAGCAGTCCCGTTCAACGTAGTATTATCAACCGGCAGGGTAATGGTAATATCTGTACCGGCATTGGCTACCGGTGTTTGATTCACCGGCGCTGGTTTTACCGTTACCACAATTGTATCATTATCGGTAAGCCCGCCGTTGTCGGTTACTGTTAACTTAAAAGCATACGTACCCTCTGCCAGGTTACTTAAACCAGTAGAGGCAGCAGCGGCATCAGCCAGTGTATACTGGGTAGGTCCGCTGATACGGCTCCAGGCATAAGTACTGATCGTGCCATCCTGGTCGGAGGAGCCGCTGCCATTCAGCGTAACGCTGTTGGCTGGTAAAGTGATCGTAAGATCGGTACCGGCATTCGCTACAGGCGGCTGATTGGCCGGGGCGTTGACCGTTACCAATACTGTATCATCATCGATGAGTCCACCTGCATCTGTAACCAGCAGCCGGAAAGCATACGTACCTGCTGCCAGGTTGCTCAGGCCTGTAGAAGCAGCGCCTGCATTGGCCAGGGTAAATTGGGTAGGCCCGCTGATCCTCGTCCACGCGTAAGAACTGATGGTGTTATTCCCATTGGGGTCAGTAGCCGAACCATTCAGGGTTGTATTATTGATGGGTAAAGTAAGCGTAATATCGGTTCCTGCATTGGCTACAGGAGGTTGATTGGAAGTGGGGGGATTCACCGTCACCTTAATGGTATCGGCTGTAGGTACCCACAGGTTATCCCATATCACCAGTCTGAAAGTATAAGTGCCCTGTACCAGGCCCGTGAGGGCGGTGGTGGCGGAAGAGGGGCTGGCAATGGTATAGGTGGTAGGACCGGTAAGTCTTGACCAATCATACCTGCTCACGCTACCATCCGGGTCATAAGAGCCGGAGCCATTCAGGGTAGTGCTGTTGGTAGGCAGGGCGATCACAATATCCGGACCGGCCACGGCAACACCACTCTGGTTGGGGCCGTTCACGTTTACTTTTACGGTATCATCATCACTGAGTCCTTCCACATCTTTTACCACCAGGCGGAAAGTATAACTACCCAACGTCAGGTTACTCAGCGCAGGAGACGCTGTAGCGGCGCTGGCGATAGTGGCAGTATTGGGGCCTGTAAGTTGTGTCCAGGCATAAGAGGCCATCTTTCCTTCAGGGTCAAACGAGGCACTGCCATTCAATGTTGCACTGCTGGCAGGCTGGTTGATCGTAATATCGGTACCGGCATTGGCAGTAGGGGCCTGGTTAGGTCCTGCGCCGGGGTTCACGGTAATCTTAACGGTGGCCAAAGTCCAGTCGGCCCTGTTATCTACCACTTTTACCTGGTATTCGTAAGTACCGGCGGAGATAAGTCCTGTTACGGTGGTAATACCATTGGTAGATACCGGAGTGGTGATCGTTCCATAATTAGGGCCGGAAACCTTGCTCCATATATACCGTACAATATTACCATCCTGGTCGGTGGAAGCGGAGGCATTCAGCGTCACTGTTCCTACACCGGTAGTGATCGATTGGGCAGGTCCTGGATTGGCCACCGGTCTTACATTCACCGGCAGGCTCTTATTTTGGCCCAGGAACCATTCGTAAATATTGGGGTTTTGCCAGCTATACTCAGTATCAAATACACGGCCCCAGATCCAGTGCTGGCCAGTGGGCCAGATGGTCATATAAGGTTTAACAGCCGGGTTTAAATTATTAATGGCAGCAATAGAGCTGGTAGTACAACCAACCCCTACTGTGGCATCATCTGAAGCGTGAAACGCCCACACCGGCAGGTTCGCATTGGTAATATTGGACCAGGTAATGTTCTGGCAGGTACCGCAACAAACACCAATACAGTTCAGCTTTTTGGCGTTGGCCGCAGTAACCCCGGCATAATGCCAGGTACCACCACCACCAAGGCTTAAGCCGGTGAGGGTAATACGGTTGGTATCAATATTCAGGTTGGCCTTTGCATACTTGATCATTTCATCCACATAGAAATCCTGCCAGTAGCCATAGCTTGCAGAAAGCTGGGGCATGAGTACCAGGAAGGTTTCCCATTTGCCATTCCAGAAAAAGCGCATAGGGTGGCCGTCTTTGATATTCCTCGGTGTACCATTGCCCAGCACCGCTTCCAGTTGGGGCGATTGACCATTACCCCGCTCACCAATACCATGCAGGAAGATGATCAGCGGATACTTTGGCTGCAGGTTAGGATTATAGTCAGTAGGCGTATATTGGTAAAAACCAATAAACTGTCCGTTAGAAGCCGTAAGGCTCTTGGGCGCCAATTGAGAAAATCCTGTAAAAGATAAGAGGATGAGGAGGAGCAGTAATGTGGCCAGGGCATGCCACTTCCTCCTTGTGAGTGTACAGTTTTTCATGAGGTTGATTTTTCGGATTTAGGATAGCTTGGACTATCTGGACTTTTCGGATTACGAATATGAATATACAATAATCCTACCAGGAAACAACTATGTGGTGTTATTAGCGACATGAAAAAGCCCCGTTTTTTAAAAAGTAGATGCACTGACTTTCTTAGAAGTGGATCAGAGGGAACAGAATCAGAAGGTGTCGGGTAAGCAGGAAACTCACGCAAAATAAAGGCCAAACGCGTGTTCCAGCATTTAAAATGTACAAAATGTGGAAAACCCAGCTTGAATTGAAGGAGAAAAAAGCATGTAATTAAAATCTAATGCCTGTTACAGTTTTTGATGTATATCAAACTAATAATGGCTGAATAGCGTCTATTTCAGCTTGATATATATCAAACTATTCCCAGGGCATGCCCATATCAAACGTTAGTTATCCTGTGTAAACGCCTTGGGCGTATGTACGAACTCCTTACGATCTACATTCATCTTGAAGATACCCCGTATGACAGAAAGGATCAGCAGGGGGATATGGGCAATGGCCTTTGCTGTTTGCAGGGAATAAAAGTTGCCCGGTATAGCGATCACAAAAGTGAGCCCGTACATGGCCGTTAAACCAAACCACCAGGCGTAGGATGGTGACAGAATGGAAAAGCCGGTAAAGTATTCCAGCACAAACAGGGCAAATACCAGGAAGTAGCTGGCCAGGAAGATCAGGCGGGGAGGGGCCAGGTTACAGAACAGCTTATTCCAGTAGTCTTTTGTTTTGGGGATAGGCCCGCCTTTCTTATCGAAGAAGAGACGCAGGTGAATGATCTGTGATTCCAGCCACCGGGTGCGTTGCTTTTCAAATACCTCCTTGCTCGACACCTTTTCATCCAATACATAAGCATCGTCTATAAATTCAATGCAGATCCCGGCCTTCATAATTTCAAAATCCACCTCCCGGTCACAAGCCGGGTTGCCCAGGATACCGGGCTTGTTGTAGATCTCTTTGATCTTATGAAACTCAAAGGCCATACCCGAGCCAATGGTATTGCTGGAGAAACCCAATGCCCGCTGGCCTTTGCGGAAGATCATATTATTGATCTCTTCACTCATGGCATCCAGTATGGCCACCGGCGTATTGCGGTTTTTGGCAATACGGTGGCTTTGCACGGCCCGGAATCCCCGTTGAAAAGCAGCATTCACCTTCTCCAGGCAGCCGGCTTTCATAATATTATCGGCGTCCAGGATAATTGCCACATCATAGGCCGACTCCGGTATCCAGTTCAATAACTTATTCAGGGAGCGTGCTTTTGAGCCAATTTCAAACTGTACTTCCAGTACCTCTACATGGGGGATAGCCCGCAGTTGCGCGATCGTGGCAGGCTGAAGCTGATCGGCAGCAATGTACACCTTGAAATGGCTGGCGGGATAGTCATGCTCTGCAGCTTTGCGGGCAGTGTTCACGATAATATGGTCTTCTTTATAGGAAGGTATCAGTACTGCAATACGTTTTTTGGAAGGGTTGGGCTGGTATGCTTTCGGGCGGTACAGTTTAGCCGCCACCGACGCTATAAAGAAGTACAGCGTATTGATCGCAAAATATATGAACAGGATAAAAAAGAGTATATGTAGAATGTTCTGTATCATAATAATGTTCAATATTCAATGCTCAATGTTCAACTATACCGGTGAATAACTGGATGAGTACAGGTTCCAGGCAGCACCCTTCAAAAAGAACTTCAGATGGGTGAACTGCTTTTTCAACAGGTAGCTGATCGTATTTTTAGGTACTGCAAACAAGCCAAAATAAATTGTAAATACCAATAAAGGGAAAAAACGGGCGTTGCGGCGCATGTATAAAATGCGGTTGCGGGTATGGTAATACACTTTCATGGGGTTGGCCTTACCTACGCTCAGGGATTCTTTGTGGTAAATAACGGCCGGTGCAGTATACCAGATCTTAAATCCGGCCTTCAGTATCCTGGCCGACCAATCCCACTCTTCATAGTACAGGAAGAATTTCTCCGGGAACATGCCCACCTGCTCTATTACTTCCTTTTTTACCAGCATGGCGCAACCATGGGCGCCATAGGTAATGCCGGAAGTATCGTATTGTCCCTTGTCTTCCTCATGTGTGCCAATGCTGGTGGTACGTCCCGTAAAATTATTCATGGGATTGAAACCTGCATATTGTATTACGTTGGGCTGGTCGAAATATTTGATCTTGGGACAGGTAACGCCAATCGAATCGTCTTCATAAAAAGGCTTCAGCAATTCGTCCAGCAGGTTATCTGTAACCACGGTATCATTGTTCACGATAAACATGAAATCGCCTTTGGCCTGGCGCATGCCCCAGTTATTGCCACCGGCAAAACCCAGGTTCTCTTTGCTCAGCAATAAACGGGTATTGGGATAATTACCTGTCTCAATTTTAGGGGTGGGGTCTACAGCAGAAGCCATATCACAAACCAATATCTCGAAATTCCGGTACTTCAGGTTGCGGGTGGAAGCCAGGAAATCGCAGGTGACGTCGGTTTGGTTATAGTTTAAAGTAATGATGGATATGAAAGGCTGGTCCTTTCGCATGTCGGGTTCTTTTTGTGGTAAGCTACTAAAAAATTGCCGGGATGGCTGAGTGAGGAACCTTCCCGGCAGAAAACTAATGAACTATATAAAATATCACATCAGGCATTCGTGCGCTGGATCAGGGCCGATGGTGTATTAGCCATGATCCACAGATCGTACATAAAGCTGAACCTGTCGGCATAATCAATATCCAGGTTAATACGCTCTTCAATTGACATGTCTTCTTTACCTCTTTTCTTGATCTGCCATAATCCGGTCATACCTGCGGGAGCCATAAAACGCTTGGCCCATTCATCGGTAGTCAGGGATGCTGCCTCATACAAGGGTAAAGGCCTGTTACCTACCAGCGACATGTCGCCGATGAGCACATTGACCAGTTGGGGTAATTCATCCAGGCTGGTATTGCGTAAGAAAGCGCCTACTTTGGTAATACGGGGATCATTATTGATCTTAAAGAACATAGCGCCTGCTTCACTGGCATTGTACTGGTTCATGTGGGCTAGTTCAGCCACCTTCTTGTCGGCATCTACGGCCATCGTTCTGAACTTATAAAAATCAAAGATCTTATAACCACGTCCGGCGCGTTTGGCAATATAGAAAACAGGGCCTCTTGATTCCAGCCTGATGGCCAGGGCAACCAGTAAGAATATCGGGGTCAACGCCAGCAACAACAGGCCGGCTATCAGCATGTCGAAGGCTCTTTTAAGAACAGGGCTGGCAGGAGAGGTTACCTGAAGGTTGGTTTCCATGACGCGGCTGTTCAGCTCATTGACAAATTTGTGCTTCAGCTTCTTCAGGAAACTTACTTTCCGCAGCAGGCGCTGGCGGTTATAGTCCTGTAAAAAGATGATGTCGTCCACAAAACTGTAATTCTTGAAGCGTTCAATTTCTGCAGGTGTGGCGTTGGTAGCTTCCACTACCACGGGAACCGGTGTAAGCCCTTTGTGCATCAGCAGGAACAGGTGCAGGTCGCGCAACTGCTCAATGCCAATAGGGGCTTCAACAATAATGATATCGGGGAGGCTAATATTTTTTGAATTGTTCAGCAGGCGCCTGAGCATGGATTTGGCATTGCTTACAGACTCCGCCGCATAACCACTTTCGAACACGTTGATCAGACTACTGATATTATCAGCCTTTTTACCAATATAGAAGAATTCCAGCTTCTGCTGCTCTGTTGTAGGGGAGGCAGTCTGGGCATTGATGGTAAAATGCTTATAAACTCTCTTTGTTGCCTTTTCGCCTTGTAAAAATGTTAGTTCCATAAAGTAAGGTTATGAGATTTAAAAACTCAGGTATTACGAATTAACTGGCATGTGCCACAATGGCTGGCGACACCCTGGTATCATTGATAATCCGTTGTACCGCATTAATGAGGTCAACCGGATTAAAGGGTTTGGTAAAATTTGCTACCACGCCAAACTCTGCGCATTTGGCATCTACCTGTGCTTTGTCGAGCGACGAGATAACCATTACTGGTATATCGCGGTAAATACCGCTCGAGGTAAGCTGTTCTATCAGTTCCCAATCCTGCATATCTGGAAGCTGGGCATCTGTAATAATCAGGTCGGGCAGATTTCTTTTAGATAGCCAATACATAGCTGAACATCCATCAGAAGCCGTTACCACCGTGTAATCTTTGCCGAGTACAGTTTGCAACAAAAAACGTATTGCCTTACTGTCATCAATTGCGAGTATTTGCTTTTTCATGCAGGGAATAAGTTAAGCTTTAGAAAAATTCGCAATTTTTCAACAGGCATGTTGTTGGACTAACATGGCTTACATGGGTATTGAACAATCTAATTTAACAGGCAAGCCGTACGGAATGATCGTATCAGGCTTTACAGGATGGTATGTGGATTATCTGATGTGAAATCAGGTTACAGGGGAATTTCAAGGATTCGTGGGATCGAGAATAAGCTGCTATCATTTCATTTTGGCCTTATCGCCGTTTCCAAAAGGATAGTTGAACTAAGAGGTGGAGTGGTTTACTTTCGCCGGTAAAAGTAATAACAAAAATTAATAAACCAAATTTCCGCGCTTATTATATTTTTATTATATGGCAAAAGTCCACTTTTGCTATTAAACTACAAATACCCATTACGTGGTATTTTATAGTGATCAGGCTATCTTCTGCCGGGCAGCCTTTTCCCACAATACGGTTTGTTTATTCCGCAGGAAGCGACTGAAGCCGATAAATACCGAGAGATTCATAAAAAGGAAATAAAACGGAATATACACGGCTTTCAGGCGGATATTACGGCTGGCATAGATCCAGCCCGTGATACCCATTATATAAAATAATAGCTGTCCAGCCAGCACCACCTGGTAAAAGATACCGCCCCCCAGCCCCACAATGAGCAGGTTACTGATGAGCAACAGTACCAGGGCTACCGGGCAGGCCGTCCAGCGCAGGATGCGGTGGGAAATGAACTGGAATGAGGCCACCGGGTATTTGAACACGTTAAAGAGCTCTTTCAACAAGACCATGGCCTGGAAGGCGCCCGCACAAATCCGCACTTTACGTTTCATCTCATCCCTGATACTGGCCGAGGGTGCTTCGGCAGCATAGGCATTGGGCTCATAGCGAACTACATATCCATTGATCACCAGCTTTAAAGACTGCACGAAATCCTCGATAATGGTCCCTTCCGGTGCTTGTTCAAACAATGATTTCCGTACAGAGAATAATTCACCTGCGGCTCCCACGGTCGTGTATAAGGCAGAATCCAGCCTTTTGAGGAAGGATTCATATTTCCAGTACAAGCCTTCTCCCGCCGCTGCCGCAGCATCTTTTCCCTGCTGCATGATCTTTTTTTCACCGGCCACGCCCCCCACTTTGGGATTTTCATAATGTTTTACGATCTCCCGTACACAATCTTTATTTAATAGGGTATTGGCATCGCAAAAAATAACAAGAGGCGCCTGAACATGCTGAATGGCCCGGTTCATGGCCGCTACTTTACCCCTGCGCTCGGGCTGGTGTAATAATAATATGCCAGGGTGCCGGCTGATAATCGCGGGCGTGTTATCGCTGGATCCATCCGTGATGAAAATCAGCTCCAGCTTGTCTTTCGGATAATCCAGCGCCAGGGTGTTCTCTATTTTTTGTAGAATAAAATCCTCTTCATTATACGCCGCTACTACCAGCGCTACCGCCGGCCAGGCTGGCTCCGGCTTCCCGGTTTCCGGTTCCCGGCTCTTGCTGCTGAATACCGATTTAATGCGTAGAATGATCCACAGCAGGATACCATAACCTATATAACTATAGAAGATGATAAACAGGCTGGCCCAAAAAATAATGTTGATTGTATATATCACGCAAATGAAGATAAGATGGATTCCCGGCGCAATATTATTCTGTTTTTTTTAAATCGCCCCTTGACCTTTGTCAAAAATACCCGGAAGTGGTTATTGGATTGAATATCTTAGTTAAATAATTTCGCTTTTTAGAAAAGATTGTTACTTTTGCCCCATCTCCAATAAGCCTCCCTCCAAATATCCCATAGAATACCTCTCTGCTGTTTACCTCATTATTCTTAGACAAAACCATCCTTGAGTCATCTCCAATATGCCTCCTTTGCTGTAACAAGTCCGGGAATCATATCCTCATTTAAAGCCGTTCATCAGGTTTTACACGAACTCGATTTAACGTTTTTAACCATAGCGTATTATGAAGCGAATACTACTTCTTACCACAACAAGTATGTTGTTTTGTGTTGCCATGTTGCAGGCACAGAACGTTTTTAATCCGGCAGATCCCATCGTTCGATGGAACTCATCTGCGGCTCTGGGAACGGCAGCTAATCCTAACCCCAACATTGCAGGATTGCAAAAATGGGTGAGTGTTGCATCCAATGGGATCAGCACCGGTAACGGCGCCTGGGATAATAGTTCCTACAAGGCCTACTTCATCAACCTCGGACAAGGGATGAGTTTCCGGTTGAAATTCCCTAAAAGCTATTCGAATCCCGATAGCGCCAGCAAAAAATACCCCGTCATGTTATTTTTTCATGGCGCCGGTGAGCCAGGCTGTAATTCTAACGGAAACATTTACAACAATGAACGCCAATTGGCGCATGGTGGAAAGACCTTCCGTGACCGGGTAGACAATGGTTCTTACGATGGGTTTCTGTTCTATCCCCAGATCGCTACAAATGGCAACTCCTGCTCCAGCAACTGGGGCGTGGCTCCTTATACGCCCTGGTATAACCTTGTTTTAAGAGTAATAGATTCGCTGGCTAAATATTCACGGTTGGATATTGACAGGGTATTGGTAGACGGTTTGTCCAATGGTGGCGCTACTGCCTGGTCCATCACTTCTGTTTATCCACAGCGCATAGCCGCTGCCGCTCCTTCTGCTGCGGCTACCGGCGCTACCAATTTTAATGATTTCGTACACATTCCCATCTGGTTTGCCAGCGGTGGCAAAGACAGTAATCCTACACCCGGTTTTTCCATAGGTGTATATAACGCTTTAAAGGCTGTAGGTTCGGCTGTAAAGTATACGCTGTATCCCGATCTTGGCCATAGCGTATGGAACCAACACTGGGCTGAAGCCGGTTTTATAGATTTCATGAATACGGCGCATAAAGCCAACCCCCTTATATTCTTCCAGCGCAATGAATTTTGCCCCGATTCTCCCATCAATGTGAAGCTGGGTATTACGGCAGGATTTACCAACTATGAGTGGCAAAAAGACGGTGTTACCATCGCTACCACCACCAACAATTCACATACTATTATTGATGGTACTTCTATCATAAGCTATACCGGTAATGAAATTACCGTTAGGTCATTTGGTACCTACCGTGTGCGCTTCAAAAGAAGTAATGCCGGCGATTGGTCTGTCTGGTCTCCGATACCGGCTGTGATCAGCTCCAAACCTATCACCCAGACACCCGACATACAGGTGGATGGTATGAGAAGTAAAGTGCTGCCTGCTCCTGATGGAAGCACTTCTGTTCCGCTGAAATTACCGGAAGGTTATGTCTCTTACCAATGGCTGCAGGGCGCTACCACAGTAGGCACGGAAAGTACCTATGTTGCACAAACAGGGACCTATACTGCCAAAGTGATGGAACAATTCGGTTGTGGCGCGTTGCCTTCTGCTGCCTTTACAGTGATCCATGCAGATGGTTTGCCCAAACCCGAGCCGGCCAAGAATCTTTCTGCCGCTGCTGTTTCCCTGACGAGCATCCGTCTCGACTGGAGTGATAATCCCAATGCCGGTGAAAATGAAACAGGCTTTGAGATCTATCGCAGTACCAATCCTGGTGGTCCTTACCAGTTAGTGACCATCACACCGGCCAATACGATTACTTATACCAATACCGGTCTTGCCTCTAATACACAGTATTATTATATAGTACGTGCTGTAGGGGCTTCCGGTGCTGCTGTTGTGAGCGATGAAGCAGGCGCTAAAACAGCCGTAGACAATACAGGTCCCACTGCTCCTTCTAACCTGAAACTGCTGAATGCGTTCACTACTTATCTGAACGTACA
The DNA here is from genome assembly GCF_011759375.1 of Paraflavitalea devenefica. Classification (NCBI taxonomy): domain Bacteria; kingdom Pseudomonadati; phylum Bacteroidota; class Chitinophagia; order Chitinophagales; family Chitinophagaceae; genus Paraflavitalea; species Paraflavitalea devenefica. The sequence goes on along the minus strand of NZ_JAARML010000001.1, from coordinate 274,533 downwards.
GTGGACAGGCTCTACCGATGATGTAGGTGTTGATAAATATGACATCTTTATTAACGGTGTTAAGACCTATACTACTACACAAACAACCTTTACTATTGCCAACCTGGATAGCGGACAGCTTTATACCATCCATGTTAAAGCCCGTGATGCTGTTGGTAATTATTCCGCACCCAGTAACCAGGTCACTGTTTCTACGAAACTCGCAGTGAATGGTCTTACCTATAAATATTTCGAAGGCACCTGGAGCACGTTGCCGAACTTCCAAAACCTGACCCCTGTTAAATCGGGTACGATCAGCAACGTCAATGTATCGCCCAGGAACCGCACGGACAATTTTGGTTTCCTTTGGGAAGGTTATATCGACATACCCACTACAGCCAACTATACATTTGAGGTTTGTTCCGACGATGGCAGCAAACTGTACATCGACAATGGGTATGCCTTCAGCAATACAGCGCTGATCAGCCATGATGGCGTACATGCCAACACCTGCAAAACCGCCAGCATTAACCTTACTGCTGGTAAGCATGCCATTGCCCTGGCATACTTTGATGGTACCGGAGGTGATGCGGTATCCTGGAGCTGGCAAAACAATGCCGGACTGGCCAAACAGGCTATTCCCAACAGTGCCTTGTCTACCACAGAATTCATAACACCCACTATTATTGCTCCGTCCAACCTGGTAGCAACAGGAGTTGCTCATAACAAGATCAACCTTACCTGGACTGATAACAGTAACAACGAGGCTGGTTTTGAGATCCTGCGTTCAGCTACGCCGGCCGGCACCTATACCCAGGTGGCCACTGTAACAGGTACTTCTTATACCGACTCTGGTCTGGTAGCCAATACCAAATATTATTATAAGATAAGAGCGATAGGTCTTAGCGGTGAGTCTGTATATGCCAGCAACATCGTAGAAGTGAACTGGAAAGTCAATAACAACGGTGGCGACAGTAACGGCAGCGGTAGCCGCACCCTTACACTCACCGGTGCTACTTATAGCAATGCTTCTCCCAAAGAAGGTTCACATTCATTGAACCTGAGCGGCAGTAGCCAGTACGCTACTGTTAACAACAGTAATAACGGTGGTTTCCCCAGCGATGGCGGTTATTCCCAACGTACGGTAGCCATGTGGATCAATCCTACTTCTACTTCCAACAGGAAAGTGATCTTCGACTTTGGCAACAGCACCAATGGTCTGGCCCTGCGCTTTAACAATGGTGATCTGGAAGCTGGCATTGCCAGCAATAGCACCCGGTCAGTGGCTACCCTGGAGAATTTTGCCAGCGATGCCAACTGGATCAGCGGCAACTGGAATCATGTGGCTGTTGTATACAATGTAAATTCATTAAAGCTGTTCCTGAACGGTGTAGAAGTGGCTGCTAACAATGACCTGGGCGGTATTACCAGTGTGGTAGCTGCTGCTTCCAATAATGCCCGTATCGGTTATTCCGGTTCCAGCAACAGCGATGTGGCCTTTAACCAGGCCGCTACCAGTAGCGATTATTTTGCCGGTAAGATTGATGATATCTACATCTTCAACAGTGCTATGGTGGCTGAAGAGATCAACCACCTGAAGAACTTTACTTTTGCTCCTTCCAGTGCAGCTACCCAGGTTACACCGGCAGCGCCTACAGCTCCTTCCGGACTGGCTGCAACCCCAGTGTCTCCCACTACGGTAGATCTTACCTGGAATGACAATTCTGCTACTGAAACAGGATTTGAAATCTGGAGGTCTCCGACCGACAACAGCAATTACCGTGTAGTGGCGACTGTACCTGCAGGTGCTACCACTTTCTCCGACACTACACTGTTTGCCAATGTTACCTATTATTATAAGGTACGGGCTACCGGATTGGCTAATCCTTCTGCTTATAGCAACGAAATAACCGTGGTGACCCCCAATACGGCCCCTGTTTTTGTAACCTTCGAAGACTTTACCATCAAGCACGGTACTGTACATACCCTTACTGTACATGCCAATGATCCTGATGGGGATGCACTGAGCTTCAGCACAGAGAACCTGCCTTATTTTGCTACACTGCAAAATCAGACCAATGGTGGTGTTGATATCGTGTCTGCTCCATCTATAGCCGATCAGGGTGCTTATGCGATCACCGTATATGTTACTGATGCCTTTGGTGGAAAGGATACGATCGTGTATAACATGGTTGTTAATAACAACAGCCTGCCTAATATCAACGCCATTGCCGACGTAAATATGAATGAAGGCGAGGCCCGCAGTCTTGCGCTCGTAGCCAATGACGCAGATGGTAACAGCTCCATCGTATGGACTGTGGTAGATAAGCCTTCTTTTGCTACGCTGGTTGACAGTGGCAATGGCCGCGCTTCTATTTCCCTGCAGCCCAACCTCGCTTCCAGTGGTACTTATGCCATGACGGTAAGAACGGATGATGGAAACGGCGGCTGGAGCAACAAGACATTTACCATCATTGTAAATGAGAATGATCCCAATGAAACCATCCAGGTGAATATGAAGTATTACACCGGTGGCGTTGCAGGATGGAATGATGTGGAAACTGCATCCGGTAACTTCAACATGAGTAACCTCAAGAATACCAAGGGTGTTACCACCACTGTAAGTGTTAGTAAGCTGAGTGGTACCTTCGGTGCTTCTGATGCCGGTGTACTGGGTGGCGGCGTATACCCCAACAACGTAATGAAAGATGGTATCTTCTGGGGCTTCTCCTGGCAGGGTGGTGCTGCTGTGGATACACTGCGTATCCTTGTGAGCGGACTGGATGTAGCCAAGAAGTATAACTTCATCTTCATGGGTAGCAACAACTGTACTTTCTGCGGTTTAACGGCTACTTCCACTACTACCTATAAGATCGGTAACGAATCTGTGGCTATTCCTTACTTCATGAATGCCACTATTACCGATACGATCTACCAGGTACAGCCCGCCGCCAATGGTGATGTGATCATTACCATGATCGGCGATCCTAATCCTGGTGTAGGTGGTGTGCTGAACGCCTTCGTTATGGACGCACAATTCGACGACGGTACTACACCGGCCAAACCAGCTAACCTGGTGGCTGAAGCCGAAGCAGGCGTAGGTGTGCACCTCAACTGGACCGATAAGGCTTACAACGAGTATTCTTATAAAGTGTACCGCGCAACAAGCCAGGAAGGCCCTTATACCTTGCTGAATACACTTGGTGTTGATGCAAATACCTATACGGACGAGGCTGTACTGCCATTCACACAGTACTATTATTATGTGGCTGGTTCCAACAACCACGGCCTGGGTACTACCAGCGACACGGTAGCCATTACGACCGCCAACAATAAGCCCGTTATTGCAGGTCTGGTGGCCAGCATTGCTATGAAGACAGATGCTAATAGCCAGGATGACTTCACTGTAACCGATACACCGGGTGATGTGGTAACGGTTTCTATCGTGAACCAGCCTTCTTATCTTACGCTGCAATCACTGGGTGGTAATAACTACAGGATCATTGCTGCACCGACAGCCAGCGACCTGGGCAACGCTACCTTTACCGTGAAGGCGGTGGATGATAAAGGCGCTGAGGTGACCAGTGAGGTTACCATCGCAGTGACCGATAAGAACACCCGTTCTGTATATATCAACGTAGGTAACTATGGTGATGCGGCACCGGCTCCGTGGAACAATATCAACGCCTACGGTAACAACGGTACTACGCTGAACAACCTGAAAGATGAAAACAATGCCACTACACCATTCAGCTTCCAGTTGATAGGCGGATGGGCTGGTATTTCACCGATCGGTCATGAAACCGGCAATAACTCCGGTGTATATCCTGATATAGTACTGAAGAGCGGCTGGTGGCATAATAATGGCGATACCAAGCAAATAGTCTTTAGTGGTCTGGATAACAGCAAACGTTATAATGTGATCGTTGTTGGTTCACAAAACGAAGGCCTGGATGCATCTGCCCGCTACGTTTCCGGTAGCTCCAGCGATACACTCAATGCCCGTTACAATACGAACCAGACAGCCAACCTCAATAACCTCACGCCGGTTGCTGGTGTGATCACGGTAGATATGACCAAGCTCAGCAGTGCTACCTATATGTTCTTCACAGCGGTTCAACTGGAAGAATTCGCTCCAGGTCTTAACCTCAACCCGGTTAACCTGTATGTAGAGCCTAAGGACAGGAATGCTGCTATCCTGAGCTGGTCTGACAGGACAAACAATGAAGACGCAGTTGGCGGATTCCAGTTACAGCGCGCCACAGATGCAGCTTTTGCTAATGTGACCACTGTTGATCTGCCTGCCAATACAACTACTTACACCAGCACGGGTCTTACACCCAATACCAAATACTGGTACCGTGTACGTGCGAAAGTAGGCGGTGTATATACCGACTGGAGCAATGTTGGCAAGACCATTACACCGATGGCTATTACTTATGTGAACTTCAACTTCGCTACAGAGTACAACGCACCGGCGCCCTGGTACAACCTGGCCACATTGCCCACCGACTTCTATACGTTCAATAACCTGCCCAACCAGTCTAACCAACCAAGTGGCATGAGCCTGAGCATCACGAAGGTGATGAACGGTGACAATAACTTTGGTGTGATCACTGGTAACAATTCAGGTTTTGCTCCGGATGTGGTATTACAGTCCAACTTCTGGATCGACAATACCCAGCAATCTCAAATGAAGCTCAGTGGCCTGAATATGGCTAAGCGTTACAGGATCGGGTTCTTCAACAGTATGAGCACCAACGGATGGTTTGCCGGTAACTATACCTGTACCTATACCATCAATGGTCGCACTGTTTACCTGAACTCCTGGATGAACTCTACCAAGATCGTGTACATTGGTGATGTACAGTCCGATTCAAATGGTGAGTTATTACTGGACTTCTCTACTACTGAAACAGCGGTTTACGGCTTCAACGGTGGTATCATTGTTCAGGCATACGATGACGTTCCGGAAGGTGGTACTGTACTGAATGGCGGTCTGACCAAGCCCGGCGAAATGACCGGCACCGTTACCGAAGAGGCTGCTGCCCGTACAACGGCACAGGCTACCCAGGAAGTAACAGAAGGACGTATGTATCCCAATCCGTTCATTGACCAGGTAAACCTTGATTTCAATAACACTGCTGCCGACAATAACGTTAGCGTAGATGTTTATGACCTCAGCGGAAAGCTGGTATTCAGAAAAGCCTTTGGCAAACTGGCGGCAGGGTACAATACCCTCCGCGTAAATACAGGAAGTGCCAATCTGAACACTGGTATCTACATGGTAACTTTGAATGTAAATGGTAAACCGGTACAGGTAAGTAAAATGATAAAGGCTAATCAATAAGCCTTGCTTATAACGAAGGTGAGCCATTCCGGAAGCGGGATGGCTCGCCTTTATCCAATCAGGGCCAGACCCTGAAAAAAAGACCTAGCTTATCAAAATCCGGGAAACCATTATGGTCTCCCGGTTTTTTTTGGTACTTTTTCACCTCGAAACACACAAAAAAAAGAACCCTTTATGGACCTGTTGTATTTATTGTACTCGCTCCTGCGTAAGAAATGGATCATTGCTGGCTGTACAGTATTGGGGCTGGTAGCAGGTTTTGTATTTACGCTCTTTCAACCCAAAAGCTATGCGTCCTATGCCCAGTATTCTACCGGCTTCACCATGGAGCAGAAGGTCAGTATCAAAGAAGAGGCCGGCCTCAACTTCTATGAAATAGATCTACGCTTTAATAACGTAATTGAAACTTTCAGGTCACCCAAAGTAATGAGCATGCTTTCCTATAAAGTACTGCTGCATGACCTGGAAGACCTGAAGCCTTTCCGCAGCCTCAATGATGAACAAAAGAAGAGCAATGTATATGCATTGACCAATATGGACCATGCCAAACAGCTTTTGCGCCGTAAGATTGCCGGCATGGAACTCCTGAGCCCTTTTGACCCCGAAGAAAAGAAAGTATTTGATCTCATGTACCTGTATGGGTATGCGCCTGAATACCTGCAGGGATATCTCACCATTTTCCGGGCCGAACGTACCGACTATCTCGTGATCCATTGTAAGTCGGAAAATCCTGAATTATCTGCTTTTATCGCCAATACCATCGGTCAGCAATTCATCCGCTTCTTTAACGTGATCTATGGATTACGTAACCAGGAGTCGGCTGCCAGGCTCGACAGTGTGGCCAGCGCCAAAAAGAGAAACGTAGACAGCCTTACTGAATCGCTGAAGGCATTCAGGGAAAGGATCGGTACGCCCAACGTAGCCGACAGAGCCTCCGCCGCCATGACCGTAGTACAGGGCGTAACCAGCAATTACCAACAGGAACAGGCCAAGCTCAATAATTTAAAGGGTGAGCTGCGGTCGGTTGTATCGCAATTAAATGACCTGAATAGCCAAGGTACCGGCAGTAGTATTGTTAATAACAATGCTGCCATAATGGCCCTGAATAAAGAGAACCAGAACCTGGAGATAGAAAAGAATGGTAAATCAGATGAGGAGATCAGGAAGCTGCAGGACCGTATTGATGCCAATGTAAAGAAGATCAGGGATTATACAAATTCGGGAGGCACCCTTACCGATCGTCAGCAACGGCAGAACAGGACACAGGTGCGCCAGGAAGACCTGATAGCCCGCAAAACGGACCTGGAGGAACAGATACTGGCAGCAGAAGGGAACGTGGCATTATTCCGCAAGCAAAAAGAAGATTATGAAGTCATCACCAAAACAGGCGGCGGCGACCAGGTAATCCTCGATGCCATGGAGCGCGACCTGCGCATCGCTTCACAGGAATATGAACAATTGAAGAGAAGTTTACAATCTTCACTGGACCTCGATATTAACCCGCAGAATAACTTTAAGCAGATCCTGGTGGCGCAACCTGCCTTTCAGCCGGAACCATCACGCCGCTCACTCATATTGGGTTTGTGCGGTATGCTTACCTTATTCCTGTCTTCTTTCATCATCATAGCGCTGGAATTCTTTGATTCTTCTTTCAAAACACCGTCTATCTTCCAGCGTGCGACCAAGCTGCCTTTACTCAGCTCGCTCAACAAACTGAACCTGAAGAAAAAGCCTTTACAGGAGTATTTTAAGGAAACAGACCTGAGCAGGGAAGGAGAGGGTGCCCTGTTCGTTGAAAACCTGCGTAAATTAAGGTATGAGCTGACCAGCTCTGGTAAAAAGATCTTCCTGGTTACCAGCACCAAACCCAAAGAAGGTAAAACCACCATCATTGAGGCATTGGCCAATAGCTTTAGCCTTACCAGGAAAAAAGTGCTGCTGATCGATGCCAATTTTTCCAATAATACTTTAACGCAGAAGTTTGGCGCCAAGCCCACCCTGGAGCAGTTCAGCTTCACCGGCCAGGGCAATGTGATGGATAAGTTCTGGAGTACTACCAGCATGACTACCATTCCCAATACGGACCTGGTAGGGTGCACTGAAAATAATCATACCCCCTCAGAAATATTGCCTAAAAGCAACCTGTTGGAAAACCTGCCTAAAATTGCAGAGAACTATGACTTTGTTTTTGTGGAAGGAGCCGCATTGAATAACCATGCAGACAGTAAAGAGCTTTCTGCCTGGGTAGATGGCATCATAGCTATCTTTTCGGCTAAATCTTCTCTCGGACAAGTTGATAAAGACTCTATCCAGTATCTGAAGAGTACCGGCGGAAAATTCGTTGGTACGGTGTTGAACAATGTGGAAGCCAATAATATGGATTTGTAGTTCTTAAACCTTATACCGTGTCATGTTCAATTATTTATTTAATGCACAAACAATTTTAAACAGGAGCCGCTATCCCTGGATAGATTATGCCCGTGGGATTACTATTCTATTGGTCGTTTACCGGCATGTATTTGAAGGGCTTGGTAATGTGGGCGAAGGTTCCGGAAGCTTTGAATGGCTAAAGTATTTCAACATTTTCTTCTTTAGCTTCCGTATGCCCTTATTCTTTATCGTATCGGGCATCTTCATAGGGAGCAGCCTTATGCGTAAAGGGATTGGTGATTATATTGGAAACAGGTTCCAGACCATTTTCTATCCCTTGCTCGTATGGGGCAGTATCCAGGTTTCCCTGCAACTCCTGTTTGCAGGCTATGCCAATGCTGTGCGCGAGCCGATGGATTACCTGAACCTGATCATTGATCCCCGTAAGATTGAACAATTCTGGTACCTGAATGCTTTGTTCTTTGTAAGCGTCTTATACGCACTGGTGCATTGGTATGGCAAGATAAAGCCCTGGCAGCAGGTCATACTCGGGATGATCTTGTATGCCATAGCAGGATATTGTCATATCAATCATATCCAGATTGGCTTTTTGATTGATGTACTGTTCTTTTACCTGTTTTTTGCTGTTGGGCACGCATTTTCAGATTTGGTGCTGAATACCAAAAATCACAAGTACCTTACTTCCTGGCGCACCACCATCATTGCCCTGCCGGTATTTGTATTCCTGCAACACTATTTCACTTATCTGAACCTCCGGCACCAGGATGATTATTATGTGCAATACCAGCAACCGGCCATTTTCGCTTTTACCGCCCTTGCCGGTGGCGCTTTTGTGATACAGGTATCATTTCTGCTCCAACAGCTTAATATTATGCGTTTTTTGCGCGTAATTGGCTACCATTCACTGTACATCTATGTAATGCACCTCATGTTAACGGCTGCTACCAGGAATGTGATGGTGAACTTACTGGATATACAGGACATTCCTGTGCTGATGATTACCAGTGTGATCATAGGGATCATTTTGCCAATTATATTGTATAATATCGCAGAACATTTAGGCGCCTGGTGGCTATTCTCTTTAAAGAAACCGGCTACCATTACCGAAAAGAAACCAAAAGATAAAGAACGGCCTGATAATAGTGTGGTCGTAAGTAATTAAAATCCGGCATGACAATGGAGAACGAACAAAATAAATACAAAGCCTTCGAGATCATCAGCACCCTGTTTGCTATTGCATTCTGCGCAGGTATGTTTGTAAAGTTCCTGTTCTTTTAGACCTATGGTAAAAAATGTGCTACATAAGACGGCTGCAGCCCTACGTTCCTGGTTGCACCACCATTTCCTTGACAGGAAAATGGCTACTTCCCTGGGAGTGGCTATATTGGGCTTCTTAGCGATCGGTATGTCCTACCTCACTGTACTGGTAGATTCCAAGCTCAGTATCGGTATTGTGGTGGGAGTAGGTGGTATCCTTACCTTCCTGCTGTGTATCGTATATCCCTTTATAGGCTTTTATCTTACGTATGTAATTTCCTTGTTCCTCTCATTGCCCATGCGGCTGTTGAGCAATGATGCCATTATACCAACCGGGCTTATTCCCGAATATCTTTCTTACCTCGCCCTGCTCGGCGTTATTACCCGGCAGGAGTATAAAAAAGAAATTACCAGCAAATTCTGGAGCCATGCCATTACCATATGGACCATGATCCTGCTTGCTTATTTTCTTTTACAGGTCGTAAACCCTTCCATGAACAGCAAGATCGGCTGGTTCAATTTCTTCCGGAAGCAGGTGAGCTTTGCCGCTTTCTATTACATGAGCTATTGCTTTTTTAACTCGAAGAAGGCTATACAAACCTTTATGAAGTTCTGGATCATCCTGACCACCATAGAGGCCCTGTATGCCTGTAAGCAACAGTGGATTGGATTATTTGGGTTTGAGCATCGCTGGCTCATGTCCGATCCTGAACGGGTGGCCTTGTTCATCAATGGTGGGTTTATACGCCGTTTTGGATTGTTGTCCGACCCCGCCTCAGCAGGCATCCTGTATGCTTCTTCCTGTGTGCTCATCCTGGCGCTGGCCCTGCAGGCCAAAAACACGCGGGACCGTTTATTGTATTACTTCCTCACCATTATACATTTCATGGCTTCCAGCTACTCAGGTACGCGTACTGCTACCCTGATGATAGTGGCTTCCATCGTATTTTATTGTGTGCTTACCCTGTATGAGCGAAGGACCCTCATTGTTTCGGGCGTCTTTGCTTTTATGTTCACGGCGCTCATGGTGGCGCCGGTGTACGATAACATGGTCATCAACCGGTTACGTTCCACCTTCGAAGGTTCCAAAGATCCTTCGGCCCTGGTACGCGACCTGAACCGTAAACTGGTACAGCCTTATGTATACAGCCATCCCATTGGAGGAGGATTAATGACGGCCGGTGTGGTTGGACAACGTTACAATCCTGGCCATTACCTGTCGCTAATCCCGCCCGACAGCGCCTATATGGCCACCATGATGGAACAAGGGCCTATTGGCCTTGCCTTTTTGTTGATCTTTTATTTTGTGATCCTGCGCACGGGCATCCGGTATTTTTACCGCGTAAGGGATCCTGATAACAAAGCGCTGTATGTGGCCAACCTTGTTTCCGTATTTAGCTGGATGGTGGCGCAGTTTTCGCAGCTCGCTATCGGCCAATACCCCGGAGTGTTGTACTTTTATTCCGCATTGGCCATATTTTTGAAATTACATTTATACGATTCAGCAAACGCTGATGCAAACAATCAACATGAACCTTAAGACCATGAACAGAATAATCGCCGGAACCTGCTTACTGATACTGGCCACCGTCACCGTACAGGCCCAGCAACCTACTGGCCGTAATGTGTCTACTTACCATGCCAACCTGGATACCAGCCGTATAACGGATATCCGGGAAAGACTGGTGCAACTGGCCCTGCAAAACCCCGAATTTGAGATTGCCGACCGCAATGTAAACGTGTCTACTTACCAGTTACGCAGGGCCAAAGGCAGTTGGCTGAACGTTATCGCGGCCACGGCCAACGTGAATCAATATACCATTGAGAAAGGCACGGCCCCCAGCGACCAGGCTACCCTGTACCCGAAATACAACCTCAGCCTCAATTTGCCACTGGACTTTTTTATCCAGCGTGCCAATGAGGTGAAGGTCGCCCGGGAAAACCAGTACATCGCCGTTGCACAAAAGAACCAACGTTACCGGGAGATCAGGAAACAGGTACTTTCCAAGTATGAGGATTACCTGATGCACAAGGAAAAGCTCGATCTCCAAACCCGTATGACGCAATCCGAATACACGGAATACAAGCTGGCGGAGAAAGATTTTTCCGATGGGCTTATCACGCCTGAAGTATTTAAGAAAGCGGAGAATGCCTACTACCAACAGCAAATGCTTAAGCTGGACTATCAGCGCAACTTCAGTGTAGCCAGGCTGGAACTGGAGCAAATGATCGGCGTAAGCATTGATGATGTGCTGGGGAGGAAGTAAATGACGGATATTCAAAAAATCGATAAATGACCTTAATCCAAGCCAGTACGATCCCCATACCTCCGGCAACACCTGTTGCCAAAGCAAAGGTATTCTTTCCCAATCTTGATGGATTGCGGTTCATCTCTTTTTTGGTGGTGTTCCTGCACCATTGTTACCTGTCGTTCTTCAGTTATCTCCAGACTTCAGCACCCACTGCTTTTAAGATCCAGTCTTTTTTATTCAAATATGGTACCCTGGGCGTTAATTTCTTCTTTGTGCTCAGCGGATTTCTGATTACCTACCTGCTCATCAGGGAAAAAGAGGTAACGGGTACCATCCATATCGGCAACTTCTATGTTCGCCGTATCCTGCGTATCTGGCCCCTGTACTTCCTTTGCCTGCTCATTGGCTTCGTAGGATTTGCCATGCTCAAAAAAATGAGTGGTGAGCTACCGCAGGAAAGCGCCAATCCCTGGTACTATATTTTTCTTATCGGCAATTTTGACTATATGCATACCTGGCCGGTGAAGCCTGATGCCATCCTGTTGTCGGTGTTGTGGTCGGTATGCGTGGAAGAACAGTTTTACCTCGCCTGGCCGCTTATTCTCAAATTTGTACCGGTAAGGTTCTACAAATACATCTTTGGGACCATCATTCTGTTGTCACTTATATTCCGGTCATTTTATACCGGCAATACGGAAGCTGATCATGCTGTTCGTTACTTCCATACTTTTTCGCTCATTGGTGATATGGCACTGGGCGCCCTGCTGGCCTGGCTGGTGTCCTTTCCCAACAAATTCAAAGACTTTATTACCCATCTCAGTAAGCCTGCTATTGTCTTTATTTACATCGGCGCTTTGTGCGTAACCCTGGGTAAGGAATTCGTTTTCCCTTATGGTATTCCCATCATTTTTGAGCGACTGGTGATCGGTATCTTTTTCGCCCTCATTATTGCCGAGCAGAACTTTGCCCATAACTCCCTGTTTAAAATGAGCCGGTTTAAGCTCGTTAGCAAACTGGGCACCTATACCTATGGATTATATTGCCTGCACCTGCTCGGTATGTATGCGGCTGTAAAGGTGGTCGTAAAACTAGGCTGGCAGGAGGATAAACTATGGGTAGCGGCAGCTTCGGCTGTTATCGGGCTGTTGCTTTCCATTGCCATCAGTATTGCCGCTTACCATTTATTCGAGAAATGGTTTTTGAAATGGAAGGATAAATTCGCTTTCATTACCAAATAATGCAATGTATATTGTGGCCCGAAAGCTAACAGCTAAAGGCTGACAAGCCAATAGCTCACTTAAACCGTATTAATGAATCGGCGTCCGAAAGTTCCGGAGCAACTGTTTGTTTTTGCCGGATCACTTATATTCTTCCTGTGTACATTGGCGGCCAACTTTTCAGGTCCCCATGACTCCATTGGTTACCTGAATGGCATCATCACCAATAAAGATCCTTTTCATCCGCATCACCTGCTATACCATTTTATTGCGCATTACTGGCTCGTTTTCAGCCAGGCCCTGTTGCCCGGTGTTAAGGACTATTACCTGGTAGAGATTTTTACTGCCCTGTGGGGGAGTGGTACCATGGTAGTAGTATATAATTTTTTCCGGAACCGCTTTCGCATACCGGTATGGCAGTCGGTCATAAGCCTCACCGTTATTGCCTTTTCCTTCGGCCCCTGGTTCTACAGCGTCAATATTGAAGTATATGCGCCGCCGATATTTCTTTTGCTACTGGCCCTGTATATCCTTACCAGGGAAAACTGGCAGAAGGGCGATGTGTGGAAGGTGGCTTTGCTGCATGTGCTGGCCATTCTCTTTCACCAGGTACATGCCTTATTCACGGTAGTAATACTGTATAAACTATGGCAGCAACGCAAAAACGTTCCATTCCTGCCATCTTTGCTGCAATATGCGCTAACAGGTATTGTGCTGGTAGGTGGTACCTATTTCCTGATAGGGTGGGTACTGGAGGGACACAATAGCCTCACCCAATGGACCAACTGGCTGGAAGGATATGCACAACAGGAAGCACACTGGAAGCCTCTTAACAGTAAAACGCCTTTACTGGTTGCCACGGGGTATTCGCATGCTTTTATCGGCGGTCATTTTGTGTTTCGCCTCCCTCCTGTAGAAAAATATTTAAGCAGATCCCTGTCTACCCATTCCCTGGGTGATGAAATGTACCTGGCCCGTCATATATCCCATTCCCTGGCCGTTTTCCTGACCTTCCTTTGTGTGGTATTGGGCATTATCATGCTATGGCTGGTCATCCGTTTCGTCCGGCGGTATAAAACCATCAGCACTGCAGCAGGTAAGGTGGTTACGCCCCTGATGATTGCGGGCATTATCTATTCCGCCTTTTTTACCTTCTGGATGCCGGAAATCCTGGAATTCTGGATATTCCAGGTTGTACTGGTATGGCTGCTGCTGCTGGGCGCTCTTCAATATGGGGGGCAGGGCCTGCCGCCTTTTAAAGGATGGGGGCCTGTAAAACCTGTGTTCATTGTGGCTGCTATCAGTCTTATGTTATTCACAATCAATTTCTTTGGAAGTGTTCGGTGGATGCAGGACCTCAATAACGACCAGTACTACACCAAAATACAACAAGTAAAAGCAGCCGCCCGTAAGGATAAGGACATCATACTCCTGCAGGATGCCTGGCAACTTAAAGACTTCTTCCGCTATTTTACCGATATACCCGTATATGAAGCCCCTGCTGTTGATTCCCTAAAACCGGCTATTGACAAAGCTGTAAACGATTGCCTGGGCAATGGGGGCCGCGTGTACATCTATACGGAAGCTACCCATTACCAGCCGCAAGGCACCGTGTACATTGATTCCCTGCTTAAAATATATGAGCCGCGCAAAAAAGTACTTCCCGATGCCCAGGCTAAGATCATGGTCATAGAATAATTAGAATTTGAGGCAGATTATGTTAATGATTGTGATTTGCTTATTTTAGGGTGTATTTTTGCTGGAGTTGATTTCCCATACATCCAATCATCTTCCTGCCAAACCAGGCTTTATCCTAACCTTTTTTATCGTATCGTTTAATGGCCGGCAATCCCCCACTGGCTATTGATGGTTGTAAGACTTCCGTAATTCGGTCAAAACCCTGTAACAATGAGTACAACCTTTGATAACAATCTAATGCCGGCTTTTCATCAAAATGACCCGGGGGCGATTGAGGTCATCTTCCGGGAACATTATTCTTCCATGGTGCAGTATGCAGTACAACTGATCAATGACCAGCAGGAAGCGGAAGAAATGGTAGTCAATACCTTTATCAAGTTAATAGCCATGCGCACGAACTTTAAAACGCCGGCTGATATCAAAGCTTTCCTGCTAGTTACCGTGCGTAATGCCTGTTATGATTATTTGAGTTGCATAGACCTGGAGCGGCCATCCAAAAAAGAGTTGCTTTCCCTGTCCGATCTCGTACAAACGAAAAAGGATGGTACACCGGTCCTTTTTACCACAGACATGTTAGTGGCGCTATACGAGGGCATCAACAAATTGACCGCCCAATCCGCAGAAGTGTTCAAACTGCTTTTTTATAATAAGATGACTATAAAAGACGTGGCTGCCCAGTTAGGCATTCCCGTAAAAACCGTGAGGGTTCATAAGGCCAAAGCGGTGAGGTCATTGCGTACCGTACTGTCAAAGAGAGCTGTTATAACCTCCTCCCTTAATTGAGTTTAGTCAAATCTTTACCGTTTGCATCATTTTTTCCCGCACAGAACATCATTTTTTTAGGCTACTTCCGTAAAAGGACCAGCGCTAAACTGGGTTTTCCTGGATTTCATTGGTATATTTGGTTAATACGTGTACCCGCACTGACACTGCCCCCAATCCTCCCTTTATTATGGCTGAAAACTGACCGGGCTTGAAAACAAGCCCTTACAGGTGTAGATTTTTATGAACCAGGCAATAAACGATCCGCAAAACGGCCCTCCCGGCAGTGACCGGATTTCTTTGCATCCATTATGTGAAGAAGATTTTCCATGGCTGTTATTATGGATGGTGCAGGAAACCAATGCCAGTTTGGCCTTATTATTACAAACAACAAAAGGCAGTGCGGAAATAACAATTATAACCGGAGTCATTAACAACCATGAACGTGTTAGCCTGCTTACTGTGTATGCTGCTGCCTTCACCCGCTTAAAAACAGCCTATACTTTACAGCCAGGCGAATACAGCATCCAGCAGTTGCAGTTAAATCCATTAATACTGAATAAGAAAACGGTACTGTTCAGCCTGCTGGGTCATTACACCCATTATCTTTTTACCCGGTTGAAGGCGAATAAGATTTTCTGGGAGATTCCTAATATAGATGTGCTGTATCATGAGTTAGCTCAAAAGGCAGGTTTTCGTAAAACAGCCATCCAGGACCAGCGGCTCTATACCCTGTATGAATATGCAGGATAATCCTGTAATCATCCTGCCCCGGAGGGCGCCGGAGTGCAAAGAAACGCAGTCTGCTGCCGGATAATCTCTCTTTAGTCCACAAAATCAACCGGTTAATGATATTTTCTGTCCGGGGCTTTTTCTTCTCCCGCATTTATCCGACTTTTGAGGCCCTTTTCAATATAATCATAACATGGAAACAGTGGCTACTCAGGGGAAGTTGACAACAGCGATCATTGAACAATTCCGGCAAATTGCCGGGGCTGGTTTTGTACTGCTGGATGAAGAGTCCCTCAACAATTACGGACATGATGAAACAGAGCATTTATTATATCCTCCGGAAGTAGTAATCCGCCCGCGTACTACAGAAGAGATAAGTGCGATCATGAAAATCTGCAACCAGCATAAAATACCTGTAACCCCACGCGGCGCCGGTACTGGTTTAAGCGGGGGCGCCTTACCGCATCTTGGCGGTGTGCTCATCTCCACCGATCGCATGAACTCCATTTTATCCATTGATGAAAGGAATCTGCAGGTGATCACCGAGCCCGGGGTCATTACAGAAGTATTGCAGAATGCGGTGAAGGAGAAAGGCCTTTTCTACCCGCCCGATCCCAGTAGCCGCGGCTCCTGCTTCATTGGTGGCAATATTGCCGAGAACAGCGGCGGCCCCAAGGCAGTGAAATATGGTGTGGTGAAAGATTATGTGCTCAACCTGGAGCTCGTATTGCCCAACGGCGATGTGATCTGGACAGGCGCCAACGTACTAAAGAATTCCACCGGCTATAACCTCACCCAACTGGTAGTAGGTAGTGAAGGCACCCTGGGTATTGTGACGAAGATCGTTTTAAAGCTCATTCCCCTGCCTAAATACGACCTGTTGATGCTGGTGCCTTTCCAGTCGCTGGAAAAGGCTGGTGAGGCAGTAAGCGCTATCTTCCGCGCAGGGTTTACTCCCAGTGCCCTCGAACTGGTGGAAATCGATGCCCTCCGCATCGTGAGCCGCTTTGTAGATAGCTCGGCAGTGCCGGTTACCGAGGGTACGGCCGCCCACCTTATCATTGAAGTAGATGGCAACCACCTGGATACCTTAATGGTAGAAATGGAAACCATTGGCAGCCTGCTGGCCAACTATGATGCCGGCGAACCCTATTTTGCCGATGACGCACAGCAGAAAGCAGAGCTATGGAAATTACGCCGCCGGGTGGCCGAAGCGGTAAAAATAGATGGCTATACCATTGAAGAGGATACTGTAGTACCACGTGCTGAGTTGCCTGCCTTAATACGGGGTGTAAAAGAATTGGGTATTCAATACAACTTTCAGGCCGTATGTTACGGCCATGCCGGCGATGGTAACCTGCACATCCGTATCAAAAAGGAAGGTATTGCCAACAGCAATGACGATCCCGAAGTCATCAAGGGCATACGCGCCTTGTTTAAACTGGTACATGAATTAGGTGGCACCATCAGTGGTGAGCATGGTATCGGGCTGCTGCAGAAAAACTATATGGACATTGTCTTTAATGAGTCCCAGTTGCAGCTCATGCGGGGTATCAAGAAAACCTTCGACCCCAACAATATCCTGAATGCCGGGAAGATATTTGATTAATACCGGGAAAAGGCAGCAGGCATAAAAAAAGCCTAAATAACACCTGCTTTTACCGTCAATAGGATAGCCCCTGTATATTTGCAGGGGCTATTTTATTTTACTAAATTCAATCCATATGAACAGGAAAGCACTGTTGATAGCTATCACCCTCCTTACCACCCTGCACCTTACCACCCTGGCACAGGACGAAGAAGAACCCCGCAAAGGTTTTGATAAAAGCAAACTTTTCTTTGGCGGGAACTTTGGCCTGGGCTTTGGCAGTAATTCCACCCTTGTCAACGTATCGCCGCAAATAGGTTACCGGTTTAACCCCTACCTGGCGGCAGGTGCTGGCGTGAACTTTATTTATTCCAGCTACCGTTACCGCTACTATGTACCGGAATACAAATCAAATTATGGCGTGGCCGGTCTCAATATCTTTGGCCGTGTATATCCCATTGAATACCTCTTCCTGCAGGTACAGCCTGAACTGAACTATAGCTGGGGCAAATTCAAATTTTATGATGGTACACCCGATCTGAAGCTGGATGGGAAAATAGTACCCTCCTTGTTGGGAGGCGCCGGAGCCGCCATCCCGGCTGGCCGTGGTGCTTTTATCATCATGATCCAGTATGACCTGTTGCAGGAAGACCGTTCACCGTATGGTAACCGCGCTTTCTACAACTTTGGTTATAACATCGGGTTTTAATTAGCCAATCATATTGAAGATCTCTACCGGTGTATTGCATACAATAATCCTTTCTTCCACCGTTTCATACAGGAAGCCTTCTTTTTGCATTTGTTTTAAGTGGTGGATGAGGTGGTTATAATAACCGCCTGAATTAAGGATGTAGATCTTTTTGTCGTGTATCTTCAGTTGATTCCAGGTTACCATTTCAAACAACTCATCCAGTGTGCCGAAGCCACCGGGTAAGATGACGGCTGCATCACACATCTCATACATCATCCGTTTGCGGGTATGCATATCGGGTACAATAGCCAGTTCCGTTAGTCCTTCATGCTGGTGTTCCCATTCTATCAGTAATTTGGGAATAACACCCATGGCCTTTCCTTCATGCGCCAATACAGCATCTGCTATAGAACCCATCAGCCCTTTCTTCCCACCACCATATACCAGCTTTATCCCCAGCATGGCAAGCAGCTTGCCCAATTCTGCCGCATGCTCATTGAATATCGGGTTATTGCCTGTCTTTGATCCGCAGAAAACCGCTACCGCTTCTATCTTCATATATTGATTTGATAATTTTAATACCGTGCTCTGCAGCCTGCACCCATACAGGCTTATGCGCCGGAAGTGAGTGCTGTGGAGGCCTTCAGCCTTGCTAAGATAAGCGGAAAGCCTGCAATTGATCACAATTTTATTACCTTCAGACCCGTTTCTGCTGTATGTTTGTTAATTAATACATAGCTAATGTCTCCCACACTGCTGTTGTCTTTTGTTATTGGTTATTTCCTGTTGCTGTTGGTGGTAGCGTATATTACTTCCCGCAACTCCAACAATGAATCTTTCTTCATCGGTAACCGTAATTCCAACTGGATGCTTGTGGCATTCGGTATGATCGGAACGTCATTAAGCGGCGTCACTTTTGTAAGCGTGCCAGGTGCAGTAGGTAAAGATTCTTTCGCTTATTTCCAGATCACCCTGGGTTATCTCATCGGGTACCTGGTGATCGCCTATGTATTACTGCCTTTGTATTACCGGCTGAACCTTACTTCCATTTATAATTACCTTAGTTCCCGTTTAGGATTTATCTCTTATAAAACGGGCGCTTCTTTCTTCATATTGTCAAGAACGCTGGGAGCTACCGCCCGTCTTTACCTCGTGGTAAAAATTCTGCAGGATGCCATCCTTGGCAATGAGCCCTTTAATATTCCTTTCTGGCTTACTACACTCATCATCCTCATCATGATATTGCTGTATACTTACGAGGGCGGTGTTAAGACCATCGTGTATACCGATACCCTGCAAACCACCTGTATGTTGCTGGGGCTGGTGATATGCGTTGTCTACATCCTGAAAACCATGAATATCAGCCTGGGAGAAAGCCTGCAGGCCATGGGCGATAAAGGATATTCAAAAATATTCTTTACCGATCCCGGCAGCCGCTTCTTCTTTCTCAAACAGATAGCCGCCGGCGCTTTCATCACCATTACCATGACGGGCATGGACCAGGAAATGATGCAAAAGAATATATCGGTTAAAACCCTGAAGGATGCACAGAAAAATGTGGTTACCCTTTCCCTCATCATGCTGGGGGTGATTTTATTATTCCTTGTGCTGGGTGGTTTATTACACCTGTTTGCAGCGCAGGAAGGTATAACTGCCAAGGGTGATAATTTATTCCCCACCATTGCCTTGCAGCACATGCCGCCGGTAATCTCCGCCATTTTTATCATTGCGCTCATTTCTGCGCTGTTTCCCAGTGCCGATGGCGCTATTACGGCCCTGACCTCTTCCTTTTGTATTGATTTAGTTGGCTTGCAGCGCAATAAAGACTGGAACGAAGCACAGAAGAAAAAGATCCGCCAACGGGTACACCTCTCCTTTGCCGTTATTTTCCTGCTGTTTGTAATGGTATTCCGGTGGATTAATAATGATAGCATGATCACCGTGATCTTAAAAGTGGCTGGTTACACCTATGGTCCGTTACTGGGCTTATTCAGTTTCGGTATCCTTACCAAAAGGGTGGTGGAGGATAAATTTGTTCCCATTATCTGTGTATTGGCGCCCGTCATCTGCTATATACTCGATAAATACCAAAAGCAGCTATTGGGTTCCTTTGAGATCGGTCTTGAACTGCTGATCATTAATGGTTTGCTCACCTTCACCGGGCTATTAATCATTTCAAAAAAACCAGCCACCGCATAAACTAATTCCTGCATTCATCCGTTAAGCATATAAGTGGGTAACCACACAATGCCATCCACTTCAGGCGGATGGCATTGTAGTCTCCCCTGGTTCGTGTCCCCACGAACCAGCAAGTGGGGTCTCAACCTCTAAATATTAGTGTATGAATGGAACGATTAAAATCTCCAAACAACGTCGCTGGTCAGAATCAAAAGCACACTCAAGTTGGCAGATCTTTAAAATAATGGCTGAATTTGTAGACGGCTTTGAAGTATTGGCAAAAATCGGCCCCTGTATCTCCATTTTTGGCTCTGCCCGTACCCAGCCCGGCCATGCCTACTATGAGCTCACCGTAGATGTGGCCCGCAAGCTGGCCGAAGAAGGCTTTGGTATTATCTCCGGCGGCGGGCCTGGCATCATGGAAGCGGCCAATAAAGGCGCTCAGTTGGGAGGTGGTAAGTCTGTAGGACTGAACATTGAACTCCCTTTTGAGCAGCATGCCAATCCGTATATTGACCGTGATGCCAATCTTAATTTCGATTACTTCTTCGTGCGTAAGGTCATGTTCACCAAATATTCCCAGGGTTTTGTCATGATGCCTGGTGGTTTTGGCACCATGGATGAGTTTTTTGAAGTGGCTACCCTTATCCAAACGGGTAAAATGTCGCCTGTTCCCCTCATCCTGCTGGGATCGCAATATTGGGGCGGCCTGGTAGACTGGATGCAGGAAACCATGCTGCAGAAGGCCAATAACATCTCCGCTACCGATCTGGAACTGCTGAAGATTGCCGATACGCCGGAAGAAGTGGTGGAGCATGTTCTACAATTCTATACCAAACATCCCCTGCAGCCTAACTTTTAGAAGCAAGTCCGGTAGCCCGAAAGTCCGAAAGACCAACACGTTGGGTTGAACGGATACCTTTCACTTCCTGATTTTTCCGACTTGTATCCGTATTTTTGTCCGGATGGACATCATTTCCCCATTAGTACAATCCTATGCAGATTGCTTTACTTCCCCGGAAGATGAGCTGCTGAAGCAGGTAGCTGCCCAAACCTATGCTTCCCATCCGCAGGCACACATGCTCAGCGGGCATGTTCAGGGCAGGTTCCTCGCAATGATCAGCACCCTGTTGCAGCCAAAGCGGATCCTCGAAATCGGCACCTTTACCGGGTACAGCGCCCTCTGCCTTGTTAAAGGTTTGCAAAAAGATGGCCTTTTGCATACCATTGAGTTACGCCCGGAAGATGCGGCTGTTGCCCAGGCAAATTTCGATAGGTCAAATGCCCCTGAAAAGATAATTTTGCACATAGGAAATGCGTTAGAGATCATTCCTACCCTGAAAGAAACCTGGGACCTGGTATTCATTGACGCCGATAAGGTAGGTTATACCGACTATTATGAGCTGGTATTGCCGGGAGTAAAGCAAGGAGGGGTTATATTGGCTGATAATGTATTATTTCACGGACAGGTGCTCGAACAGCCCGTCACCGGTAAGAACGCAATCGCCATCCAGGCATTTAATGAACGGGTGCAGCAGGACGAACGCGTAGACCAGGTACTGCTCACCATCCGTGATGGTTTACTGTTGATCCGAAAAAAATAAAGTCAATGCCATTAAAACGTTTATTGATCGTATTACCATTATTGGCATCCCTGTGTGTAAAGGCTCAGAAAAACGAAGATATTTACGGGTATATCAACCTTTATAAGGAACTGGCTATACAGGAAATGGTGCGTACCGGTGTTCCCGCTTCCATTAAGCTGGCACAGGGTATTCATGAAACCATGGCCGGTAAATCGGACCTCGTGCTCAGGTCCAATAACCATTTTGGCATTAAGTGTAAAAGTACCTGGACCGGCGAAAAAGTGTTCCATGATGATGATGCCCGCGGCGAATGTTTCCGCAGTTATACTGCTGCCGCCGATTCCTACATGGACCATTCCAATTTCCTCAAAAACAGCCAGCGTTATGCCTTCCTGTTTCAGTTGGATCCTACCGACTATAAAGGCTGGGCCTATGGACTGAAAAAAGCCGGTTATGCTACCAACATCAAATATTCACAGATACTGATCAAGCTGATAGAAGATTATAACCTGCAGCAGTATTCATTAATTGCCCTGGGCAAACTGGCGCCGCAGGATGAGATACTGGCCGGTAATCCCAAAAAGCCGGCTACAGGCGAAAATACGCTGACCGGCCCCATTGTCATTGCTCCGTTTGAGGCCGTGGAAGAAGAAGTGAAAGAAACCCCTAAGGTTACCTGGCCCGAAGGTCAGTTCACCATCAACAATACCAAAGTTGTTTATGCCAAAGCCGGTACCGCATTACTGGCTGTAGCGCAGCAATACGATGTTTCATTAAGACGCTTAATGGACTTCAATGACCTCCGCAGCGAAGATGTGCTCACTGCCGGCCAGCTATTGTTCCTGCAGCGCAAGCGGAAAATGGGCGCCAGTGAAAAGCACATTGTTCAGGCCGGTGAATCCTTGTACGATATTTGTCAGTCAGAAGGTCTCCGGTTCGAATCATTATTGCACTATAATCATTTGCAGGGACAGGATATACCTGCTACAGGAGAGGCATTGTACCTGCAGGAAAAAGCGCCCGCAAGGCCCCGGCTCGCCAGCGAAGTAGCGCCACAGGCGCAGACGCAGGTACAGTCGCCTGCACCCCGTACCACCGATATGGCGTCGGCTGCTTATATTACCCATACCGTGCAAACAAAAGAAACACTGTATAGCATAGCCCGGAAATACAGCATCACCGTAGAGCAACTAAAAGAGTGGAATAAAATGGCTGGTTATGAACTGAAGATTGGACAGGAGCTGATCATTTACAAAAACTGATCTATGAGCACAATTCGCGTACATGATAAACAGTTTGAACCATATCTGACTGCCAATGAGATTAATGACCGCATAAAAGTATTGGCGAAGCAACTGGATAAAGATTATGCCGGCAAAAAACCTTTGTTTATAGCCATACTCAATGGCTCTTTCATATTTGCGGCAGATCTGTTTAAAGAGTTGACTATGGATGCCGAGATCTGTTTTATTAAACTGGCATCCTACAAAGGCACTAAATCAAGCGGACAGGTGATCACTGCCATTGGCCTGGATACAGATCTTTTTGGAAGAGATGTGGTCATTGTAGAAGATATCGTTGATACAGGCAAAACCCTGAGTGAATTCCTGCCCCAGTTGCACCACCAGCAACCCGCCTCTATGAAAATCGTGGCCTTGTTACATAAACCGGAGGCAACTGTTTTCCCGATACCCATTGACTATCTCGGATTTTCCATTCCCAACAAGTTTGTAGTGGGCTATGGGCTGGATTATGATGGTCTTGGAAGAAATATCCGGGAAATATATAAGTTGGTAGAATAAGTATTGATGGTCTGTCGTTTGTGAAGAATGGCGTTTGCTCTTATTCACGATTTCAAAATGACCCCTTGTTGAAAATTGCCGCTGCCATATCCTTTTTACTGATAACCGTTTCACCGGCCTTTGCACAATATTACCTGCGTGGAGAGGTCAGGGATGAAAAGCAGAACGTATTATCCAACGCCAAAATATTATTGCATTCCACCCGGTACATTTACTATTCCGGCAGCAGCGGCTCCTTTGGCATCCTGTCGTCCCGGCAAACCGATTCTGCGACCATCTCCCTCGAAGGCTATCAGCCCGTTTGTTTGAAGCTCGAAGCGACAAAATTCCAGCCGGTAGTCCTGAAAATGCTCTATTCTTCTTCCAACCTGCAACGGAACAGGCTGGTGTCTTTTACCCGGAACCTGAATCCTGCTGACCGTACCAACCGTACCATTGCCGGTGAAACCTACAGCTCATTGGTGGAAAATGAGTTTGTACCCGCCAGGAAATATCCCGAAACAGGGTGCGCCATCCATACTGATAAGGCTTCTTATAGCAATATCCGGCGTTTCCTGGGCATGAATACCCAGGTGCCTCCCGATGCAGTACGTGTTGAAGAACTGTTGAACTATTTCAGTTTCGATTATACAGCGCCGCCACCCGACAGCATTTTCGGCTTTAAATCCTGGCTGTCCGATTGTCCCTGGAATCCCCGGAGCCATCTCCTGTTCCTGCATGCCAGTGCACGGAAAATTGATCCCGATAAAATACCCCCTACCAACCTGGTATTCCTGGTAGATGTGTCGGGCTCTATGGACATGCCCAACCGCCTGCCCCTCTTAAAATCGGCTTTCAAATTACTGGTTGATAACCTGCGGGAGAAAGATACGGTCTCTATTGTTGTATATGGCAGTACTGTAGGTGTGTGGTTAACGCCTACTTCCGGTAAGGAAAAAGACAAGATCCGGAAATCTATTGAAGAACTCTATCCCGGCGGTTCCACGCCTGGTGAAAGCGGCATACGTACTGCTTACAGGCTGGCTAAAAGCCAATACATCAAAGGCGGTAACAACCGGGTGATCCTGGCCACAGATGGTGATTTCAATGTGGGACAAACATCGGAAGACGAACTGGAAAAAATGATTACCCAGCATCAGCAGTCGGGTATTTACCTTACCTGTCTGGGCGTGGGAATGGGCAATTATAAAGATTCCAAACTGGAAATACTGGCTAAGAAAGGCAATGGTAATTTTGCTTACCTCGACAATGAGAAAGAAGCCGAAAAGGTATTGGTGAAAGAACTTACACAAACGCTGTATACAGTAGCAGACGATGCATTTTTGAACGTGCGGTTCAATCCCTCCGTTATAAAAGAATACCGGCTAATTGGTTTTGACAATAAAGTAAATGCGCTGGCCGATTCATTAAATGAAGTGGAAGGTGGTGAGGTAGGATCAGGGCATTCTTTGTTGGCCATGTTTGAACTGGTGTCGTTCAATCAGTCACTGAATGACTGGGGATATGCAAAAGATGGGCTGGCCCAGGTATCTATGAACTATAAACTGCCCGGCGATTCAATAGGGAGGATCACTTCCTATACAGTGCCTGCTACGTATACAGAATTTCAGGACCTGCCCGAGTGTTACCGGTTTGCTACCTCTGTATCCATGTTTGCAGGACTGCTCAAAAACTCCCAGTACATACGTGCCGTAACCTGGAATGACGCAGCTATCCTGGCCGATGAATCCCATAACTCACAGGATGCCATACAAACTGAATTCATCAGTATGATCATAAAAGCCAAAAAGATCTACGGCAATAAAAGGAAGAAAAAGCAATAAAGAGTTTCGGGTTTGGAGTTTAGTGTTTCGGGTTCTTTTTGTGTAACAAGCTAATTAAATATTAAATAATTCAGTTGTTACTGTTTGGCTTGCTGCATAAATCGCGGTAGCAACGCTAAACCCGAAACACTAAACGCGGAACACTACGAGAACATTTCTCTTACTTTATCAAAGAAGTTCTTGTCCGACTTATCCGGTTGTGGTTTGAAGTTGGGTGAATTATTCAGCTTTTCCAGCATAGCCCTTTCTTCTGCAGTCATGTGCTGGGGAGTCCACACATTGATATAAATCAGTTGATCCCCCTTCTCATAGGAATTTACACCGGGAAAACCCTTTCCTTTTAACCGGAAGATCTTACCACTTTGTGTGCCTGCCGGGATCTTGATCTTGGCGCGGCCGTCAATAGTGGGCACTTCGGCATTGGTGCCAAAAGCTGCGTCCGGGAAGGAGAGGTGCAGCTCATAAGCTACATTCAGCCCATCACGGTGCAGTTCCTTGTGTTGTTCCTCTTCGATCAGGATGATCAGGTCGCCGGGAGGGCCGCCGCGTTCGCCGGCATTACCCCTGCCACCAACGCTCAGTTGCATGCCTTCCTGTACGCCGGCCGGGATATCAATGGTTACTGTTTCTTCACTGTATACCCTTCCCTCACCTTTACAGGCAGTACATTTAGCGGTCACTGTAGTGCCTTCCCCATTACAGGTAGGACAGGTGGTCACTGTTTGCATCTGCCCCAGGAAAGTATTCGTCACCTTACGTACCTGGCCGTTGCCGCCACAGGTAGCGCAGGTCTGCACGCTGTTCTTATCCTTGGCGCCACTTCCGCTACAGGTGGTACAGGTTACATACTTCTTAACCTTGATCTGTTTCGTACAGCCACGTGCAATCTCTTCATAATTCAGCTTGAGCTTAATGCGCAGGTTACTGCCCCGCACGCCACGGGGGCGCTGTCCGCCGCCGCCTCTTCTGCCTCCGCCACCAAAGAAATTGCCGAAAATATCATCTCCGAAAATATCTCCAAACTGGCTGAAGATATCTTCCATATTCTGTCCGCCGCCAAAACCACCACGGCCATTGCCACTTAAGCCGGCATGGCCAAAGCGGTCATATTGTGCCCGCTTATCTGTATCGCTCAGTACCTCATAGGCTTCCGCCGCTTCCTTGAACTTTTCCTCGGCAGCTTTGTCGCCCGGATTACGGTCGGGGTGATACTGCATAGCCACCTTACGGTAAGCTTTTTTGATCTCATCCGGCGAGGAGCCTTTTGCTACGCCCAATACTTCGTAATAATCTCTTTTAGACATTGTACAATTTTGAATTATTTACCTACCACTACTTTGGCAAACCGGATGATCTTATCATTCAGGTAATACCCTTTTTC
Organism: Paraflavitalea devenefica; assembly: GCF_011759375.1. Classification (NCBI taxonomy): domain Bacteria; kingdom Pseudomonadati; phylum Bacteroidota; class Chitinophagia; order Chitinophagales; family Chitinophagaceae; genus Paraflavitalea; species Paraflavitalea devenefica. The sequence continues at coordinate 247,846 of NZ_JAARML010000001.1, read as the reverse complement.
TACCTCATCCACCACTTTTCCTTGCATCTCTTTTGTAGCGGCTGGTATTTCTGTGATCGCTTCATGGCGGTCCGGATCGAAATCAGTACCGATGCTTGGCATGGGTTTAACCCCCTTCGCCTGAAGGCTATTGCGCAGTTTGGTGAATACTAGTTGAACCCCTTCCTTGATGGCGGCTGCGTCATTGCTCGTTTGCAATTGCTTTTCGGCACGATCGCAATCATCCAGCACTTCCAGCAGGGGAACGATCACATCCTTACCGGCTGTTTGTATCAGCTCCAGCCTTTCTTTGGCAGTTCTTTTCCTGAAATTGTCGAACTCGGCCACCTGGCGCAGGTACTTGTCCTTCAACTCCTGCACTTCTGCCTTCAGCTTCTCTATCTCATCTTCATTGGCCACGGGCTCATTCAGGTGGGTGCTACCGCTCACGCTCTCGTCTGTATTGATGTCAATGGTGTTGCCATTGTCCTGGCTAAAAGATTCATTTTCTGTCATAGGTGTATCCGTATTTTTCTCGTTTTATACTGCAATATTGGCGGCTTTTCCCGGCTTCACAGGGCCGCCGGGATGCCAAACCGTAAAAATACAAGTTTTGATCAGCAAAGCCATCTGGCGCAATTATTTTGCCATTCGGTCAATAAGGTCAAAAAGGCAGGGAAATTGAAAGTCAGGTGTCAGAAATACGAAACTGCTTACATTTGCGCCTTATGACAACCGTGATTCTCAAAAAGAAGATCAGTCCGCGCGTGCTAAATGGTCATCCCTGGATCTTTGGTAATGAAGTAAACCTCATAGATGGTGATGCAAAGCCCGGCGATGTGGTGGAAGTTTTTACGCATGATAAAAAATTTATCGGTAAAGGATACCTCAATCCTCAATCCCAGATACCTGTCCGTATCCTTACCCGCGACAAACAAGAAACGGTCAATGATGATTTTTTCTACCAGAAACTCCTGCAAGCCTGGCAATACCGGCAGCAATTGGGATACGTGGAAAACTGCCGGCTCATCTTTGGAGAGGCAGATGGCCTGCCACAGCTCATCATTGACAAATTCAATGACTACTTTGTTATCCAGACACTTGCCCTCGGCATAGATGTATGGAAACCAGCCATTGTAAAGGCTTTGGAGAAAATATTCAAACCCAAGGGGATCTACGAACGCAATGATGTGCCGGTACGGGAACTGGAAGGATTGACCCAGCAAAAAGGCTTGCTGTCGGCTCCCTTTGAAACCAAGATCATTATACGGGAGAATGGACTGCAATTCTACGTCGACATAGAAAACGGGCAAAAAACCGGTTATTTCCTGGACCAGCAGGACAACCGCCGCGCTATTCAACATATTGTAAAGGGGGCCGATGTTTTGGGCGCCTTTACCTATACCGGCACTTTTGAAATACATGCCGCCCATTATGGCGCTAAATCTGTATTAGGCCTTGATATTTCGGCCAGCGCTGTGGCCCAGGCTAACCGCAATGCCGAACTCAACGGGTATGACAAGATCTGCCGTTTTGAATGTGTCAATGCCTTTGATGTATTGAAAGTATGGGCAAAAGAAGACCGTCAATACGATGTGGTAATGCTTGATCCTCCGTCCTTTACGAAGACCAGGGACAATATACAGAAAGCCATTACCGGTTATAAGGAGATCAACCTGCGCGGTATGAAGCTGGTAAAACCCGGCGGATTCCTGGTCACCTCCAGTTGTACCAACCTGGTGCCTTCCGCTATGTTCCTGGAAATCATTCAGATGGCTGCCAAAGACGCCCGCCGGAAACTAAGACAGGTCACTTTCCAGACCCAGGCTGCCGATCACCCGATTATATGGGGATGGGAAAATACCCATTACCTGAAGTTCCTGATTGTACAGGTGCTGTAATTTGTCACCCTGAGCCTGTCGAAGGGTTTCGATGGGTTCAGCCTTGCATTGATTATTTGGAAACCTGGAATTTGCCGGCTTCTATCAGCCTGCCGGCCTTGTCACGGAGCTGGAAGATGTAAATGCCCCGGAAGAAATCGGTGAGGCTAACCACGGTTTTGGGCGTAATATCAGTGACTTCATGCACTTTTTTGCCCGGTAAATTAAAGATTTGCAGTGTGTAGGACTTATCGTAACCGCGCTGAAAATCAAAGGTTATGAAGGAGGTAGCGGGGTTAGGGTAAAAACGGATGATTTTAGTCACAGGATCTCCGGCCGGGGTAGGCGTGGTGCGCTCCTGGCTTTTGACCTCGATTGATAATAAAAGGATGATGGACAGTGTGTAAAAAATCCTCATGCAGGATAATATTTTACGGTTTAAATCCAAGATATTCCCTTTTAACTAAAGTTACAACTCATTTATTGAAAAAATCCGGGGAATAAGGGATTCTACCCAGTCCCCGGAAGTTTTAAAATTATGTTAACATCGTTCTGTTGATATAAATCAATTGGTTACAGCCAATGCTGCCTCAATAGCTTCAAAATTGGGCAAATCACCCGCATTTTCCAATACTTCAGCATACTGCACAATACCTGCCTCATCAATTACAAAAGCCGAACGTTTCGACACGCCCTTCATATCAAACACAAAGGTATCATACAATGCCCCATAGGCCCTGGATACTTCCTTGTTGAAATCGCTCAATAAAGGGAAATTCAGTTGCTGTTCATCCTTGTATTTGGCCAGGGTGAAAACAGAGTCCACGCTGATGCCCAATACCTGTGCATTGACATTATTGTATAGAGCAATATTATCCCGGATGCTGCACAGCTCTTTGGTGCAAACACCGGTAAATGCCTGTGGGAAGAACAGCAATAACACATTCTTACCCTTATAGTCAGTCAGCGTTACCTTATTCTTGTCAGAATCATACAGGGAAAAATCGGGGGCTTTTTGTCCGGCTTCAATTTTCATATCATTGATTTTAGAGTGTAACAAAAATAACATGCCAGCCGGTTATTTGTTACAATCAGTCAGTGAAACCACACATTTAATAAATGAACTGCGTAAAAATTAAAATTTGGGGCACAGTACCTTGTCCCGGCTGGTATTATCCCGGTCAAGAAAACTGATCCAGGATACCGATAATTCAATGCCTCCGCGTCCCTGGCTGGCAGTTTTTAGCTGCGATACATTCACGTCATAGCTGAGGGCCACGGAGAGCGGGTAACGGTCCAGTTTGATAACAGGTATCAGGGCATCCTTCCAGCGCAGGAAAGCCCCTGCATGGATGGTATACAACGGGTCTACAGGATCGCCGCCCAGTTTATAGGAATACAGGGCGCCACCAATCGTTTCTGCAAAGGAGCCCTGCGTGGAATGATCGGCCTGAATAATAAAATAGGAATATTCATCCACCCCGAAAGTGATCCCGGCAGAGAAAACATACTTGGGGTTCAGTTCAATAGTGGCATTGCGGTAAAAAGAGTTCTTGGGCCGGTTCAGGTGATGGTAAGCAGCGCCCAGGAACATACTGTTTTCCTGGTCTTCCCCAAAAGAGGTATTAAAACTCATCCCCACGCTGGCATCCCAGGAAGTAAAATTGGGCGCCGTGAAATATTCACCGGTGGGCGCCGAAGGGTCATAACCACCACCGCCGTATTGGTTATCGGTAGTCATTTTAGACATATCAATGCTCTTGCGTACCATGCCTCCCATAAAACCCAGGCTCAGGTACATGGATTTTTCATTGCTCAGGGATTTATGATAGTTCAAGGCAGGTAATAAATGAACGGTGGTTAAACCTACGGTGCCGGCTTTGTCAAAAAGCACCTGCCCGCCCACTGTCATAAAATCATCTCCCTTGCCCACCGGCATCTTATATTCTCCATTCAGGGAGCCGGTACGGTAGGCGTTGGTAAAACTGTTCCATTGGTCCCGGTATACACCCTGTACCCTGATATCGCCGGTAAAAATACCCGCCAGTGAAGGGTTACGGAGCAGCGGCGCTTCAAAGAACTGGGAGAAATGGATATCCTGGGCTTGCGTGATGGTCATGGTACACATCAATATTCCTATAATGGAATACTGCATCCATCGCCTGCTGTTTTTCATAATACCCGGTTTTATATGGTATAGTATCGGATTCATCATTATCTCAGCAAAGTTACGTTGCCCTTATACGGGACAACGGAAGCATTATCGCAAACAAATTCTATTACATAAATATACACATCCGCGTTTGCGGGTTTCCCCTTATAGGTCCCATTCCAGCCTGCACTGGCATCATTGACCATGAAATTGTGCTTTTCATATACCAGTTGCCCCCAGCGGTTAAAGATCTGCATCCTGTTCACACGGTCTATACTCCTGCCCCTGGGCATAAATACATCGTTCTGCCCGTCGCCATTGGGAGAGAAGGTATTGGGAACAAAATAATTCTCGGTATTGCATATTACGGTGAGCGTGATATCCTGGCTGGCAGAACAGCCATAGATATCTTCTACCTGTACCTTGTAGGTGGTGGTAAACTTTGGATCGGCATAAGGCGTGGGACAATCCGTGCAACTCAGGTTTTTAGGAGGTGTCCACATGTAAGTAGCCACATTGGGACTATAGCTTACCGGTATGGTGAGGCCCGTGCCCACGGGTATGGTGGTATTGCCATTAATCGTTATCACAGGTGTGGGTGGCACATAAATATTCTTTGAGGTATTGTCTTTACAGCCCAGCTTATTAGTGGTTTCCAGCGACACGGTATAGGTACCCGTTTGCCCATATTTTACAGCAGTATTTTGATCGGATGACTGGCCATTGCTGCCCAGGTTCCAGGACCAGGTAATAGCGGTATCCGGCACGGTGAGTGTTCCCTGTAATGCCAGTACTTCATTGATACAGGCTACAGTATCACCAACGATCAACGGATGTGGTGTGCCATATATCCTGATGGTATCTGTAATAGTATTGGTGCACCCGGTTTGTGTGGTTACCGTATGTTTTACCACATACGTGCCTGGTTGGGTAAACGTGTGGGTAGGATCAGGGTCTGATGTAGTGGTACCGTCATCAAAGTCCCAGACCCGTGTTACTACCGGGTCATTACCGATGGTATAATTGGTAAAATTAACCGTACCCACATCACAGAAGTTCTTCTTGTCTACACCAAACAACGGTAAAGCCCCGATCACCCGGATCGTACTGGGGCCGCCTACCATTACCTGGCAGCCCAGGCTATCCTGTAATAACATGGATGGTGGATAGAAACCAGGTTGCTTATAAAAATGCTGGAATACTTTATTTTGGGAGTTGTCCAACCCTCCATCTCCATAATAAAAAGTAAAGCGTGTGGAAGGCGGCGTAACCAGCGAAAAGTCTACCATCAAAGCGTTACAACTGGTGAGCGGACTATAATTCATCTCGGTAGTGGTGTACGGATTGTATACATTAATGGTGTCACTTACAGAGTCAAGACAACCTCCATATCCTATTACGTATAACTTGGCCTCATACGATCCATAAGTATTATAAAAGTGGTTGGGGTTGGGCAGGGTAGAGGTGCTTCCATCGCCAAAATCCCAGTAAAAAGACTCATAGTCTGTTCCCTTGAAGGTGAATTTGGTTTCCAGCAACGTGCAAATGGAACTGGTATCCCGTACATCAAAAGCCGGGAATGGCTTCTTCACGGTGATATAACCGGCTTTTGTAGCAGAGTCCTTACAGCCCACCGCATCGGTGATCACCAGCTTTACCGTGAAAGTACCGCTGGTGGCGTTGTACCGGTGTATCGGCGACTGGGCCGTTGAAGTATTGCCATCACCAAAGTCCCAGGACCAGGTTAAGCCGTTGCCGGAGGAAGTATCTTTAAAGGGCAGGTCGGTATTGGGACAAATGGTCGTGAAGTCAGCCGTAAAACCTGCTACCGGCTTACTGATCACAATCGTGTCGGTGGATGTATAAGTATCCGGACAATTGTTGTTATCTGTCACCGTCATCTTCACCACGAACCTGCCGGTATCGGCATAGGTATGCGTAAAGGGAGGCGCTGTAAATGTTTGGCTATTGCCATCACCGAAATCAAAGGTCCAGCTCTTAATACCTGCAGTAGCGGTAGACAGATCGTTGAAGGTGATATTGGTATTGCTGCATCCTCCCTGTTGAACCGGCGTAAAATTAGCAGTTGGGCCTGTAACGGTAATGGCAGCAGGAACGGTTTTCGTATCTGCACATCCATTGATATCAGTAATGCGTAGCGCAACAGCATAGGTACCTGCATTGGCAAAACTACTATCGATGGTTGGCCCTCCTACGGTAAAAGGACCGCCGCCTATTGACCATTCATATCGATTGATATTGGCCGCATTGCTATTGATAACCGTGGCAGTAAAAGATTCATTTTTACAAATACTGGCATCACTCAGGCTGAAATCAGCTTTCTCGCCTACCAGTTTGATCGGTTGTGTATATGTATGGGAACAAGTAGCGGTAGATACCGTGAGGGTAACAGTATAAGTTCCGAGGGCTGCATAAGTATGTGGTCCGGGATTGGCTGCGGTAGACGTACTGCCATCCCCAAAATCCCAGGCATAGGTTTCCGGTCCATACACAGCAGGATTTACCTTCGACTGGTTGGTAAAGCTAACCTGCATGCCGTTGGCGCAATTGACCAGGTAGGTAAAACTGGCAATCGGGGGCTTAATATGAACCACCTGGATGGCCGAAGTGGTCGCACATTTATTATTGTAGGCCCTGAGCCTTACAGAAAAGTAGCCGCTGTCGGTATACGTGTGAGCAGGATTTTGCTGGTTGGATGTGGTACCATCTCCAAAATCCCATTGCCATTCATCTACGCCGGGTGTAGCTGTTGACAGATCGGTAAACTGGATAGCATCCGATGCGCAGGCATCTGTTGGGGCAACGGTAAAATTAGCCACCGGTGGCGTACCGGTACGTATACCATTAATGAGTTCAACAGATTCCGTACAACCGCCTGTAGTAGTAATGGTAAGTTTAATCGTATAGGACCCGGCTGCCGGATAAATATGGGAAGGTCCGGTTGGAACGGTGGTGGTAGCCGTAAAGCCATCACCATACTCCCAGAAATAAGTGGCCACCCCATCAATGGCATTCGCATTGGCAGTGGGTGTAAAGGTATAAGGGATACAACCACCGGTAGGCGCATTGCCAAAAGCTATAGTGGGCTTAATAATGCGTACAAAAGCCGGTTTGGTAATAGTATTGGTACAGCCTAACCGCGAAGTAATGGTTAAGGTAACATCAAACTGGCCTTCTGCAGTATATGGATGCGCCGGATTGCGTTGGGTGGAAGTGTTGCCATCGCCAAAATCCCATTGCCAGGCCACCGCGTCGGGCGAGGCATCCTGGAAGTTGACCGTTAATGGCGCTCTACAGGCTGTTGTGACCGGCGCTGTAAAATCAACCACTGGTTTATCCATCACTACCAGGGGCCTTGATAAAGAGTCGGTGCAAGTAGCATAAACATTGATCAACTTGACCGTATAGTTACCCGGTGTAGCATAGCTACTGGTATCATGCAGGTTGTTGGATTGTAGCCCGTTCCCAAAATCCCAGGTACTGCTTAATGGCGCAGGTGAAGAAGTATTCTGAAAACTTACTGTTGTATTCAGGCATACCGTATCCGGGCTTGTAAAGGAAGTACCGGTACCATTAATGGTAATGGGTTTTTGGATGCTGCCCGAACAACCATACTCACTGGTGGCATTCAAAGTAACCGTATAAGTGGCGGCAGCGCCATAAGTGGCGGTAGGGTTTTCCTGTGTGGAACTTGTACTATTACCAAAATTCCATTGGTAGGTAATATTGCCCGGCCCGCTGGTAAGGTTGGTAAAGTTAACGTTAAAGGGCGGGCGGCAGGTAACCGGTGTGGCAAAATCAAAGTCGGGTATTACACCAGGCACAATACGGATATAGCGGCCAATGGAAACTACTGACTGGCAGCCTGTACTGCTAACTATTCTTAGGGTTACTGTGTAAAAACCGGTAGCGGTATACTGATGAGAAGGATGCTGTTGTGTAGAAGTAGTGCCATCGCCAAAATCCCAGTTCCAGGATACAATATTACCAGCAACAGGAAGACTCCGGTCCGTGAATTGTATGGTAGAGGGCACGCAACCCGTAGTGTAATTGGCAGTAAAACTTGCCTGGGGAGAAGGGTTTACTACAATATAATTGTTCTTGGTAATGCCATTGGTGCCGTCGGCATTCCGTACCACCAGGGTAATGTTGTAAACGCCCGGTGTGCTGAATGTTATAACAGGATTTTGCAGGTTGGAGAGGTTGCCACCGCCAAAATCCCAGTTCCAGAAGATGGGATTACCGGTAGAAAGGTCTTTGAAAGCAACGGTAAGTGGTGCGCAGCCTGCCACAGTATTGGCAGTGAACTCAGCTACGGGCGCCTGTGCCCGTGCCGATTGGATCCCAATAAGCAATAGTAGTATTACTAGCAGCTTTTTTGTCAAGTTGCGATGTTTGTGGTTTACAGAGATATTTTCAATAAGGGTACGTCCCGGTAAACAATAATGATACCACTTAACGGATCAGCGCCACATTACCTTTATAATTCAGGGTCACATTATTCTCACAGATCACTTCCATCGTGTACACATACACATCCTGGGGCGCCGGCTGTCCTTTATGCATCCCATTCCATCCCTTGCCGGCATCATTCGCCTGGATATTCATCTGGTCATACACCAGGTCGCCCCACCGGTTGAAGATCTTTAAGGACCGGATGGAGTATACTCCTTTCCCCCTTGGATAAAATACGTCATTATTGCCATCTCCGTTGGGCGAGAAGGTATTTGGCATGAATACATTGGCATTGTTGCAGAAAACAAACAGCGTTACCTTATCCCGGCTGATACAACCTCCTCCGTTCACCGCCTCCAGCGTATAAGTAATCGTTTGTTTGGGAGCGGCCACCGGCGTGGTACAGGTTATACAGCTTAACCCTGCAGACGGATACCATTTTAATGCCGTGACATCTTTTGAGATTTCCGGGGTTAAAGTCACCGAATTACCCACCGGTACCGTTTGGTCCTGCCCGGCCTCTATCACAGGGTACGCATATATTACCATCGACACATAGCCTGTATCGGCAAAACAATGCTGGCTATCCCTTCCTATCACGCGGTAAGTCACAGATGTATCGGGCCTTACAGTGGGGTTACTCCTGGTAGGATTGTCCATCCATACATGAGGGGTCCAGGAGTATTCTTCTGCGCCGGAAACCATCAGTTGGAAGGATTCTCCCTTACACAGGGTATCTCCCTTACCTGTTGTCATAGTAAACGGTTGTTTTACCTGTATCCGTATAGAATCCATAGCGGTACAGCCAAAAATATTCTTCCCGGTTACAGCATAGGTAATATCCTCCAAAGGAGATGCCAAAGGCGTGGCGCAATCGGTGCAGGATAAGGCAGTGGCCGGGAACCAGTTATATTGGGTAGCCCCGCTGCTGGTAAGGGTGGCGCCGGCATTACGGCAAATAACCTGGTCGGGGCCGGCGCTAACCGTTGGCAGGGGCCAGGCATTCACTGTTTTGAATACGGTATCGGTACAGCCCGATGTATTGGTAACTAACAGCCGGGCCTGGAATGCCCCGGCAGTAGCATAGGTCACTGCAGGCGGGTTTTGTACCTGGGCTGTAGTGCCATTGCCAAAATCCCACTGCCATTGCAGGGCAGCAGTATCGGGGCGCAACAGGCTGCCGCGGAATTGCAATAAGGCCGGCACACAAGCCCCGGCATCACCCTCAATGGCAGCCTGCGGGCTTTGTACAATCTTTAATGGCAACGGGGTCCGGGCTGTATCCAGGCAACCATGTTGCGTGGTTACTACCAGTTGAGGCGTGTATAGCCCGGATTGCTTATAATGGTGGGTGGGATTTTTTTCTGCTGAATGCTGTCCATCGCCAAATGTCCAGTTATAGCGGGTGATCAGGTCATTGGATACCGTGGTATTGTTGAATTGCACCAGGCCCGAATCACAAAGCAATTCCTTATGAGGGGCAAAGGTTGCCGCTACACCATAAATACGGATGGTATCTTTTCCCATCACCGGTACCCGGCAACCCTGTGCATCAATCAATACCAGTCTGGGGAGATATTCTCCCATAGCAGTATAAGTATGGGTAATAATCCTGTCATCGGTTTCGTCAACCGTACCATCATTATAATCCCATACGAAACCTACAGATTGATTGGTGGTGGCCGTAAAACCGATAGTGGTGGGTACGCAACCGCTGGTTTTGTCATACGTGAAAGTGCCCTTTGGTCCTTTTACGATGATGATTTTTATCAAAGAATCGATACAACCGCCCGGACTGGTAATGGTCAGTTTAGCCCGGTAAGTGCCGGGATAAGTATAAAAGTGGGAGGGATCAGCCAGCGTTGATGTATTGCCATCGCCAAAATCCCATTCAAGAAGGTTGTAGTGCAGGGACTGATTGGTAAAGTCAACCCGCAACGGCGGACAGGTAGCAAAGGAATCACTCATGCTGAAGCGGGCCCGCGGGTCCCTGATGCGGATGTACTGTTGCCGGGTCATTGAATCGGCACAACCATAGCGGTCGCTGGCGACCAGCTTCACCGTATAGTCGCCTTCCTGTGTATAGGTGTGGGCCGGTTGAGTGGCTGCAGTGGTTTGCCCATCGCCAAAATACCAGGTATATACCGGGCCGTTGCCGGTGGTCTTGTTAATAAACCGGACCGGTTTGCCTGTACAGGATAATGTATCGGGCGATTCAAACTGTACTACCGGTCTTGAAATAGTAACAGCATGTTGTATCGTGTGGGTGTCAGTACATCCCAGGTTATCCACCACGGTAAGCTGTACTGCATATACGCCGCTTTGTGTATACGTATGCTGGAATGGTCCGCTCGTCAATGTTTCAGTGGCCCCGTCACCATAATTCCATTTCCATTGTTGCACCGGATGTTGCCCGTCGGATTGGGAGGAATCGGCAAACAGGATAGTGGTATTGGTACATACTTCCGGGTTGAGTACTTTAAAGTCGGCCGTCGGACCGTTTACCTGGATATACAATGCTTTGCTCAGGGTGTCTGCGCAGCCATAAATATCTTTAATAATTAAGCGCACATTATATTGCCCGGCAGCAGGGAAGGTGAACTGCACAGAACGTCCGGCAGGAGTACCATAAGCCCTGTTGTCTTTGGTAATTGTCCAGGCATAGCTGGCGATATTTTGCGTCTGGCTGTTAATGGCGGTCAGCGTTACCGGCACATTCTTACAAATAACCGTATCACTGGCGGTAAAGTCGGCTTTTTCCGATACGATCAATACCTGTTTCGAAGTAGTATGTTCACAAGTGGTATTCTTTACAGTAAGGATCACAATATAACTGCCTGGACTGGCGTAGGTATGTACCGGGTGGCGCTGGGTAGATGTATGGCCGTCACCGAAATCCCAGGCCCAGGTAGTAGCGCCGATTGACTGATCGGTGAACCGGCGTGTAAACTTGATGCTACAATCAACAGTAGCAGTAATAAAGCGGGCGATGGGTGGCTTAATATGAATGTAACGGGGAATAGTGAGTGAATCCTGGCAACCATTGCTCCATACCACCAGTTTTACGTTAAAGTAACCGGTATCCTGGTATATATGGGAGGGATGTTGTATTGTTGAAGTGCTGCCATCACCAAAATACCAGCGCCAACGGTCGGCTTTGCCACCTGTGCTGCCATCAGTAAATTGAACGGCTTGAAAAGCGCATACATCCCTTGGCGTGGCCGTAAAAGCAACAATGGGTTTATTGCCCACCCGGATAGCGTCGGTCACCGACACTGAATCTGTACAGCCCCCGGCTGTCATATACACCAGTTTCACCGTATAAGTCCCCGGCTGCGTGTAGGTATGGGTAGGATTACTTCCTGTAGCCGTATTGCCATCGCCAAAATGCCAAACATAATTCACCAGCGCATCTACTGTATTAACAGTAAAGGATGGCCGCCAGGTATAAGGCAGGCAACCTTCCTGCGGCAGGCCGGTGATCGTTATCTGCGGCACTTTGATCTGCACATATTTACTTTTCACCAGTGTATCTGTACAGCCTGCTGCATTGGTAACGATCAGGGTAACATCATATTCCCCGGATACCTGGAAAGTATGGGAAACGTGCAGGCCTGTATCCTTACCGCCATCGCCAAACAACCATTGATAACGGGTAGCCCCTGCTGAAGTAGCCGTAAAGTTGGCAGTAAAAGGCGCTTTGCAGGAAGTGCTGTCATCTGCTGTGAAAGCGGCTTTTGCTTTGGGGGTTACCTGTATGTTTTTGGTAACAGAATCTTTACAGGAGCCAAAATCACTCACCAGCTTGATGGTATAATTGCCCGCCTGCGCATAAGTTTTAACAGGGTTCATGTCGGTAGAACTGGTGCCATCGCCGAAAGTCCAGTAAGCGGCTACTGGTGCAGGTGTGGTATTATTAATTAAAGCGAAGGGCTCATTGTTACAGATGAGTGCCGGAACGGTGAAACCTGCTTTTACAGTGCCGATATTAATGATATTTACCTGAACGATGGAATCTGCACAGCCGGTGTTATTGCGTACCACCAGCTTTACAGAGTAAGTGCCGGTAGCCGTATAGGTATGTACCGGGTTGGGTTGTGCAGACGTACTGCCATCACCAAAATCCCATTCATAGCTTAGCGTGCCGGTACCTGTACTCTTATTGGTAAAACGTACCGCTGTTGGCGGCTTACAGCTATTGGGAACAGCAAAGCCAAAGTCGGCCTTTACCCCGTTGTTCAGTTGAATATATTGGGTGCGGGTAATGGTTTGTGTACAGCCATAACTATTGCGGATACGCAGGGACACACTGTATTTGCCTGCTGCGGTATAACGATGTTCCGGGTTGGGGTCAGTAGCAATCGTGCCATCCCCGAAATCCCATTCGCGGGATACGATGGTACCATCTCCGGGGCTGCTCAGATCGGTAAACTGTACATTCAGTGGGAAGCAGCCTGTTGTATCGGAAGCAGAAAAATTAACGATGGGAGAAGCGTATACAGTGATATGGTTCACTTTGACAACAGAGTCGGCTTGTACGCCATTCCGTATCACCAGTTTGATGGTGTAAGTGCCGGGATTAAAATAAGTAGCGGCCGGATTTTGCAGAAAGGAGATCGTGCCATTGCCGAGGTCCCAGCGCCAATAAGTTGGGTTACCTGTAGATTCATCGGAGAACTTCACCACCAGGGGAGCGCAGCCGGCTGCGGGGGTAGCAGAAAATCCAGCTTTTAATTGGGCCTGTAGAACGTTACTGCATAGCAATAACAGGCAGCCAAAGAATACTGGACGGTATATGAGGCGTATAGTCCTCATAGAATATTGGGAATTTTGGGTGTTCTAAATTGTGGTTGGGATAAAGCAGTATAAAATTACGACTTTACCTATTCAAAGGAATGAAAAATGTTAATAGGAGCTGTCCGTGGCCGGGTGATAATCGCGGGAGGTATATGCTATCTTTTCGTTGCCTAAGTAAAATCCACTAAACCCCTGTAGAACCTTTACTACAGCAAATGTAGAAGTTATTAGCAGGAGTGAAGAGCAGGCCTGACAGAGCTTGCTCGATGTTTATTCCTTCTTGCGCAGGCGTAGGATATTCTTTCCTGTTGGTGTAGTCATTTCCGCTTTTACGTAATCGCGGGAGCTGTCTTTGATCTTCCAGGTGCCATTCAACTTTTTGACCGGGTCGGGAGCGGTGGGAAAGTCGGAAGTAATAGATATGTTGGAGACATCTTCTGCCCAGGTGCCATCATATACTTCAGCACCGCGGGTGCCTGTAACAGTACGGTCTTCTTTAAAGCGGAACAGGTAATTCAGGAAGTCGCTGGTAATATTGGCAGAGCCTTCAAAGTATTGCTCTACATACCACTCGCCGCTGGTCATAATGTCCAGCACTATTTGCTCCTTTTTTTTATCAATCAGCTTTTGGCAGGAAGAAGCCATCACCAGCCATACCAGGGCAAAGGGTATAAGTTTTTTCATATTGGATATTGAGTTGGCAAGTGGCGAGTGGTAAGTGGCCAGTGGGTTGATTGCTGAATTTTCAGCCCCACTCGCTACTCGCCACTCACCACTCGCTCCCTAAAATTTGTAAATATCTTGGTATTTGTCAAGCATGTACCGTAAAAAATGCTGAATATCGAGTACTTCCCCGCTCACTTCCCGGCTTAATTCCTCGCTGGTAAACTGGCGGCCATGCCGGTGCACCCCCTTACGGAGCCACTCTAACAGGGCTGCCGTATCGCCTTTTTGTACCTGGCTTTCCAGGCCGGGAATGGCCTGGCTGGCCTTGGCATAGAACTGGGCGGCATAAAAGCTGCCGAGGCTATAGGTGGGGAAATAACCAAAACTGCCATGGCTCCAGTGTACATCCTGCAGGCAGCCACACTTGTCATCGGGCACCTGCACACCCAGGTATTGCTCGTAATGATCATTCCACCAGGCTGGTATGTCGTTGGTTTGCAAGGTGTTTTCCAGCAACCGCTTTTCCAGCTCATACCGTATCATCACATGAAAATGATAGGTTACCTCATCGGCTTCCGTACGGATCAGGGAAGGCGTCACCTGGTTAATACCCTGATAAAAAGCCTCCGTCGTTACATCCTTCAGTTGTTCCGGGAAATATTGCTGTAACAGGGGGAAATAATGCGCGCAGAAGGCCCGGCTGCGGCCTACATGGTTTTCCCACAGGCGCGACTGGGATTCATGGATCGTGAGGGAGGCCGCCTCGCCCAGGGGAAGGCCATAAGCCTCGTCCGGCAGTCCCTGCTCATACAGGGCATGGCCTGTTTCATGGATACAGCTCCATACCATATTGCCCAGGTCGTTCTCATCAATACGGGTGGTGACCCGTACATCCCTGCTGTTGAAATTGATCGTAAAAGGGTGTTCCGATACATCCTGCCGGCCTGCTTCCAGGTCGTATCCCAGGTCTTTCAACACCTGCATGCCAAAAGCCCATTGCTGGTCTTTCGGGTAATGCCGGTACAGGAAAGCATTGCTCACCTGCGGGCGCGATTGGATCTTATTTAAAATATCCTTCAATGGCTGCCTGATCGTATTAAAAACACCATCCAATAGCTGCACATTCGATCCCTTGTCATACTCATTCAGCAAGGCATCATAGGGATGCTGCCGGTAACCCAATAATTGCGCTTCCTGCCTTTTCAGCACAATCAGTTTGGAAAGCTCCCCGGCAAACAGGCTGAAACTATTCGCCTTCCTGGCTTCCAGCCAGCTATGGAAGCATCTGTTCACCGTTTCTGTAAGCTCCCGTACAAATGCGGGGGTAAACTTCTTCTGCTTTGAATAATCTTCCCAGGTAAGGGCTACATTCTTTTTTTCAGTGGCCGTCAGGTCATCGCGCCCATTCAGTTCCTGCAACAAAGCGCCCAGGCTATCCGCTGTAAAGTGCTCATGGGCCAGTTCAGACAATGTAGCAATCTGTTGCCCGCGGATGATGGCCCCTTTGGGAGGCAGGTAAGTTTCCTGGTCCCATTGCAATAATGCGGAGGAATAACGGATGTCCGCTATCTTGCGCATCGTATTGGTATATTGTTGGTACAGCTTGTCTGAAGTGGTAGTGATCATATATAATTTTTTGCCGGTCGCTGAATCTAAACGCCAGATATTTTGTTTATGTACTATGTGAGGGATAAATGTAAAAGGCTTTTAACAATTCAACGACAAAAATTTATCGGTTTTAAGGCAATAAAGCCATTAATTTGTTAATAAGAAGTTCTATACATGAAATACGCATCCGTCTTTTATACCTTATTGGCCCTGTTCGTTTTATCCGTTATACCCCGGTTCAGCCATGCACAGCAGATAGATTCCATGATCAATGTGTACGGTGAACGTTTCCCGCAGGAGAAAGTGCATATTCATTTTGATAAAGCGGTCTATAACCCTGGCGAGACCATCTGGTATAAAGCTTACCTGTTTTCCGGGCTGCTGCCATCCGCCATCAGTCATAACTTCTATACAGAGTTGATCGACCCTTCCACCGGTAAGGTGCTGCAGCGGAAAATAACACCCATCTTTGAAGGTACTACTGCAGGCAATTTCGACCTGCCCCTGGCGCTCAGCAATACCAATATCATCTTCAAAGCCTATACTACCTGGATGCTGAACTTTGATACTGCATTCGTATATAGCAAAAATATCCGCATCGTTAACAAGAACACGGCTGCTGATAAAACACCGGCCGACAATAAGACCTCCCTCAAATTCTTCCCTGAAGGCGGCGATATGGTGGCAGAGCTTTCCAATCCTGTAGCTTTTAAAGCAGTGGACAGGTATGGTTTCCCGGTAGGGGTAAAAGGCGTGGTGAAGAATGCCAAAGGCGTTGAGGTAGCTTCTTTCAGCAGCTTGCATGATGGTATGGGGAAATTTGAACTGGAGCCGGCTGCCAACACCACCTATTATGCAGAATGGAAAGATGAAAAGGGCAAATCCTATAAAACCGACCTGCCTGCTGTAAAACCCAGTGGCGCTTTGCTGCAGATGATCGGTTCTGAAAAACTGCAGTCTTTCATTATCAAACGTTCTACTACTGCACCACCCGCATTGCAGCGGCTGTACCTGGTGGGAAATATGTACCAGCAGGTAGTATACAAAGCAACCATTAATCTTTCCAGTAATTTCATGACCAGTGGCACTATTCCGCTCTCCGAGCTACCCAGCGGTATCCTGGAATTGACATTGTTCAATGCCAACTGGCAGCCACTGGCCGAGCGTATCGTGTTTATCAACAAGGAAGACTATGTATTTGATGCCGTCATCAACCCGCTTACCCGCAACACCAATAAACGGGGTAAGAATGTAATTACGGTAGAAGTGCCGGATACCCTGCGGTCTAATCTTTCGCTCTCCATTACAGATGCTGCTGTAGCGGATAAAGGGGAAGACAATATTATTTCCCGTCTTTTACTGAGCGGTGATATCAGGGGATATGTGCATGAGCCTTCTTATTACTTTAATGTAGTAGACGATTCCACCCGTTATTACCTGGACCTGGTAATGCTTACCAATGGCTGGCGCCGCTTTAAGTGGGAGGACCTGGCTGCCGGTAAGTTGCCTGTCATTAAATACCCACGCGATAATTACCTGGCCTTAAAAGGAGAAGTGCTGGGCATGCCGGCCAGTCAGATACCTGCTGGTTCTTCCATCAATGCCTTCATGGAATCCAAGGATTCTTCCCGTCAGTTCTTCTCGCTTCCATTGGATGGCCGCGGGCAGTTTAAAGAGGAAGGCCTGATATTTTTTGATACAGTAAAAGTGTATTACCAGTTTAACAAGGACAAGCGGATGACCGAAAGGGCCGTGGTGAACTTTAACAATGGCACCTGGCGGGGATTGAGTACCCTGCCGCTGGATTCAGCCTGGCGTATACCGGTGCCGCTGGATACACAGGCTTTGAACAGGAGCCGTTATATGGCTGCCGAAGCAGAGCGGGTGAGGCCTGAGTTGGATAAACGGATCAAAACACTGGAGGCCGTTACAGTAAAGGCCAGGCAGCGTTCTACCAAAGACCTCATGGATGAAAAATATGCCCGCGGGTTATTTGCCGGTGGCGATGCCATCTCTTTTGATATGGTCAATGATCCCTTTGCCCAGTCGGCCCAGAACATCTTCACATTCCTGCAGGGCAGGGTGGCGGGGTTACAGGTCAATATGAACGGGGCCAATGGACCTACCTTAACCTGGCGTCAATCCAATACCTCTTTGTTCCTGGATGAAATGCCGGTAGATGCCAGCATGATCCAGAACCTACCGGTATCAGATATTGCTTATGTAAAAGCATTCCGTCCGCCCTTCTTTGGTGCTTCAGGAGGCGGCTCCGGCGGCGCTATTGCCATCTATACCCGGAAAGGCAACGATGCCAAACCCAATACCAGTGTGCCGGGTGGCATGGAAAAGAACCAACTGGCAGGTTATGCTTCCCTGAAGCAGTTTTATGCACCGGATTATACTAAAGAGTCAGACCTCTTTGAGGTATCCGATGTGCGTACCACGCTTTACTGGTTGCCCTATATACTCACCGATAAATCATCCCGCAGACATACCATTACCTTCTACAACAACGATGTTACCAAGCGCATCAAGATCATCATGGAAGGCATGAATGAAGAGGGAAGGCTGGTAAGGATAGAGCGGCTGATTGAGCAGTAAGAAATATAGGTAGTATAAAATACTGATCCGCTACCGTTGTTCCGGTAGCGGATTTTTTTGTTAGTTCCTGATCACAGTAATTGTTTTAGAGGCAGGGGTGGCGGAAGGTGCTGCAGTTGCGGAGTCGGCGGTAGAGTCGGCGGTGGCGGTGGAATCAACTGCCGGGGGCAACTTATTATTATAAGTAAGCAAAAATGCCTGGTACATCTTCATCATGGGCCCGCTCAGCCGTAACTGGTCGTTTTGCAGGTCATCAATAATACCACTGGCATGCAGGGTATCATTCACCTTGCTGATCGCAAACCGGAGCGTATAGGCAAGGTCCTGTTTAGGCTTGTTCACTTCTATATCATAAAACCAGGCATGGTCATAATCCAGGTAAAAAGTGGCCGATTGATAGTGTTTATCAAACGCATTGGTGGCGCTGTCCAGGGATACCTGCTTCAAGGGTATGGAATCCCGCTCATACCAGGTGCTGTCTTTATAGGTAATTTCAGTGGGATTGTAAGCGACAAATAACCGGATCTTACTACGTATGGAGTCGGGAGTGCCCTGCAGGATGATCGTATCATGGGGGGCAATCGGCTTCTTTTTTGTGGCAAAATAGTACATGCCCCCTCCGGCCAGCATCATCACTATGAGAATCAGCCAGGTTGTGCGCATTTTGTTTATTTTCTTGGTTGTTGTACAAATCTATACAATTTATGTGCCCGACCTTTTTAAACCTCCCGGGTTTAATTTATCCATGATACGGTTAGGTTGGTCCGTTTGCTTCAGTCAACTTTATGCCATCAAAATTATTGTTCACTTTAAAGCATTATGGTTATGAAAAACACACAATTCACTCCGCTTACGGAGAAAGAAATGATGCAGGTAAACGGTGGTGGCATATTGGATAGCATTCCACTCGTAGGCCCATTGCTGTCTCCTGTCCTGGGTATTGCTCAGCAATTGCTGGCTTCCCTTGGCCTGCCCAATCTACCTGTATAAGGGTATCGGGAATATATCGTAAGGGAAAAGCCGGGCGCACAAACCGGCTTTTTTTTATTACAACCTGTGGCTATAATTTAACCATGTGGTGGTTAGGTAAATAGGTGGATAAAAAGCAATTTTATCAGGTAAAATATTCCTTCATTTTTAAAAGCGTTTTATGAAAAACTTCGATCAATTCACAGCATTATCTGCAACAGAGCTGGCAGACATTAATGGCGGCGGTCCATTCGATGGTATGTGGACCGGTGTTAATAACCTGTTTACTGGTATGGGCAATACCTTTACTGGTTTAGGCGGTGTAACTACCGGCGCTGGTAATGCGCTCACACTTACTGGTGCAGGTACAGGTAGTGCATTGAATAGCGCAGGTCTTTCCCTGCTCCAATTAAGCGCTGGCGGTAGTGGTGGCCTGAACACCCTGATCGGCAACCTGGGTGGCATCACCCTGCCTATTTAATCATTATTCCTGTCCTGACTTCACTCAATCCAGGAAACGTCCTATTTCCCTACATCGGTTTATACTCCCAGGCATATCCTGGTTAGGAACTGGTGCAGTACAACGTATTCACTTGGACGGTGGCAGGCATACAGAAATGCTTACCTTTTCTGAAGCCTTAAAGGCCGGTTTTATACCGGCCTTTTTTCATGCACCATACTACATACTAGGGCATCTCTACCATATCCAATAATTCAGCAGGTTTGATCTGCAGTATCTGGCATACTTCATAAAACCGGTCAAGTGTAAGCGGTGTTTTACCATTTTCAAGCCGGCTATAGGCATTTTGCGAAATGTGCAACATAATCGCCATATACTCCTGTGAGTACTCCCTGCTCCTTCGTAAGATCCTGATCTTTGTTGCAATCAATTCTGTAGGTGATATGGTTTGTGGTAACATAATTTCATCAGGTTTTTGGATTGCCCCCTTGCCATGCTTGCGGGCCTTGTTTTTCATGTAAAGAATATATAAGGATAACAATAACGGCAGCTACATGGACATAACTGCCCGTTTTCACCAACTATGTCTCAATAATTCGTAACCATTCCCTGGTGTTGCTCCCATAACTGGGCATACATCGCCTTATTGGCCAACAACTGTTCATGTGATCCTTCCTCATATAATTGTCCGTTCTTTAATACCACGATCTTGTCGGCCCGTATAATCGTACTAAGCCGGTGGGCGATGATAATAATGGTTTTGCCGGCTTTGCGCCATCGCTGTAAGGTGCTTTGTACCAGTTGGTCGGCGATAGGGTCCAGGGAAGAAGTGGCTTCATCCATGATCAGGATATCAGGCTGCCGGTACAGCGCGCGCGCAATGGCCAGCCGCTGCCGCTGTCCGCCGGAAAGGGTGGCGCCATGCTCGCCCAGCCAGGTATGGAAACCTGAAGGCAACTGCTCAATAAATTCGAGCATGCCCAGCTCCGTAGCAATCGTGATTACGCTTTGCATATCCGGCTCCAGGTCGCCGATAGCGATATTTTCCAATACCGTACCGGCAAACAGGTCCACGTGTTGCGGCACCACGCTTACCCGCTGCCGCAGGCTTTCTATGTCCAGGTACTTAATATCCTTGCCGCCGATGCTGATATGCCCGCTCCTGAGCGGATAGATATTTTGCAATAAAGACATCAGGGTAGACTTACCACTACCGCTTTCCCCTACAATGGCGGTGATACAACCGGCAGGTATGGTAAGGTTGAATCCACGGAATACTTCTGTACGGGAACCATAACGGAAACCTACATCCTGAAAAACAATTTCACCGGTAGTGCCGGGTGCCAGCTTCATCTTGTGCGTACTGTCTTCCTGCTCCAGGTCCATGATCTCAAAAAGACGATCAGCCGCAATCAGGGCGTCCTGCATACTCTTATTGGCGCCTATAATACTCATGGCCGGCCCGGTGAAATAACCTACCAGGGCATAAAAAGAAAGCAGCTCACCTGCGCTCAGGCTACGGTTCACCACCATGGTGGCCCCTGTCCATAACAGCACCACTACCAGCAGACTGGTGGCGAAGCCTGCCACGCCGCCGGAATAAATATTGAACAGGGCCGATTTATAAATGGTTTGCAGCAGCCGGATGAACCTGGATTCTGTTTTCATATTGGCATGTTCTTCCAGCCCAAATCTTTTAATCGTACTAATGGTGTTCAGGGACTCTACCAGTTGCCCGCCCAGCTCCGCATTGTTTTCCATCAGTGTGCGTTGCCATTTTTTATTGAACCGGTTGCTGGCCATATACAACAGGATGTATACCGGAATGATGGTAAGTACCAGCAGGGCCAGCTTCCACTGATAGAGGAACATGACCAGGAAAGAAAAAACGACTATGAAGATATTCACCACCAGGCCGGTGGCGGTTTCATTAATGAAGGAACGGATCTTAACGGCATCTGTCACCCGGGAAGTGATCTCACCCACCCGCATGGTGTCAAAGAATTGCTGGGGTAGTTTCAACAGGTGTTTGTAATAGCCGAGTATGAGACGGGCATCTATCTGCTGGCCCGTCTTCATGGCAAAGACACTCTTGAAGCTGCCAATGAATAACTGTAGTACCAGTATCAGCAGCATGATCACGCCCATCATATTCAGTAACCGGGTATTGCCGCCGATCAATACATGGTCTACTATATTCTGTACATACAGGGAGGTGGCCAGGCCAAGAATGGTATATACGGCGGCGCCAACAATCACCTGGAGGGTCACTTCTTTGTGTGGCCGCAATAACAACCAGAAACGGCGCAGGTGGGAGATCTTTTCATTGCCTTCCCGGAAGGTCGTTGCCGGCAGCAGTAATACGATCACGCCTGTCCAGATATCCTGAAAAGCGGTAGGGGGATATTGATGCAGTTCTCCGTCTGCCGGGTCCATCACCTGTATGAACGCTGTTGTAACCTTATAGATCACTACATAATGGCTCAGCCGTTTGTTGAGCACTACATGGGCGATGGCCGGTACAGGCATATTGAGCAAGGCTTCGAAAGGCCCTTTCACGCCTTTGGCCTCGAAACCTATTTTCTGGGCTGCTTCAATCAATCCCAGCACATTGGTGCCCTTTGTGTCGGTACCCGCATATTGGCGGATGTTGGCGATGGGTAGCTGAAGGTTATAATAAGCGGCTATGGATTGCAGGCAGGCTGCTCCGCAATCGGTAACATCGTGTTGTTTTACTTTGATGGTTTTTTTCATGGTATTGGTACAGATAAAACGGGTCCAGGTATAACAATTATTTTATTGGGCGGCTTTGGCTGTTGAGTGAGGGTTCAGCCAGCTATCGGCCCTTTCATATACTAATTGCAACAAACTGCGGCGGGCCAGGATAAACCGGCATTGCATCGTCATGCCTTTTTTCAGGTATCCCTTTACCCCATTGGATAATTGCAAGGCGCTTTTATCAAGGTTGCACTTTACCTTGAATACCGGTAAGTTGTTGATCATCGTAAAATCATTGTCTACCGATTGCACCTTGCCGGGCAGGATGCCCCAGGAATTATAATTAAAGGCATCTATCTGGCATTTCACCGGCATGCCGGGCCGGATATAACCAATATCCTGGGGAGATACATATACTTCGGCCATCATGCCCGAGTCGGGCGATATATAGCCCAGCAATTCGCCTGTTTGCACAGGGCCGCCTGCATAGCGGCCGCTGAATTGTTGCAGGGTTCCGCTTACCGGTGCCCTGATCTCCAGCAGGTCTTTCTCTTTTTGTACCTGCTTTTTGCTGGCCTGCCATTGCCGGCTTTCGAGGCGCAGGCGTTCCAGTTCCTGCTGCCACTGACTTTGCTGGGCGGCTATGGCTGCCTGGTATACAGCCCTGGCCTGCTCATAGGCATATTTCTTTTCGAAGTATTCTTTTTTGGCGATCACCTTTTCATCGTACAGCTTACTGTACATCTGGAAGTCTGATTTCAGCTTATCCAGTACTGATCGCTTTTCGGCCAGGTTGGCCTGGAAGCCAAGGTATTGTTGTTTATAGAGGTTGGAATAGAGGCGTGCGGTACCGGCTCCTTTAGCCAGCAGGGCCAGGTCATGTATATGGGTTTCCCGCTGGGAAAGCTCAAAGCCTGCCTGGTCCAGCTTACTATTGGTAATATCCTGTTGCAGGCGCATGAGCAACTGTCCCTGCTGTACGGGTGAACCTTCCTGCACCAGCACTTCGGCAATATTGGCGCTGGCAAGACTGCGCAATTCCGATTTTTCTGTGAAAGGCCGTATAATGCCGGGAACATTTACGGAAACATCTACTTTGATGAAGATGGAAGCCAACAGGGTAGCCACTACTGCACCCAATACAATGATATAAATGAGCTGACTTTTAGGCTGCACTTTAGGCAGCCAGGCATACGCGGAATCCTGCATCATCTCGGCCGGGAAAATCCTGGGCATGAGTTCTCGGTTTGGTTATACAAACAAATTTTTAAAGGGGCAATAAAGGCATATCACACACAGGAGTAAAAAGGAGACCGGTTTTGTACTAATAATCAGAGAGAGTATTGGGTATCCAGGGCATCATCCATTTCATCCGGACAAATCTGATCCGGATTTGATATTAGCCAAAAATAATATAACAAAATGACATGGCATAGTCTTAAACATTATACGCATATTTTAACCACGTAGGTTTTAAATTAGTCAGCGACCGTCTATTTTAAAACTGCGGTCGCTATTTTAATCCCTTCATGTGTAGCTGTTTTCGGTCGGGCAAAGGTCCTTTCTTCCTGGCTTCCTCTACCTGCCATCCTGAGGTCATCCTGGGGTCATCTTAGGGTCATCCTAGGGTTTTCTTAGGGTTTTAACCCTAAGATGATCTTAGGATGACCCTAAGAAAACCCTAAAAAAACCTGGAGATAGAGCCAGGAGCATAGGTTGATGACTAAAGGATAACAGGCAGCAAGAACTTATTTTGACGGGTAGCGACCGTATTGCTATTATCTTTGAAAGCAAATGAGTGCCATGCACATAGCTGCCATCATAGCCCATCTCGAAGCCATAGCGCCGCCTTCCTTGCAGGAAGGGTACGACAATGCGGGCCTGCTCACCGGCGATGCCGGCTGGGAGTGTACCGGGGCGCTTTGTACCCTCGATGCCACGGAAGAAGTGGTGCAGGAGGCCATCGCCCGTAAATGCAACCTTATAGTGGCCCACCATCCCATTGTTTTTGGCGGATTGAAGAAGATCAACGGGAAGAACTATGTGGAGAAAGCAGTGATAGCGGCCATTAAGAACGATATCGCCATTTATGCTATCCATACCAACCTGGACCATGTAATGGCCGGGGTGAATGGTAAAATGGCCGACAGGCTGGGGCTGGTAAAAAGAAGCATCCTTGCTCCCAAAGCATCTACCCTGAAAAAGCTGTTCACCTTTGTGCCGTTGGCCCAGGCCGAACAGGTGCGGGCAGCCATTTTTGCTGCCGGGGCCGGTCATATCGGCCAGTACAACGAATGCAGCTTTGGCGTGGAGGGTACAGGCACCTTTAAAGGGGGAGAAGGCACCAATCCCTTTGTGGGGCAGCCCGGGGAGCGACATGAGGAGAAGGAATTGAAGCTGGAGGTCATCTTCCCGGCCCACTTGCAGGCCGCCGTAGTAAGGGCCCTGATAGCCGCCCATCCTTATGAGGAAGTGGCCTATGATGTGGTAGACCTGGCCAATACCCACCCGGGCATCGGGGCCGGGCTCCTGGGCGAACTGCCCGACCTGATGGAAGAAAACGCCCTCCTGGCCCTGATTAAGAAGCAGTTCGGACTGACGGTCATACGGCATACTCCCTTGCTCGACAAGCCGGTAAGGAAGGTGGCACTCTGTGGAGGAGCTGGCAGTTTCCTGGTTCCCAGGGCTTTAGCTGCCGGGGCCGACATGTATATCACCGCCGATATGAAATACCACGAGTTTTTTGACGCCAACGGCCGGATGGTAATTGCCGATATCGGCCATTTTGAAAGCGAGCAGTTTACCGCCGACCTGCTGGTGACGGTTTTGCAGGAAAAATTCACTACCTTTGCCGTCCTTAAAAGCGAAGTGAAAACCAATCCGGTACATTACTTCGTCTGATCTGCAAATAAAAAAACCATAAAAGCATATATGGCTAACGTAAAAGAGTATTCTGTTGAGGAAAAATTATCCTCACTGGTCTCCCTCCAAAAGATCGAATCTAAAATTGATGAGATCCAGGTATTGAAGGGTGAGTTGCCAATGGAAGTGAGCGACCTGGAAGACGAGATACAGGGTTTACATGCCCGCCAAACGCGTATTGAAGAAGAGATCAACGGTATCCAGGAATTCATCAATACCAAGAAGAACCTGATCAAAGAAGCTGAAGCACTGATCAAGAAATACGAAAAACAGAGTGAGAACGTAAAGAACAGCCGTGAGTTTGAAGCGATCAACAAAGAGATCGAAATGCAGCAACTGGAAATGAAGCTGGCCGAAAAGCATATCCGCGATGCCAATGAAGAGATCGCTGAGAAAGTGGTGATCCTGGACAAGGCAAAAAAGAACATCGCTTCCAAAGAAGGCGTGCTCAATACAAAGAAAGGTGAACTGGAAAAGATCATCGCTTCTACAGAAAAAGAAGAAACACATTTCAACAAACTGTCTTCTGATGCCCGTGAAAAGGTAGAAGAGCGTTTGTTAAATTCCTATGACCGCATCCGTAAGAACTACCGCAATGGTCTTTCCGTAGTACCGGTAGAGCGTGATGCCTGCGGTGGTTGCTTCAATGCCATCCCGCCCCAACGCCAAAGCGAGATCCGTCAGCGTAAGAAGATCATTGTTTGCGAAAACTGTGGTCGTATCCTGGTTGACCGTGACCTGTTTGACAGCGTGGAAGTGAAGTAGATGTAAACACTCCCTGGAGTGGTATAAATATTGAAAAGGTATTCAGCCATGAATACCTTTTTTTATTATGCCTATATTGCAGCCGCTATGAACTACCGGCCATATTGCTATATCCTGTTGTTTTTACTGGTACCGGCCTTGTCTGTAACTGCACAGAAGACTTTCGACTTCAATGCCACCTGCCGGCAGGCATACAAAGAGATCATTCAATTAAAACTGGAAAATGGCCAGCGCTTGTTGAATGCCGAGAAGGAACAGCATCCGGATAACCTCATTCCTTATTTCCTCGAAAATTATATTGATCTCTTTACCCTCTTCTTTAATGAAGACCCGGCCGAATATAAAAAGCGTATCAACAACCTCGATGAACGCCTGAAGCTGATGAATACAGGCCCGGAAAACTCCCCCTTCTATCTCTATACAAAATCTGTTCTGCACTTTCAATGGGCGGCTATCCGTATCAAGTTTGGCGATCGCTGGGATGCGGGCTGGGACTTCCGGCGTTCCTTCCTGCAGGCAAAAGACAATGGGAAGGAATGGCCTTCGTTTTCACCCAACGGGCTGTATTATGGCGCTATGCAGATGGTAACAGCTACTATACCAGACGGCTATAAATGGCTCAGCAACCTGCTGGGCATGAAAGGCAATATGAAAGCAGGCATGCAGCGGGTAAAGCAGTTTTTGCAGGGTACGGATGAATGGGCGCAATTGTTTCATGAAGAAGCCATATTCTACTATTGCTACCTGCAGTTTTATATTAACAACGATAAAAAAGGAGTAGCGGACTTCATTGCGCAGCAACAACTGGATGTGGTGAACAATAACCTGTTTGCCTACCTCGCTGCCAACCTCAGCATCAATAACCAGCAGGCGGAAAAAGCCAAACAGGTACTGGAGGCGAGGAACCGGTCAGCCGGTTATCTCGTAACGCCTATATGGGACCTTGAAATGGGATATGCCAAACTGAATCACCTGGAGCCTGATGCGGCCATTTATTTTGAGAACTTCCTGCGCGATTTCAAAGGGAAGTTCTATGTAAAGGATGTGCTGCTCAAGTTAAGCTGGCATTATTACCTGCAGGGTGATCAGGCAAAAGCCGATTGGTACCGCAAAGAGATCGCTAAAAGAGGTAATACAGATACGGATGCAGATAAGCTGGCGCAAAAAGAAAGCAAGTCTACCCGCTGGCCCAACCGCTTATTGCTGCAGGCGCGGCTACTGAATGATGGCGGATATCATCGGGAAGCCCTGCGTTTGTTGCATGGCAAAACGACGGCCGGTTTTGCCCTGGTGGAAGACCGCCTGGAGTTTGCCTACCGTGTGGGGCGGCTGTATGACGACCTGGGCGTTGACGATGACGCCATTGTCTTTTACAAAGACGCCATCGCCATTGGCGAAAACCGGAAAGAATATTTTGCGGCCCGGGCAGCCCTGCATATTGGTTTCATTTATGAAGAGCGGAAAGATAAACAGGCGGCCATTTCCTGGTTTGAAAAATGCATCAGCATGAAAGACCATGACTTTAAAAATTCACTGGACCAACGGGCGAAATCCGGCATCGGGAGGTGTAAGGAATGAGGATAATATCTTTGCAGAAATATTCCCGGATTAGCTAATTTGCTCCATCGTTCATGTCTTATGTTAAAGAAACTCTTTATTCAGAACTACGCCATTATTGACGAGATAGAAATAGACTTCTCGCCAAAGCTGAATATTATTACCGGTGAAACAGGCGCCGGTAAATCCATTTTGATGGGCGCTTTGTCGCTGATCCTGGGCGACCGGGCCGATTCCTCCGTTTTGCTCGACCGTACCAAGAAAAGTGTGGCGGAAGGGACTTTTGAAACAAACGGGCGAAAGGAAATAAAGGCCTTCCTGAAAGAGTATGACCTGGATGCCGAGGACGAGTTGGTCATCCGTCGTGAAATCGCTGCCAATGGCAAATCAAGGGCCTTCGTGAATGATACGCCGGTAAACCTGGAACAGTTGCGCTCCCTGAGCTCCCTGCTGGTAGACCTGCACCGGCAGTTTGATACCCTCGACCTGGGCGCTTCCGATTTTCAACGGGATGTATTGGATGCGCTGGCCGGCCATGCGACAGGGTTGCAACAGTACCGCACCTTGTATGGTCAGTGGCAGCAGGTACGCAAAGAACTGGAAGAACTGCAACAACAGAAAAACCAGTTTACGAAAGAATACGACTATAATAAATTCCAATATGACGAGCTGGAAGAAGCAGCGCTGAAAGAAAATGAGCTGGAAGAAGCAGACGCTACCCTGAAGCTGCTGAGTAATTCGGAAGGGATCAAAAATGCGCTTACCAAAGTAGCCTATGAACTGAATGAAGGCGAACAGCCCATGGTGCAACAGCTTAAATCATTGTTCAACCAGTTACAGTCTTTTGCAGGATACCATACCGATCTGCCCGCCCTGGTACAGCGGTTGCAATCGGCACAGATAGAGTTGCAGGACATCGCCGATGAAGTAGAGCGTATTAATGACCATGTCCAATATGACCCCCAACGTATAGAGCAGTTGAACGAGCGCGTGGCTGTTGGCTACAAACTGCTGAAGAAGCATGGCGTAAAAACGACTGCTGAATTGCTGGCTATTAAAGCTTCACTGGAAGAGAAACTGCAGGCCGTACTGAATATTGATGAAGCGATACAGGAGAAAGAAAAAAACGTGCAGCAATTGTACCAGGAGGCGCTGGTACAGGCCAAAAATATTACTGCCAACCGGGTTAAACAAATAAAGCCCTTACAGGATAAAGTGAATAAGCTGCTGGCGCAGGTGGGTATGCCCAATGCACGCCTGCAGGTGGAAGTACAACCAGTGGATACGTTGCAGGCGCATGGCCTTGATGTGATAGAGTTCCTGTTTGATGCCAATAAAAGCAACCGCTTTGAACCGGTACGAAAGGTGGCATCCGGTGGTGAATTGAGCCGGCTCATGTTGTGCATCAAATCACTGGTAGCCCAATCCCTTGACCTGGGTACCCTGATCTTCGATGAAATTGATACCGGTATTTCCGGTGAGGCGGCCAAGCAGGTAGGGGTGATCATGAAAGACCTGGCTAAAAAAAGACAGGTCATCAGCATTACACACCAGCCGCAGATAGCCGGCAAGGCCGATTCCCATTTCTTTGTGTACAAGCAGATCAGGGGAGAAACGATCAAGACCAATATTAAGCTGCTTACACAGGAAGAACGGATCACCGCCATTGCCAAAATGCTCAGCGGAGAGAAGCCTACGGCAGCAGCATTGGAAAATGCCCGTGAAATGGTGATGAACTAATACTAATTCATGCCGCCTATCCTTACCAATATTTTTGGATTGCTCCTGTTCCTGCTATTTGCAGTACTGCCGGCTTATTATACCAATAAATACCTGCTGAAGCTCATACGGCCTCAGGAATCAGTGGCCCGGTTTTTCGCGCATATCATCATCATCCTGGCTGTAGCTGTGGTGTATACAAGCGTCGTGATCTTTGTATTGGTGAAATTTGTATTTGAGCAATAACCCTTACTATGTTACCTATCCTGAAACTGTTACTGTTCTTTGTGCTTACAGGGGCTGTGTTTATAGCAGGCTTTTTGGCCTATCGTTATTTTAAAGAAAAGATCAATGGCAGCCGTTCTTTCCTTCAATTATTGTTCTATATACTGTCGCTCATCGTTATTAATCTCGGTATCATCGTGCTGGGTTTGCTGGTGCTGGTGAAGGTCTACAAACTGGTCTCCGATGTTTAGTAATCAATTATTCCTATTTTTACGCCTTGACCGATAGCCGGCAACCATCAACAAAAAACAATAAACTATAAACCTCTTATGTCGTACAACCTGCTCAAAGGAAAAAAAGGGATCATATTTGGTGCCCTGGATGAAAAGTCTATTGCCTGGAGAACAGCCCTGCGTTGCCATGAAGAAGGCGCTCAACTGGTATTAACCAATGCGCCTGTTGCCATGCGTATGGGAGAGATCAATAAACTGGCCGAAACAACAAAGGCGCCGGTAATACCTGCCGATGTGACCAATATGGACGATCTGAAGAAGCTGTTTGAAGAAGCCATGAAGCACTTTGGCGGCGGTATTGACTTCGTGCTGCATTCTGTGGCCATGGGTATGAACGTGCGTAAAGGAAAACATTATACAGAGATTGATTACAACTGGAATCAAAAAACACTGGATATATCTTCCATGTCCTTACACCGTGTATTGCGTACTGCCTGGGACCTGGATGCGCTCAATGAAGGCGCCAGCGTGGTAGGGCTTACCTATATTGCCGCACAGCGTGTATTCCCAGATTACAATGAAATGGCCGATGCCAAAGCCTTGCTGGAAGCCGTAGCGCGCAACTTTGGTTACCATTATGGCGTACGTAAAAAAGTAAGGGTTAATACCGTATCACAGTCGCCGGTAAAAACAACGGCGGGCAGTGGTGTAAAAGGCTTTGATGGCTTTTTAACCTATGCCGAAAAAATGAGCCCGCTGGGTAATGCCAGTGCGGATGACTGCGCCAATTACTGTGTCAGCCTGTTCAGCGACCTCACGAAGATGGTGACGATGCAGAACCTTTTCCATGATGGCGGATTCTCTTTCACCGGTGTTACACAATCCGTGATTGACCAGATGGAGAAATAATGAATAATGACTGCAAAAAAACTGCAGTAGTAAAATAAAAAAAAGCGGACTGTTGAGGTCCGCTTTTTAAATAATATCCGGATAGCATTAATATTCATCTTCATTAAAGAAGAAATCGTCCTGACTTGGGTAATCGGGCCATATATCCTCGATTCCCTCATAGATCTCTCCTTCATCTTCCAGCTCCTGGAGGTTTTCTACTACTTCAATGGGTGCGCCACTACGGATAGCGTAGTCAATCAACTCGTCCTTGGTAGCAGGCCAGGGTGCGTCTTCAAGATATGATGCTAATTCAAGTGTCCAAAACATGAGATGGCCGTTTTAATTTTTTATCAGGAAATCACCTGCCAGTGGTTAAAACAGGTAAGTAAAACCTAACAATTTTTATCGGGGGAGTGTTGCACAGACCGGATTTCTTTTTCCGGCAGGCAAAACAGTACCCGGTAATTTTTCGCAAAAGTAACCTTCTTGGCGAAAAAACCAAATCAATCTTTGAAAAGCGGGAACAAGATTTTCTTAAAAAATCAGCCTTTCCTGCCTGCCCGGCCGGAAGCCGATGGTTTGTAGTATCTTGACGCTTTGTTTCACAACCTGTCATTCATGTTAACGGCCACCAACATACATAAATATTACGATCAGCTTTGGGTGTTGAAAGGGGTAGACCTGACGATCAATAAGGGGGAAATAGCCAGTATTGTGGGCCCTTCCGGCTCGGGTAAGAGCACTTTGCTGCATATTCTTGGCACGCTGGACCACCCCAGCAGGGGGGAGGTATTGGTCAATAACCAGAAGATCAATTTCCTTAATGACAAGCAGGTGGCTGCTTTCCGCAACCGTCATATTGGTTTCGTATTCCAGTTCCATCATTTGCTGCCGGAATTCACCGCACTGGAGAATGTATGTATTCCCGGCTGGATGGCAGGCCGCCGGAAAAAAGAGGTAGCAGAACGGGGGGTACACCTGCTGGAAACCCTGGGGCTGGGCAGCCGGGTGGAGAATAAACCCAGCGCCCTTTCGGGCGGTGAACAGCAGCGGGTGGCTGTAGCACGCGCCCTGATCAATAATCCTGATATTATTTTTGCTGATGAGCCTACCGGCAACCTCGATTCGGCCAATGCGCGGGAATTGCACCAGCTCTTTTTCGACCTGCGCAAGCAATTCAACCAAACATTCCTGATCGTTACCCACAATGAGGAACTGGCGCAGATGAGCGACAGGATCTTACACATGAAAGACGGGAAGATTGTAATCTAAACCCGCGGCTTCCAGGGTATTTCCGGGGCCTGTAATTGCTGGCCGGTATAGCGTGCCAGTACAAACAGGTAATCGCTCAGGCGGTTTATATATTGTAGAATAATGGCCTCAACTTCCTGCCCTTCCCCTTCCAGCCTTACACAACAGCGTTCGGCCCGGCGGCATACGCAACGGGCTATGTGTAGGTGTGATACGATGGCATGGCCGCCCGGCAGAATAAAATGCTTCATGGGGGGTAGGGCCTCTGTCATGCGGTCTATCTCCTGTTCCAGGAAATGAATATCGGTATCCCTGAGATCGGGAATGCGCATTTTGGGTTCTTTCACCGGGTCGCAGGCCAGCGCCGCCCCAATGGTAAACAGGCGGTCCTGCACTTCCTGCAAAACAGTCCTGCCTGCATCATCCGTGAGCAGGTCGCGGCACAAACCGATATAGGAATTCAATTCATCTACCGTACCATAAGCTTCTATGCGCAGGTGTGATTTGGGAACTTTCGTTCCACCGATGAGGGAAGTATTTCCCTTATCACCGGTCTTAGTATATATCTTGAAAGCCATGTTTAAGCATTTACCAGTTGGTCGGTGCGGCGCTTGTCGCTTTCAATAACGCCGTCCCGTAAACGTACGATGCGGTGGGCATGGTTGGCAATATCTTCTTCGTGGGTTACCAGTACCACGGTATTACCGCTGGCCTGGATCTGGCCAAAGATATCCATGATCTCAATGGAAGTTTTGCTATCGAGGTTACCGGTGGGCTCATCGGCCAGTATCAGGGAGGGGCTGTTTACCAGCGCCCGGGCAATCGCTACCCGCTGGTTCTGTCCCCCGGAGAGTTCATTGGGTTTGTGGTGGCTTCTGTCTCCCAGCCCTACTTTTTTGATCACGTCCATCGCCATCTCGGTACGTTGCTTTTTAGGTATGCCTGCATATACCAGTGGCAGGGCTACATTTTCCAGGGCGGTAAGGCGCGGCAGCAGGTTGAACTGCTGGAATACAAAGCCGATCTCATTATTCCGTACTTCGGCCAGGGAGTCATCGGGCATTCTGCTCACATCCTGCCCGTTCAGCACATACTTGCCGCCGGTGGGGGTATCCAGGCAGCCCAGTATGTTCATTAATGTACTCTTCCCCGAACCGGAGGGCCCCATCAGCGCCACATATTCATTTTTAAGGATATCCAGGTTGATGCCTTTCAATACGCGTATTTCCTGCCTTCCCATGAAATAGCTCTTGCGGATCGCTTCCAGGTGGATGATAGAGTTCATAATGCTGTAATTGCTTTTATTGCTAATCCAAGGTCAGACTTCCGACTTCAGACTTCTGTCTTCCGGATCACTTTGGGTACCTTAAAGAAAACACCATCCGTATCGGGGGCGTTCCTGACGGCTTCCTCCCGGGATATAGACCCCTGTACCCTATCCTCGCGTAACACATTCTCATTATCCGACATGTGCAGGAGGGGGGCTACGCCCGTAGTATCCAGCTCATTCAGTTTGTCGACAAAATGGATCATTCGTTGCAGGTCGTTCTTAATTATTTCTTTCTCCCCCTCATTGAACTGCAAACGTGCCAGATTGGCGAGGTTTTCCACTAATGCGTCATTGACTTCCATACCGGACAAAAATAGCTGTTTATGGGCTACTTTGGGAGTTCAAAGGCTAAAAGGTTCATAAAAGTGGGTAGTTAGCAACTGCAAACTATCCTTATCTTCGCGCCCTATGGAAAAGGTTGTTCAGCAACAGATTGTTATGAGTGGCATCAGGCCCACCGGCTTTTTACACCTGGGTAATTACTTTGGGGCCCTGCGCAATTTTGTGCGCATGCAGGAGGAATACCCCTGCTATTTTATGGTGGCAGACCTGCACGCCCTTACCACCCATCCGGATACAAAAGAGCTGAAGACGAATATACACCGGGTACTGGCCGAACATATTGCCTGTGGCCTGGACCCCGATAAAGCGGCTTTATATTGCCAGAGCCATGTATATGAAACATCTGAGCTGTACCTCTACCTCAATATGCTGGCCTACAAGGGGGAACTGGAAAAAACCACCACCTTTAAAGATAAAGCCCGCCTGCAGCCGGATAACATCAATGCCGGCCTGCTGACTTATCCTGTATTACAGGCGGCGGATATCCTGCTGCACCGCGCCTCCCTGGTGCCGGTAGGCAAAGACCAGGAGCAACACCTGGAAATGGCACGCACCTATGTAAACCGGTTCAACCACCGGTATGGCGATGTATTCCCCGAGCCTGTTGCCTTCAATTATGGCGCACAACTGGTAAAAGTACCCAGCCTGGACGGCGCTGGTAAGATGAGCAAGAGCGAAAACCAGAACGCTACCCTCTACCTGTCGGATACCGACCAGCAGATCCTGGATAAAGTAAAGAAGGCCAAAACAGACAGCGGCCCTACAGTGCCCAACTCTCCCAAGCCTGATTATATCGAAAACATCTTCCTGCTGATGAAGCTCGTAAGTAAAGAAGAGGTGATCCGGAAGTTTGAAGAGGATTACAACAATTGCATCATCCGCTATGGCGATATGAAAAAGCAATTGGGCGAAGATATGGTCAGCTTCATTGCTCCCATCCGGGAGAAAGCAGAAGCCATCCGTAATGATGAGCAATACCTGAAAGTCATTATGGAGAAAGGAGCTGATAAGGCCCGTACCAGCGCCCGGGCCACGATGGGGCTGGTGCGTGAAGCGATGGGGTTGAATTATTATTAAAAACGGTCATTTCTTACAGCAAAAACCAAAAAGAATTAATACCTTAAATTTTTGGTCTCATCTTTCCGGGGCGATACCCAGGAAACCGGGATCTGATTCTATGAACTAATAACGATGGCAAAAAGCAAAAAACCCAAACATATAGCAGTAGCAGGAAATATTGGCGCCGGAAAGACTACCCTTACAGAACTGCTGAGCAAGCATTACCGCTGGATACCTCAGTTTGAAGATGTAGACCACAATCCTTACCTGTTCGACTTTTATGAGGATATGCCCCGCTGGAGCTTTAACCTTCAGATATACTTTTTGAACAGCCGCCTGAACCAGTTACTGGATATTCACCGTGGCACGGAAACCGTGGTGCAGGACAGAACGATCTATGAAGATGCGCATATTTTTGCGCCCAACCTGCATGAGATGGGCCTGATGAGTAAACGGGATTTTGATAATTACTTCCTGTTCTTTGAAACGCTCAAGTCCATGGTGCAGCCTCCCGACCTGTTGATCTACCTGAAAGCATCGGTACCTACACTGGTGGCGCAGATCCAGAAAAGAGGCCGGGAATACGAAGAGAATATCCGCCTTGATTACCTCAAACGCCTCAACGACTTTTACAATAAATGGATTGATGGCTACAAAGAAGGCCCCCTGCTGGTAATAGATATTGACAAAAACAAATTCCCCGAGAACGAAGAACACCTGGGAGAGATCATCCGAAAGATTGACTCGCAATTATACGGCTTGTTTTAATGATTCCTATGTTACAGGCACGCCTGAAAAAAGGGTTGACTACCAACTGGCATTTTATAGGTGTGATCCTGTTCTTTATTATTCATGGGTATAGTGAACACCAGGGATTGATACCCCTGCGTGAGTTATTGCTGTTATTGGCTGCATTGCTGGCAGCAGGCTTTTTATTGTTTGGCATCAGCAGGAAGTTATTTAAAATGCAGGCAGAAAAGGCCGGCCTCTTTACTTCTTTCGTATTGGCGCTGGTACTTTTCTTTAGTGTGTTCCAGGATTTCTTTACTTCTATCCGCTTCCTTTCCTTTATAGGACGCCTGGTGATCTTTTTCCCGTTGTGTATAGCAGCCATGATCGCAGCACTGGTTTGGTTGAAAAAGACCGGCCGGCCCTTTAAAAAGGGGGTGTTCTTTATAAACACTGTACTGGTAGTTTACATTGTAGTAGACCTGTGTATAATAGTCACTCACTGCTTGTTTCCCGTTGCTCAGCAAAAAGATAAAAGCCTGGAAAAATGGGCCCTTAGGGTTTGTGATACCTGCGCCAGGCCACCGGTTTATTTCGTTTTATTAGATTCCTATTTCGGTTCAGCGGGGTTACGGGAGTTTTATCAGTATGATAACTCCCGGTTTGATAATTTTTTACGGCAGCAGGGTTTTCATGTTACAGACGGCACGCACAGCAACTACCTGCATACCTTATTTTCTATGGCTTCCCTGTTGAACATGAGCTACCTGGAAGAAAAAGGCCCTATCACCATAGAAAATCATTATGCCTATAAAGCAGGAGTAGCTGCTGTCCGCAATAACATCGTGTGCCGCTTCTTTAAAGAGCAGGGTTACCAGATCAGGAACTATTCCATTTTTGATATAGACAATATACCGGCAGGGCATCAGTCGGGGCTAATGCCGGATAAGATCCAACTGATCACACAGCAGACCATGTATTACCGGGTGAAAAAATATGGGCCGCCATTTTTGGCAAGGATGAAATGGGCGCCCGGATTGGAAAAAAGTATAGCCAATGATTTTGTCGGGAATAATGAGCGTATGTTAAACCTCACGTTATCAGCAAGTCGTCAAAAACAGGAGAAGCCCGTATTTACCTACCTGCATTTGATGATGCCGCATATGCCTTTTTCGTATGATAGTGTGGGAAACAGGACTGTTCCTGCCCCGGCCGGATCAGTGAGCATTGAAAAGATGGATGATCAGTTCCTGCAATACGAGGTGTACGCCAATAAGTGGATGATTACCTTTATTGAACAATTAAAGGCGGCCACACGCGGCGAGGCTGTTATCGTACTGATGAGTGACCATGGCTACCGGCCTGCAGGGCGCAGGGAACGGTCATTAGCCTGCCAAACGCTGAATGCTGTATACCTGCCCAGTCAAAATTATGCAGGCTGGTACAATGGCATGACGAATGTAAACCAGTTCCGGGGACTCTTCAATACGCTTTTTGATCAGCACCTGCCTATGTTGAAGGATTCTATCGTGTATCACTAAAGATCATAGTAGGGGATTGAATATGTTTAAGAAGTAATTGTATAATTTAATTTAAAATAGCCCTATGTTGACTGCGCCGCTGAAGAAACTGTTTACTACCAACTGGCATTTTATGGGCGTTATCTTGTTCTTTGCATTGCACGGTTATGCAGAGTACGGGCTTTTTATATCTCCCGGAGCGGTATTGTGGTTGCTGGCAAAACTTATTGGAGGGGGGCTTATACTGTTTGGATTGGGCAATTGGTTATTCAGGAGTAAACGGAAGGCAGGCTTATTCACTTCCCTGTTTTTTATCATATTGCTTTTCTTTGGCGCCTTCCAGGATACCTTTGAAGGATTGCCGCTGCTTCATAAACTATCACCCCGGAAAATCCTGGCCCCGGTTTGCCTGCTAGTGCTGATCGTTGTTTTCTTCCTGATCAGGCGCACCAAATGGCCGCTGAACAGGCCTGTGCTTTTCATCAACGTATTGCTGGTGGTGTACATGCTGATAGATGTAGGCACCCTTGTCGGGCACACAGTGGCTCCTCCAAACTGGTATCCCCAGCCTTTACCAG
The DNA here is from genome assembly GCF_011759375.1 of Paraflavitalea devenefica. Classification (NCBI taxonomy): domain Bacteria; kingdom Pseudomonadati; phylum Bacteroidota; class Chitinophagia; order Chitinophagales; family Chitinophagaceae; genus Paraflavitalea; species Paraflavitalea devenefica. The sequence goes on along the minus strand of NZ_JAARML010000001.1, from coordinate 210,419 downwards.
CTCAATTGACTGTCTGCGATACCTGTGCAAAGCCGCCTGTTTATTTTATCATACTGGATGAGTATATGGGCAGTTACGGACTGCAACAATATTACGGCTATAACAACCAACTGTTTGAAGATTCCCTGCAGCAACAGGGCTTCCGGGTACTGCAGCATACACGCAGTAATTATCCGTATACCGTGTATTCCATGTTTTCAACGCTGAACATGAAATACCTGGCTATTGGCAACGTACACAAACGGGAGCACGATACCTACCGCATGTCGGTGACAGGTATTAAATTTAATCCGGTATGTGATTATTTGAATAGCCTGGGATATACCATTTTTAACCATTCCCCTTTTGAATTAAAGCAGCAACAATCGGCCTATCGTTCCATTCTGCTGGCTGATAACATCAATCTGCTCACCAGTCAAACGATTTGGAGCCGTCTGGCCCCCGATGTCCCCAACCGCCTGGCCAAAGCCGGTATTATGCCCTCGCTGGTACACCGTATTGATGATGATTTTATGCGCAACAATGAAAGGATGCTGCAGGAGACGCTGAATAAAGCTGCTCAGCCTGGCCATGCGCCGGCATTTCATTATGTACACGTAATGATGCCGCACAATCCTTATTTAGCCGATAGTACCGGCAGGCGTACCATACCTTATGCTTTCCGTAAATCAGTTACACAACAGGAAGGAGATAATGACTACTTACAATACCTGGTGTATACCAATCGCAGGATACTGCGCTTTATCCGGGAACTGCAACAGCTTGAAAAAGGCAAAGCGGTGATCCTGCTCATGAGTGATCATGGCAGCCGTTCGACACTGCATAAAGACAAGAAGCTAATGTACTATAACCTGAATGCGGTGTACCTGCCCAATGGTAATTATACCGGCTGGTATGATGGGATGACCAATGTAAACCAGTTTCGCGTACTCTTCAATACCCTCTTTCACCAGCGCTTGCCGGTGCTGAAGGATTCGATCGTTTACTAATGTTACTACACTTGTGGAAATCACCTTCCGGCGCATCATACTCTTGTATCAATACCCCGTTGCCTATGCCTGCCCCTAAAATAGGGCTGGTGCTGCTGCTTTGTTGCACAGCACTGAATGTTGCTGCCCAGAAGAAGAAAGCTGTCTTCAGCGATACCTCCGACTATGAGTTTGTATTTACAAAAGTGGAAACAGAAGCAGGTACCAATGTAAAGGATTGGCATACCTATATGCGTAGCAGTACTGCATTGCCGCCGGCCGTGGCTAAGTCTATTCCGCCCGGCACGTACAATGTGCTGGTTAAATTTGTCATTAGTGCAGAAGGAAAGATAGGTGATATAAAAGCCGACAATGACCCGGGTTATGGCCTGGCTGCACGGGCCGTAGAAGTCTTTAAAGGCTATAAAGGGAAATGGCAACCGGCCAACCAGTGCGGGCGCTTTGTAAAGAGCTATAAAACAATGCCTGTCACCTTCGTAATCCCCCAATAAAGTCACTGTTTGCTGTAAGCGGCATACGTTTTCAGTCCCTGCAGGTCATCGGCTATTTTCTTCAGCCATAACGTCTGCTTTTCTTTGTTGCGGGAGAAATCGGTTTCCTTGTCATACTCGTTCTGGGCAGCATGGTGGAGGGTCATGACGCTGTCGTAGATCCTGTTCACATCATTGCTGACCGTCTTTGCATTGAAATGATAGGCTTTCAGCGCCTGGTTCAGCTTGCGGGCATGCAGTTCGGCAATATCAAAATGGCCTTGTTCATGCAACAGGATGGTATTGTTGCGGATACGCACCCACGACTTGTTTTTGTCAAAACTGCATTTAATATTGAACTGTAGTTCTTCCTCATCATAGCCAAATTCCACATTGATAGAACTGCTGGTCAGGGCTGCATTGGTGGAGGCAACATCAGGCGGGGCCTTAAAATCATCCCAGGTCAGTTTCCGGGAGGGGCTCCATTCTATAAAATTGGCTTGTCCGACGCCCGTAAGGGCTGTGAGCAGGAAAGCGATAAAATGTGTGATCATACTACGCTATGCGATATACAAACGGCAAAGTTTAATGAAATTGTTCAAATCATGTCACAAAAATCCGGTAAAACCCCTGTTTTTACCGGTCCCTGACCCAATTACTGTGCAAAATCCGGCATCATTCTCTTAATCAGACGAAAATAAAGCCCGGCCCGTTTTATGGGCATAAAAAAAACTCTATCCGGTTGATGGGATAGAGTTCCATATAGCAGTAATCGTTTGAGGCCAGTGCTAAACCAAACCCCCGCAGGGCGGGGTAAGTGCTGACAGGTTTGGTTCAGCAAGCATAGGTATAGTAAGACACCTGTTAAATCTTAGGTGCTGCTTCCAGGATTTCTTCGGGTACCCCGGCGGTATATTTTTCAAAGTTCTTAATGAACTGCTGCGCCAGGTTACGGGTTGCCGTATCATAAGCGGTCTTATCGGCCCAGGTATTCCGGGGATTCAGTATTTCCGCCGGTACATCCGGACAGCTTTGGGGTACGGCCATGCCAAACACAGGATGATTTTCATAGGCCACCTCGTCCAGCCTGCCTTCCAGGGCTGCTGTGATCATGGCCCGGGTATAAGCCAGCTTGATACGGTTGCCGGTTCCATAGGCGCCGCCTGTCCAGCCGGTATTGATCATCCATACTTTTACATCCTGTTTGCGCAACTTCTCGCCCAGCATGGCGGCATACCGGCCGGGATGCAGCGGGAGGAAGGGCGCGCCAAAGCAGGCGCTGAAAGTAGATTTGGGTTCTGTTACCCCTGCTTCAGTACCGGCTACCTTGGCCGTATAGCCGGAAATGAACTGGTACATGGCCTGTGCAGGAGTAAGCCTGGATACCGGCGGCAATACGCCATAGGCATCACAGGTAAGGAAGAATATATTGGCCGGAATATTTCCTACAGAAGGTTCCTGTGCATTACTGATAAAATCCAGCGGGTAGCTCACCCGGGTATTCTCCGTAATGGACTTGTCGGCAAAATTGATCGTACTGGTTCCGGCATGAAAAACAGCATTCTCTACCAGGGCGCCGGGACGGATAGCATGGAATATTTCAGGTTCTTTTTCTTCGCTCAGGTCAATACACTTGGCATAACAGCCGCCTTCAAAATTGAAAACGCCATTATGGGTCCAGCCATGTTCATCATCCCCGATCAGCCTGCGCTGCGGGTCGGCGCTCAGGGTGGTTTTACCGGTGCCGCTAAGGCCAAAGAACAGGGCGGTATCGCCTTTTTCACCAATATTGGCCGAGCAGTGCATGCTCAATACACCTTTCTCCTGGGGCAGGATATAATTCAGTACAGTGAAAATGCCTTTCTTGGTTTCACCGGTATAGCCGGTGCCGGCAATGAGGATCGTCTTATGTTTAAAACTGATCACGGCGGCATTGTGCTGGCGGATACCGCACTCTGCCGGATCGAGTCTTAGCTCAGGCGCTGACAGGATATGCCAGTCGGGCGTGAAGTTTTCCAATTGTTCCTCTGTAGGGCGCAGGAACATATTATGGGCAAAGAGATTGATGGCGGGCTTTTCATTCACCACCCGGATATTAATGCGGTACCGGGGATCGGCGCAGGCATAGGCATCGCGCACCCACAATTCATTTTTACTGTTCAGGTGCTCCACAATCCTTTTCTGGATGATGTGGAAATACTTTTCTTCCAACGGCAGGTTAAACTCGTTCCAGTGTACCGTGTTGGCAGTGATCTCATCTTTCACGGTGAACTTGTCTTTGGGGCTGCGGCCGGTGAATTCTCCGGTACGGATGACCAATGCGCCGGTATCATTCAATACGCCTTCCTGTAGCCGCAGAACGTCCTGGATCAGCTCTTCCGGGCTGAGCTGGTAATGAAGCGTGTGATCCTGTCGTAACCCGAGACGGGTTACCTGATGTAGGGGAATTGTGATGGTTGATAGTGACATAACAAGCAACTTTAAGAGATTAGTCAACAAAGGTAGAATTTAATAATTTCTAATACAAAGGGCCAAAAGCTCAAAAAATTGAATACTATCTAATCTGAAACCTGATTTATTGATAATTACACCGCTAACAATTGTTAGTTTTCGTGGGCGTTCAACAATAAGCTGCTTTCACTGAACCGTTCCTAAAAACAGGAATTTTTGGTAAAAATTGATTGCAGGCAAAAATGCAATGAGGCAACAAGGCACAGAGGCAACCAGACAACGAGGGTTTTATTGCCGGCAGCCTGCTGCTTTCTTACTCGTTGCCTTGATGCCTTGTTGCCTATATGCCTTAAAAAATAACTGAAATTCACGGTCTTATCTATTCATTGGTTATTTTTATGCGGCTTAATAGCAATATTTTATGAGACGCCAGTCCCATCCCGACAAGTCGGGACAAGTGCTGGCCAAAAAGAAATAAAAACTATCAGATGAAGTATCTGCCGCTGGACCCGGCCATTTTTGTACAGAACCGGAAGCGCTTTATAAGCCGGATGGAGAAAAACAGCATTGCCATTTTCAACAGCAATGACGAGCTGCCCTCCAATGGCGACGCTACCCATACTTTTAAACAGAACTCAGACCTCTATTGGCTCTGTGGTATTGACCAGGAAGACACGATGGTGATCCTTTTCCCGGACAACCCCGATCCCCGGTTCAGGGAAGTGCTGGTACTGGTGCGTCCCAATGAGCTGAAGGAAAAATGGGACGGCAGGCGGTTAAGGGCCGAGGAAGGCAAGCGGATCTCCGGCATGAAAACCGTGATGTGGCTGGATACCCTGGAGTCTGTATTACAAACCTGGATCCACCTGGCCGATAATATTTACCTCAACACCAATGAAAATGACCGCAAGGCCAGCCAGGTGCCGGTACGCGATTACCGGTATATAGAGACTATGCGTCAGCGGTACCCGCTCCACCCCTATAAACGCAGCGCCCGCATCATGAAAGAACTGCGGGCCGTGAAAACGTCCCAGGAAGTGGTGGTCATGCAACAGGCCATTGACATAACACATAACACTTTTCTGCGTTTATTAAAGTTTATAAAGCCGGGAGTGATGGAATATGAGATCGAGGCGGAGATTTACCATAGTTTTCTGTCGCAAAGAGCTACCCGCCCTGCCTATAATAGTATTGTAGCCAGCGGCGACCGTGCCCGTACGCTGCATTATATTGAGAATAACCAGGCGTGTAAGGACGGCGAGCTGATCCTGATGGATTTTGGCGCTGAATACGGCGGTTATTGTGCCGATCTTACCCGCACCATACCGGTGAATGGTAAGTTCACCAAACGGCAGAAGGAAGTGTATAACGGGTGCCTGCACCTGCACAATTATGCCAAAAGCATCCTGAAGCCGGGTATCACGATTGCCGCCTATACAGATAAGGTAGGGGCAGAAGCGACCAGGGTATTTGTGAAACTGGGATTGCTCACTAAGCAGGACCTGAAGAATGAGGACAAGGATAACCTGGCTTACCGTAAATATTTGTACCATGGTATCTCACATCACCTCGGTATTGATGTGCACGACCTGGGGAGCCGTACAGAGCCGGTAACAGCCGGCATGGTATTTACCATTGAGCCCGGTATTTACATTGAAGAAGAGCAGATGGGCATCCGGATAGAGAACAATGTATGGCTTACCAAAACCGGTAACAAAGACCTGATGGCCAACATTCCCATCACGGTAGAAGAGATAGAATCAATCATGAAGAAGAAATAATTAATGTGCTAATATTACTATGAAGCAGATCCCTAACTTATTTACGTTACTCAATTTACTCTTTGGCTGCTGTGCCATCGTATTCATTTTGCAGAATGGTATTGACCATGCTTTTGATGACCAGGGAGAATACTTTGTCCGGTTTCCGGAACAACTGGCCCTGGCTTCTTTGTTCATTGGGTTGAGCGCTGTGGTGGATTTCCTGGATGGCTTTGTGGCCCGCCTGTTCAAAGCCACTTCTGCAATGGGTAAACAACTGGATTCCCTGGCCGATGTGGTCAGTTTTGGCGTGGCGCCTGGTATGATATTGTACCAGTTCCTGCGGCTGGGTTACGCACAGCAGGAAGATGGCATGGATATGAATATAGGCTGGCTGCTGCCTGCTTTTATTGTTCCCTGTGCTGCTGCGTGGCGACTGGCCAGGTTCAATATTGACGACAGCCAGCAATACGGTTTTAAAGGAATGCCTACCCCTGCAGCGGGCCTGCTGATCGCTTCCCTGCCACTTATTTACTTCTATGGAAATGAGACGGCTGTTAAGAATGTACTGGCCAATCCCTGGGCGATATATGCTATTATTGCTATAGTTAGTTACCTGATGGTGAGCAATATCCCGCTGCTGGCCCTGAAATTCAAAGACTTCACGCTGAAAAATAACCTGCCGAAAATTATTTTGCTGCTGGCGGCCATACTGGGCGCGGTTTTATTGAAGTGGCTGGCCGTTCCGGTCGTGTTTATTCTCTATATCATTGTATCTTTGGCCTTCAAAAATAAAACCACATGACGTATAATGTTCAGGTTACCGTAATGCCGCTGAAAGAATTACTGGATCCACAAGGCAAAGCCGTGATGGGCGGATTACAAAACCTGGGATTGAACACTGTGCAGGATGTGCGCATCGGAAAGAACATCACTTTACAGGTAGAAGCCAACAACCCCGAAGAGGCTAAAAAGATAGCGGAAGAAGCATCTAAAAAATTACTGGCCAACCCGGTAATGGAATACTTTGAAGTAGCTGTTAATTAGGTAAGGTGCTATATATCGTTCCCACACCCATCGGTAACCTGCAGGATATTACCCTGCGTGCGCTGGAAGTGCTAAAAAAGGTTGACCTGATACTGGCCGAGGACACACGTACTACCATCAAATTACTGAATCATTACCAGGTGATACGGCCCCTGTCGCCCTATCACCAGCATAATGAGCACCTGGTATTGCAGCATCTCATCAATCAATTGATGGAAGGCAAGACCATGGCCCTGGTATCGGATGCCGGCACACCCGGTATTTCAGACCCGGCCTTCCTGCTGGTGCGGGAATGTATCAAGGTAGGCGTGAAGGTAGAATGCCTGCCCGGTTCCACCGCCTTTGTGCCTGCACTGGTGAATAGCGGGCTGCCTGCCAACCGTTTTGCATTCGAAGGCTTTTTACCCCAGAAAAAAGGGCGGCAAACGATGTTTAAAAAGCTGGCCGAAGAAGAGCGTACCATGATCTTTTATGAATCGCCTCACCGCCTGGTGAAAACGCTGGAAGAAATGGCCCAGTATTTCGGCGCCGGCCGCCTGTGCAGCGTAAGCCGCGAACTGACCAAGGTATATGAAGAGAATGCACGTGGCACTTTACAGGAAGTAAGTGAACATTTTAAGAAGAAAGAGGTTAAAGGAGAGATCGTAATTGTAGTAGCGGGAAAAGAGATTTAAGTTTTCCTTACAACAGCCAGGTTTGATATTTGCATATTCCTTCTAAAAATAGTCTTGTATGAAAAGAGTAATCCCCTTCTTGTCCTTTGTATTGTGTTTGGCATTGACCAATAACGTGTTGGCCCAGGTACGCAGCGTTCCAGCTACGGTGACCGAAGCTTTCAAGACCAAATATCCCAGCGCTTCCAATGTAGAATGGAAAGATAAATTATCCGGATTCGTAGCTGAATTTGATGACAATGGCGGCCATTATGAAGCCCGTTTCAACAATAAGGCCGTATGGCAATATACAGAGCAGGTCATTGGAGAAAGTGCCTTACCCGATGCGGTAAAGGATGGTTTCAATAAAAGTAAATGGGCCGAATGGAAGATAGATAATGTAACAAAGATCGAATTACCCGGCGATAAGGTCCAGTATCGCCTGCATGTGGTAAAGAGCGACCTGCAGAAAAAGAACCTGCTGTTTAACAGTGAGGGCCGTCTGTTGAAAGATAACATTACCTTATAGTCCGGAAGTCCGGAAATTGGAAAGTCCGTAAGAAATGCAGGTTTGAAGCTGCTTTCTTCCGGACTTTTCTTATTATAAACGGTCTTCCACACTTTCCGACTTTTCCCTACCTTCCGGCTTCAGAAACAAAAACCCTGAGAATAAATGAGAAACTACACGCTTTTAATGGCTGGCCTTTTTGCTGTAACAGCAGCCATGGCACAGCCGGACCGCTGGCAGCAGCGGGTAAAGTATGTTATGGACATCAATATGGATGTCAATACCAACCGGTTTACCGGAAAGCAAAAACTGGAATACACCAATAACTCTCCCGATACATTAACGAAGGTGTTCTATCATCTGTACTGGAATGCTTTTCAGCCCAACAGTATGATGGATGCCCGCAGTGAAGAGCTGGGGAAGATGAGAATTAATGGCCGGTCCGACTGGGATGGTCGTGTACGTGACCGTATTGCCAACCTGAAACCCGATGAGATCGGTTACCAGAAGATCATCTCCCTCAAAATGAATGGGGTGGCGCAACAGTACAAAGTGCAGGAAACGATCCTCGAAGTAATACTGAGCAAGCCCATCCTGCCTAAGTCGAAAGTAGTGTTTGACATGGATTTTGAAACCCAGGTGCCTGTGCAGATCCGGCGCAGCGGCAGGGATAATCCCACTACAGGTGTGCGCTATTCCATGAGCCAGTGGTATCCCAAATTATGCGAGTATGATTATGAAGGCTGGCATCCTACACCCTATATAGCCCGTGAGTTTTATGGCGTATGGGGCGACTTTGAGGTAAAGATCACCATCGATAAAAGCTACCTGATCGGTGGTACCGGCTACCTGCAAAACCCTAACCAGATAGGTTATGGTTATGAAGCGCCCGGTACTAAGGTGACCAGGCCCGCAGGTGATAAACTGACCTGGCATTTTGTGGCGCCCAATGTGCATGACTTCATGTGGGCGGCTGATCCCGAGTATGCACACATCACCCGCACCATTGCCAATGGCCCGGTGATCCATGTGATCTATAACAAAGATGAAAAACAGATCAGGAAACAATATGATGCGCTTACGGAAGCCAGCAAAGCCCGTTATGGCAGCGATTTTCAAAAATACCTGAGCAGTTATGATGATCAATGGACACGCATTGCCGATGCTGCTGTAACAGTATTGCCCTTTATAGAAAAGAAGTTTGGCGCCTATCCCTATAAGCAATACACCTTTATACATGGCGGTGACGGGGGCATGGAATACCCTATGGGTACGCTGATCGTGAGCGCCAGCCTGGGCACGGCCTTTCATGAATGGATGCATACCTGGTACCAGATGCTACTGGGCACCAATGAATCGGAGTATGCCTGGATGGATGAAGGCTTTACCAGCTATGCAGAATCGCTGGTGACTGAATATTACCAGGCGGTAACTAAAAACCAGGTGACGCAATCGGAGGTAGGCACCGGCCCCCGTAAAACACAGGTAGTAGACTCCCTTACTAAAAGCAGCAGCTTCCTGGGCAGGGAGAATCCGCACCACAGCGCTTACCAAGGATATTTTGCCCTGGCAAAGAGCGGACTGGAAGAACCGCTTACCACCCATGCCGATCATTTTGAGACCAACTTTGCCTACAGCATTGCTTCTTATGCAAAAGGAGAAGTGTTTATGGAGCAGTTGGGTTATATAGTAGGCGCCGCAGTACGTGATAAGATATTACTGGAATATTACAACCAATGGCGGTTTAAACACCCTAATGCAAATGACCTGATACGCATAGCAGAAAAGGTGAGTGGCCTGCAACTGGACTGGTACCGGGAATATTTTGTGAATACTACCAAGACCATTGATTATGGTATTGACTCTGTGTGGGAAGAGGGTGGTAAAACAAAGGTCCGCCTGGAGCGGGTGGGCAAAATGCCCATGCCGGTAGACCTGTATATTGCGTATAAGGATGGCAGCCGGTCCATCGCTTACATTCCCCAGTACCTTATGTTTGGTGAAAAGAAACCGGAAGTTGCTGCTATTCCCACCAAAACTTATGAAGCCTGGAAATGGACACATCCTGCCTATGTGGTAGAAGTTGATCGCAAACTGGCAGATGTGAAATCCATTGAGATTGATCCTACCCAACGTATGGCCGATACAGACCGCAGGAACAATAAAAAGGAGCTGCAGTAATAGTTTTCAACTTACTGAAATAGGATGAAAGGTTACTCGCCTAAAAGCGGGTAACCTTTCTTGTTAATGTGCAAAAAATCCTGTAGCTTTTACTTCCTATTATTACCGCATGCCGTTTAAAGTATATATTCCCCGGGGCATATTGAAAGACTTTGTGGGTTCTATCGTTTTCATGGATACCCATGGAACAGGCGTGGCTTTTCAGCGTGCCTGGCAGGTGATCATTATTAATGTAGGTTCCAACTTCAGTACGTCGGATGTATATACTTCCTCACCGCGCAAACAGGAGCTAACTGATACGGTATGGATCAACGGAAAGCAGGATAACACGTTCATGCTGGAAAACACTGGTGTGATGGCCATGTACGCGATCGGTCTGAAGCCGGGCATGTTGCCTTACCTGGCCAACCTGCCTGCCATGGAGACCAATGACCTGGCAGTAAGCGCCGAACACTGGACCTCCAGGGAAATATTTAACCTGCGGGAACAATTGCTGGCATGCAGGGATGTTCATCAGGGATTTTTACTCATTGAAAAATACCTGACAGCCCTGCTGCTTAAGCGTGATCTTCCCAACCTGCCAAAAGTGAAATGGCTGGATACAGCGATCCATACTTCTTCGGTCAATGAAATTTGCCGGGCGCTGGGCGTTACCCGCAAGAAATTACGGAGCGATACCCAACATTATTTTGGTGATTCAGTGAAGAATATACAGGGCATTCTACGGTTTAATAATACCTTATCTGCCATAGCCCATAACAGTCACCAATCGCTTTCTGCGGTGCACGATTATTATGACCAGGCGCACTTTATCAATGATTTTATAGCCCGTGCCGGTATTACACCGTTGCAATACAAAAAGCTCTGTCTCCAATACCCCGATATAAAGTACACCCCCAACTTTATCCCTGTAGCGCGGGAAACATTTTTACAATTTATTTCCGGGTAACAGGTCTATTTTAGCCGCCACAAATCAATAAATCATATAGTATGACGCAATCAACCCTGCATCCGGTAGTACACTTTGAGATCGGCTGTAAAGACCTGGCCAAAACCACTGCTTTCTATACGGAGCTATTTGGATGGACACCCACCGGCATACCCATGGCCTCCCTGTTAAATACCAATGCTACAGAAGGCATACAGGGGCATATCACTTCATTGGGGCATGAGCCGCATCATTATACCACCTTCTATATCCAGGTAGAAGATATCAACCACCATTTGCAAAAGATAGCAGCAGCCGGTGGTACAAAGCTGGTAGGCCCGGTTACCCTGCCGGATGGGAAGCAGTTTGCCTGGTTTAAAGATCCTGAAGGGAATATGGTAGGATTAGTGACAAAGTGATACATTTGAATAACAGCCTATGCCATTTCCCGCACTAAATGTATAACCCATCATGGCAAAAACGAAAACAACACAAACCGACCGCCCTGTAAAAGACTTTATCAGTGAAGTGGACAACGAAACCAAACGGGATGACAGTTATCAGTTGATTGAGATATTCAAAGAGCTCACCGGTTTTGAGCCGAAGATGTGGGGACCTTCCATTGTTGGTTTCGGAAGCTATCATTATAAATATGCAAGTGGTCATGAAGGGGATGCGCCTTTAGCAGGCTTTTCGCCCAGGAAGGATGCGTTGGCTATCTACCTGGCCACAGACTTTAATAAGAAAGAAGAACTGCTGAAGGAATTGGGAAAACACAAGATGAGTGTGGCATGCCTCTACGTCAAAAAGCTGGAAGATATAAAGCTGCCTGTATTGAAAAAGCTCATCACGAATTCAGTGGCGCATATAAAGAAGCTATATCCTGACAAATAATAAAAAGAAAAAGCCGTCTCAACAAGAGTCGGCTTTTTACTTGCAATGATAAGGTGCTTAGGTTAATGTCTGTTGATCAGCCGTAGCGGGAAAGACAGAAAAAAAATTGGATAAGGTATAATGGCTAACGTATCAGACTAGTGCGGCCCGGTTGCAAAGGTAGATGGTGTGCTAAGGGAAATCAATACCACTTTGTGGTAGTTTTCCATCCACTAATCCGGTGATTGTTGAAATGGTAAGGAGTACCTCCTATGTGACTGGTAAAGTTGAGCAAATGGAATGCCAAACGTCAGCGGGAAAAGAAAACAGCCCTGGTAATCATGGCTATATATGACTACCAAAGCCGTTTTAGGTATATATGGTTAACGTCCAAAGAATTTGTTGATCGCTTCCACCCGGTTGTTCACGTGTAACTTCTCATAGATGTGGTACACATGTTTCCGTACGGTTTCCTGGCTGATGAACAGGCTGGCTGCTATCTCTTTGTACAACATGCCCCTGGCCAGTAATTCCAGTATTTCCTTTTCACGGTTGGAAAGTACGCTGAGGGAGGAGGCTTCCGGAGCCTCTTTTTCCACCGGTTTATTATGCATGAAAGCACCGACCACTTTACGGGCGATCTGGCTGCTCATAGGAGCGCCGCCTTCCTGCAATTCCCTGATGGCTTCCAACAGTTTATGGGGAGCTGTTTTCTTTAGAATGTATCCGCTGGCGCCGGCAGTCAGGGCTTCAAATATCTTCTCATCATCTTCGTACACAGTACACATCATGAAAAGAATGTCCGGATGCTCGGCTTTCAGGTGCCGCACACAATCAATACCACTTTCTCCTTCCCCCAGGTTAATGTCCATTAAAACAATATCGGGGCTCAACAAAGGGATCTGTTGCATGGCTTCTTCCGCAGAACCAACACTTCCCAATAACTGGTACCCGTCAGACATGAGGATGATTTGTTCCAATGCTGAGCGGATATCCTTATTATCGTCAACTATGCAAATGCTAATATCCATAACACAAAGTTCAGGGTTTTGGTGAAACAGGGAATACCACTTTGTGGTAGTTTTTAATGCCCACATTAAAGAGAATACGTATACCGCTGATGTGCATAAATATACTTAAATGGGTAGTAGTTTGCACAACCATTTACTAAACACCTGGATACGTTAACTAAGTGAAGGGAACGAATAAAAGGTATTTCTCTTTGAAATATTCTTCCGGAAATATCTCATACATCTCTAAAACAGTTGGTTTGCAACCGCTTTCAGCTATTTCAGCAGCAAGATCACCACCTTTCAGGCATATCAGGCCAGGATTACGGTGTTGAGTGGTGGAAGGCTTCTTCAGCAAAGGCCTGGACCATTGCCAGAGATGCTGCAACGGGGCCACCGCCCGTGATACCACGAAATCAAATTTCCGGTTCTTAATATCTTCAATGCGGCTATGTTGGGCAGTTACATTCTTCAGTCCCAGTGCTTCACTGACAGCCTGCACTACTTTGATCTTTTTTCCAATACTATCCACCAGGTGGAAACGCACTTCCGGATAAAAGATGGCCAGGGGGATGCCCGGGAAACCACCACCGGTACCTAAGTCTACCACTTCTGTACCCGGCGCCCATTCAAAGGCGGCTGCTATACTGAGGGAGTGTAATACATGTTTTTCATACAGGCTGTCCATGTCCTTGCGGGATACGACATTGATCTTGCTGTTCCAGTCTGTATACAATGCTTCCAGTGCCCCTAACTGCTCCAGTTGGGCGGGAGTAAAATCACCAAAATACTTAGTGATCAGTGCCAGTTTTTCCTGGGTTTTTTCCATAATGCCGGCGCAAAGATGCAATAATAAATGAACATCCAGATATCCAGCAGCCACCACCAGGCAAAAAGATCCTTCTCATGGAGCTTATTCATTGCCTTATAGTAGATAATGGCCTGGCTCAAACAACGTACCAGGAAGATACCCAGGCTGATGCGCCAGTCATAAAACAGGGCGCTGACAATCAGCAGCGGGTAAAAGAGGAAATGCGTTAAAGAATACAGGCCCAGCAGGAAACGATGGGTAGGTTTATAAAACTTGCCGGTAGTAAAATGCCGGTTCTTTTGCCGCCACCAATCGCCAAAGGTTTTCTTGGGCGCGGAAAGCGTAATGGCTTCCTGGTCAATCGCAATGGCCGTATTATCCTTTTTGGCCACGCGGTTAATAAACAGGTCATCATCACCGCTTAAAACGTGGTTAATAGACGAGAAACCTTTATTGGCAAAGAACAAGCCCTTTTTATAAGAGAGGTTGCGGCCTACGCCCATATAGGGCATACCGGCCAGCGCAAAGGAAAGGTATTGCAGGGCTGAGTGGAAAGTCTCAAAGCGGATAAGCTTATTGAGTACCCCGGGCTGCTTATGATAGGCGCCATAACCCAATACGATCTCAGTTCCTTCTCCATACGCATCCTGCATCTTCTGCATCCAGCTTTCAGAGGCCGGCACACAGTCGGCATCTGTCAGCAGCAGTATTTCATGATGGGCTTCCTTAATACCGATGGAGAGGGGATATTTTTTACCCGGAATGCCCTTGGCTTCCTGTTCCAGGTTTACAATATGGAGATTCTTAAAAGTCTTTTTGAACTCTTCCAGCAGGTAACGGGTTTCATCCTGGCTATTGTGGTTTACCACGATCACCTCATGCGTGGTAGGATAGGTTTGCACCAATACCCCCGGCAGGTTCTTGGCGAGGTTGGCTGCTTCATCCCGGGCGCAGACAATAACGCTTACAGGATGCTGCTGTGATTTTATCTTTTCAGAAGGTTTGAAATAAGCCAGCCGCTGAAAGATGATCCAGTAATAAAGTAATTGAATAAAGGCTACAAGGCAAAACACATAAAAGATTACTTGCCACCAGTCAATTAATGACAAAAAGGCCATACGTACAATTTAGGGTCAATAGCGAACAAAGTACAAAAATATATGACAGAGAGGTAGAAAGCGGAAGAATCATTTCACAGGATGTGAATTTCGGGTTCCGGGTTTAAGGTTTCGGGTTCTTTATGTTCAGCAGGCCAATGAATTACGGTCTTGCCTTGGTGCATGCCAATACCGCATATATGACAGTTAAATATCGTCAGTTGCTTCAAAGCGCGGTAGCAACCCGAAACACTGAACACAAAACCCGAAACCTGCCTTATCTTGCGTCCCATTATGGCTGTTTTGCAATTTGAACTGGAGGCGACCGATCAGCGGTCCAAAGCCCGGGCAGGGAAAATAGTAACGGATCACGGAGAGATACTAACCCCCATCTTTATGCCGGTGGGTACGGCCGGCAGTGTAAAAGCGGTAAGCCAGCAGCAGTTGAAAGAAGATGTCCAGGCGCAGATCATCCTGGGCAATACCTATCACCTGTACCTGCGGCCGGGATTGGAGGTACTGGAACAGGCAGGAGGATTACACCACTTCAATGCCTGGGACAGGCCGATACTGACAGATAGCGGTGGCTACCAGGTTTTTTCACTGGCTGCCAGCCGTAAGATCACCGAAGAAGGCGTACTGTTCCAATCACACATTGATGGTTCACGGCATTTATTCACCCCTGAGAATGTGATGGACATACAACGGACCATCGGGGCCGATATCATCATGGCCTTTGACGAATGCCCGCCATACCCCAGTGAATACGCCTATGCAAAAAAGTCCATGGAACTGACGCACCGCTGGCTCGACCGGTGTTTCACCCATTTCAACAATACCCCCGATAAATATGGCTATACGCAAAACCTGTTTCCCATCATACAGGGCAGTACGTTTGCTGATCTGCGCAGGGCTTCCAGTGAATACATCGCTTCCAAAAATGCAGCGGGCAATGCCATTGGCGGACTGAGTGTGGGTGAACCGGATAATATGATGTATGAGTTCTGCGAATTGTGTTGCGACCTGTTGCCGGTGCACAAGCCCCGCTACCTCATGGGTGTGGGCACTCCCTGGAATATACTGGAGTGTATAGCGCTGGGCGTGGATATGTTTGATTGTGTAATGCCTACGCGCAATGGGCGCAATGCCATGCTGTTCACCTCTAAAGGGGTGATCAATATCGACAATAAGAAATGGGAAAAAGATTATTCACCATTGGATGATGGTATTGATTGCGCCGTAAGCCATCATTACTCCAAAGCCTACCTGCGGCATTTGATGAAAGCCAAAGAGATACTGGGACTTACCATTGCCAGTGTGCACAACCTGGCTTTTTACCTGTGGCTGGTAAAAGAAGCGCGCAAGCATATACAGGCAGGTGACTTTATAAGCTGGAAGAATGAGCAGGTACATATCCTGCAGCAACGGTTATAAGCTTACTATTTCTTCTTCTGCTTAAACAACCACTTCAACAGGTCAGGCTCTGCAAAAGCATTGTCCCAACTGTTATGTCCTACACCGGGATACTCGGAATATTTTACTTTAGCCCCTGCTGCTTTTAAGGCGCCTACCATCACGCGGGAATGGGAGGGCAGCACCACATTGTCTTTATCTCCATGGAATACCCAAATGGGAAACTTTCTGCCATACATGGACACTTTGGCTGGGTCGCCACCACCACAAATGGGAAAGGCGGCAGCAAAGAAGCCGGCTTTACGCCATAATATTTCAAAAGTACCCATGCCGCCCATCGAGAGGCCGCCTACATAGATCTTTTTAGTATTTACTTTTTGGGCGGCTACCAGGGAGTCCAGTAACTGGCTCACCAGGCCCAGGGCCGTGCCAATGGGCCGGTCGGAAGGATAGTATAAACCATTGAGGGAATCTTTCCGGTTGGGGTCACGTTCAATCCTTGCCCAGAAATCATTGCGTGGGCATTGGGGGAAAATAACGATGGCCGGATAGCGCTGCCGGTTGGCCGGATCAGCAAACAGCTTTGATCCATGCACCAACTGCGCTTCATTATCACTACCCCTTTCTCCGGCTCCGTGGAGCAATAAGATCAGCGGGTACTTCCTGGCCGCATCATAATTCAGCGGGTATAATATCCTGTATCGTAAAGTATCGTTCTGGCGTATAAATGCTGCTTTTACCCAGTCGGTATTAGATTGAGCGATAGCGTTGGTTGTTCCATATAGCAGGAGCAGCGCGAAAAATATCTTTTGCATGAAATTAAGGTACAACAAATCGCTGCAATAAAAAAGCCGGTTGCGGATAGCAACCGGCCCATATAATAAGTAAAGATCAAGCGTTACAATTTCCGCGCTACTACCATCATTTCCTTGATGCCTGCCAATACCGACAAGGTATTGGTAGCCCAGCGGTAAAGACCAAAGTTGATCTTGGCCAGCGGTAACAATCTATTGTAGCCGGCGCCGCGCAGGTAGCGGTTTTCCAGTATTTCAAAACCATTGGTGAGCAACAGGTTGTTGATCGCCTGGAAGTTCCACGCAAAGAGGTGTTGATTCAGGTCCAACTGGAACTGGCCCTTACCATGACGTTCAAACGGGATCACCAGGATCAATGTTTTTCCCTTCTTCAGCTTTGACCGCATGTCTTCGATCATCGTTTTGGGGTGGGGGTGATGCTCCAGTACGTGCGCGGTAAATACCACATCGAAAGCTTCATTGGGCACTGCATCCATATTGGTAGTGGCCTTGATGCCTTTGCGCTGGCAAAACTCAATACCAAAGTTGGAGATATCATAACCCTCGGCATTGGGCATGCGGTAAATATTTTGTCCCAATCCGCAGCCAAAGTCCAGCAGGCGGTCTTCCGGTTTAACAATGCCCGCAAAGAACTTCTTCACGGCTATGTCGGCCCGGGCATTATAATAATCATCATTAAAGTGCGTATTATGCCGCTCTTTATGATACCACTCTTCGTAGTTTACTTCACTTTTGATTGCAGTTGTTGACCCGCTCATAAACGTTACTTGAATTATTTTGCAAATATTGCTTTAAATTCTGAGACTTACAAGCCGTATAAGTCACATAAAAATGTAGAATCCTATGAAAACGAAGGTTTGGCAGGGGGGAAAAGGGGACTTTTTGATTCTTTTAAAACACCGTTAACCCCCTCTTCGTGCTTTTTAAGCTACATTTGCCGCGTTCAGGCAAAAACCTGTTCCCTTTGCCTGGGTGTGTATGGAGAAATCCCTGGCAGGTTTGCATTATGAAGATACTCGACTGGTACATATTAAGGAAATTTCTAACAACTACCCTGTTCATTGCATTGATCTTTACCCTGATCTCAGTAGTGATTGATACCAGTGAAAAGGCGGATGATTTTGTGAAGACCGGGCTTTCCACCTGGCAGATCATCATGAAATATTATATCGGGTTCGTTCCCTTTATTTTATCCATGATCTTCCCCCTCATGGTATTCATTGCGGTCATCTTCTTTACCTCCAAAATGGCCGGGCGTTCGGAAATTGTGGCCATCCTGGCCGGCGGGGTCCGCTTCAACCGTATGCTGCGCCCCTACATGATCGGCGCCTTATTGCTGGGCGGCTTTTTCTGGTATGCCTCCCAATACCTGATCCCCAAGGCCAATATCATATATGGTAACTTCCAATCCACCTATATTGACAGCAAAAGCTCTTATGAACAGGGCGAGTACGGCAAAAAGTCCCGGAACTATTATATCCGGGTAGACACCAACACCTTTGCCGGCCTGCGCAATTACGATACTACCAGTAAGACTGCTACCAATGGCTTTTTCCTGGAGCGGATGAAAGGAACCCAGGTAGTGTACAACCTGCGGGCCGAAACACTGCGGTGGGATACTGCCAAAAAAGGCTGGAAACTGGAAAACGTGGTGGAAAGGACGATTGACGGGCTGAAAGAAACCGTCACCACGAGGCCTTCTATGGATATTAAGCTGAACGTGAGGCCCAATGAGATCAAACCTGATAAGTACCTGAAAGATAAATTGACCACTCCCGAACTGGAACGGTTCATTAGGGCCGAAGAGATCCGGGGTACGGAAGGGTTGAATGATTTTAAAGTGGCCCGCTACCGGCGCGATGCCACACCGGTCTCTGTGGTGATCCTTACTTTAATAGGCGTTGCTGTGGCGTCGCGTAAAACGCGTGGTGGCAGCGGGCTTCACCTGGCTACCGGTATCATCACAGCGGCCATTTTCGTGGTCATGGATAAGTTTTCCCTTACCTTCTCTACCAAAGGCAATTTCCCCCCTTTACTGGCCGCCTGGATGCCCAATATTATTTTTGGGGCCATCGCCATATGGTTATACCGCACAGCACCTAAATAAGTATACGTCAGGTTAAGTTAAGCAATACCGGGGTGACCCCGGTTGCAATACTGTTGATGTACTTAAATAACCAAACAATAAGCACGAAATAAGAAAAAAATAAATTTCGCCGGTTTTATTAAAAGCCTATTAATTTGGTGGCATTAATAGCAGGAAGGCCAACTACGTTGAATTTATTTTGTTCTATTGAACGAGTTTGGTTTAACTTTAGCGGCCAAGAATCAATATCTGTAAATACTTCGTTTATTTATATATAATCTTGTTCCATCATGGGCATTCTCAAAGAAAGGTTTAAAGCAAAGGCAGACGTAGCGGCAGTTGAGATCAAAGAACTGCTGAAAGAGCATGGTACTAAAAAGATAGGAGAAGTGCAATTATCACAGGTTTACCAGGGTATGCGTGGTATTACCGGCCTGGTAAGTGAAACTTCTTTGCTGGATTCACAGGAAGGTATCCGGTTCCGTGGTTATTCCATTCCCGAATTACAGACAAAGTTGCCTAAAGCCAAAAGTGGTAGTGAGCCTTTACCTGAAGGGTTGTTTTACCTCATGCTCATTGGCGAATTGCCCAATGAAGAAGATGTAGCCTACATCAGCTCTATCTGGCAGCGTCGTTCCCACGTGCCCAATCACGTATTTGATGCTATTGACGCCCTGCCTGTAACAGCACACCCCATGACCATGTTTGTAACAGGTATCATGGCCCTGCAAACAGAAAGTAATTTTGCCAAACGCTATGCGGAAGGCATTAATAAAAAAGATTACTGGGAGCCGGTTTTTGATGACGCGATGGACCTTATAGCCCGCCTGCCAAGAGTAGCGGCCTATATCTATCGCAGGAAATATAAAAACAACCAGCACATCCATCCCAATGGACTGCTGGACTGGGCAGGCAACCTGGCCCATATGCTGGGTTTTGAAGACGAGAGCTTTAAAGAACTGATGCGCCTGTACATGACCATCCATGCCGACCATGAAGGTGGAAACGTATCGGCCCATACTACCCACCTGGTAGGCTCCGCCCTGAGCGACCCTTACCTCAGCCTCGCCGCAGGGATGAATGGCCTGGCCGGCCCGCTGCATGGCCTGGCTAATCAGGAAGTGATCAAGTGGATCTTTGAAATGCGCGAGCAACTGAACACAGACAATCCCTCCCGCGCGCAGATCGGTGAATATGTGAAGAAAACATTGGGTGATGGAAAGGTAGTGCCGGGTTATGGACACGCTGTATTGCGTAAAACAGACCCCCGCTTTACCGCGCAAATGGAGTTTGGTAAAAAGCATATGCCCGATGATCCGCTGGTACAAACAGTATGGAACATCTATGAAGAAGTGCCGCCCATTTTACAATCATTGGGTAAGATCAAAAATCCCTGGCCCAATGTGGATGCGCACAGCGGTGCCCTTCTGGTGCACTATGGCCTGGTGGAATATGAATTCTATACCGTGCTCTTCGGCGTAAGCCGTGCATTGGGTGTACTGGCCAGCCTCATTTGGGACCGCGCCCTCGCATTCCCGATCGAAAGGCCCAAGTCTGTTACAACAGCCCTTGTAAAGAAATGGCTGAAAGGAGAAGACGAGATCTGGGGCGATTAAGCAAAAAAGTACAATATTTTTAAAAGCTACTTCTTATGAAGTAGCTTTTTTTATATCCGTCTGAATGGCAATAAGCCCACAAATGATATATGTCAAACTGCTTTGACTAGATAAACTAAAAATGGTATCTTTCTTGTAATGAACAGTAAGAACTATATGAAACCTGGTATATTATTCCTTTTGAGTATTTGTTGGTGTGCGGGCGCATTGGCTCAGCAGAAAAAAGAGCCTGCCTTGAAGAAAATGCAACAGGAACGTTCAAAGCTGACTGTATACCTTGATTCATTAAAAGACCAGGCGGTGACCTATTCTATAGAGTTGGACAGTCTGAATGCTATTATAGAGCTGGTTTCAAAGCAGGCAGAAGCCCTGCAAAAAAATAATGGCAACGATAGTACAAAAGGCACGCTGGACAGTCTTAACCGGCAGGTTGCGCTTCTCAAGAATCAACTGGCTATTCCTGCCAAAAGGTTCGACCGGATCTTATTCCGGTTAGACAGTTGTGTGAGTGCCATGAATAACCTTGATAATAAGATTAAAGGTTTACAAAGAACAGACTAAGCTACACAGCGCTTGCTTTCCCGATAATCCTTTCCAGTGCAGTGATCTTCTCCAGCGGAGGTTTATGGGTGAAAATGCCGTATTCGCTGTTCGCTCTTACTCCTCTTACAAAAACATAGATGACGCCACCAAACTGTGTGTGGTAGTCAAAATGCGTTAAGCGGCTCTCCAGGTACTTCTTAGCTGCCAGGGTATAAATGAGGTATTGTAAATGATAATTATTATCGTTCATCGTTTGGGCAAGTGCGGCCGGTGCATAATCGCTCAATGCATTGCCGAGATAATTGGATTTCCAGTCAAGTACGTAATAACGCCCTCCGTGTTCAAAGAACAGGTCAATCTTTCCGTTCATAATGCCTTCCAGTTCATGACCCGCCAGGCCATGCAGGTGGCGGACCAGTATGCTGGCCTGGTCATCGGAAAGGGAATGGAGCTGATCGGGTGGAAATAACGGCACCGGGAAATCAAACTCAAATTCGGGCATGCGTTTATGCCAGGCAACAGTGGAGAGCGTAAAGGGCGCTCCTTCTATACCAATAATAGCATGCAATACATGCTGCAACATTTCCTGCAGCATGGGCAGGTATACCTCCTGCTGGCCTGGCGCAAAACGGCGGATAGCTTCTTCCAGCCATTTGTTCCAGCGGCTGTCTTCTGTGAAATTAATATGCTCAAAAATAAAGTGCAGGAAATTACCGGTCTTGGCCCCCCGCCTGAGCGTATAAAAAATGAAATGATCATACGCTTCGGGTAAGGGTAATGACCGGGCCGGCACCTGGTGATCGGGCCTGGCGGCCAGCATCGTATAACTCATCTTGCGCCAGTTCTCTTCGCGCAGGGAAAAGCGGACCGGTGCAGTGGTTGTTGATACTTTATTGACAGAAGCCTGCCTGTACGGCGTGGCCGGTGCTTCAGGCGCTTCATTTACAAAGGCTATCAGTGAAGGATCAACCCCTGTAAGGGCATTCACAAAAGTGGCCAGGGTAGAAGTCCTATAATACTCATTCCTGAAAAGATAGCAGGCATATACAGCGCGGGTGATGGCCACATACAGCAGGCGGCGGTTTTCCTGTTCAGCCTGTTGTTGCTGCCACTTGAGCTGCTCTGGTGATAAGCGGTCTCTTTCAGCACCTATATAATCTCCTGTTGCCGGATCACGGAAGCTGACAAAATTATACGTCTTGTTCTCCACGAAATCAAGAAAAGGCGCCAATACAATATTATACTCCAGTCCTTTACTTTTATGGATCGTTACGATCTTGACAGCTTCCTCATCACTCTCCATGCGCTGGGTAAATTCATCGCCTTCTGTATGCATGCCATCAAGGCCACGCCTGAGCCAAGAGATCAATTCCGGTATAGAAAGATTTTTACGGCTTTCGGCCTGGTGTACCAGCTCTGTCAGTTGATACAGGTTGGTAATAATGCGTTCTCCATTGGCTGTTGGCGATGCCAGCAATACCTGTTGTACCGTAAAGTCGGCTACAAAATCCATCAGGGCTGTATAAATGCCATCCTGCTGCCAGCGGTTCTTGTATTTGGTAAACAGTTCCAGTACAGCACCATCATCCAGTTGCAGTATCTGTGCAGTGCCAAATCCTGTAAAGGGAGAGAGTAGAGCCCTGTTAATAGAGGAACGATCGGGTGCAGCAATGGCTTCCATCAGGTAAAGCAGGTGCCTTGCTTCTGCTGATTGCAGTACTTTGGCATCATCTATCGTCACGGCTGGAATACCCAGCCGCGCCAGCCTGGCTTTTACTTCACTACCCTGTGTACCCGTGCGCACCAGGATGCCGATATCAGAAGGGATAACAGAGCGTCGTATCCCTTTCTTATCAATCAGGTAACCGGTGTCCTGCAGCAACAGGGCTACCTGTGCCGCCACAGCATCCAGCAGGGGTTCTTTTTTCGGAAAGGAAAAAATGGAAAAAGCAGGCGCTGCCGCGCCATCTTGCAGGAATTCACCTTTGGTATTGGGCGCCGGACTTTCCACCGGTATATAATCAATGGCATTTTCCTGCTGCTCAAAATAGAAAGTGTCAAAGCCGGGCGCAGGCAGGAAGAACGCATTCATCGCGTGTATCATCAGGGCCGATGAGCGGTAATTATGGTTCATGCTGTAGAGGTGCTTCACCGCATCCCTCGCCTTGAAATAAGTAAAAATGTCCGCCTTACGCCAGGCATAAATACTTTGTTTGGGATCGCCGATATAAAAGAGGACCGTACCCTGTCCGAAGGCTTTATCAAAGATATCAAACTGTTGCCGGTCTGTATCCTGGAACTCATCAATAAAAACAGCCTTGTATTTCTTCTGCAAGGCTTCCACCAGTTTGTTGTTATCCCGTACCGTAAGCGCATAATGCAGGTTGCCGATCAGGTCATCATAGCTCAGTACATTATTGCGTTCTTTATACAACCGTATGCCTTTCCCTGCTTCCTGTATGGCCAGGCTGGATAATTGTTGCAGGATAGATTGAACGATAGCCTTCATCTTTACCTCAACAGCTTCTAGTTCATCAATCAATGTAGTGATTGCCGGAAAGAGCTTAGTCACATAAGCAACCTTGCTTTTTTTCTCCTTAACGATGGCTATAAAATTGTTGGGTGAAGAGAGGCTGGGCAGGAAAGTTTTCCGGGCATTGGCATTCCCTTCACAAATGGCTTGCAGTTCGCCAACATTATCTGATACGTAAGCGAACAATGACTGGTCAAGCGCCTGCTGTTCTTCATGCAACCTGGCCAGTTCCTTACGCCAGGTTTCCTGTTTGGCTTTGGTGATCGTATAATTGGTATGCTCTTCAAAGCCGGGGTACCTTTTGCCACTTAAATGGTTCTGTAATATCTCCCGGATAGCGGTGCGCATACCCTCATTCCAGATAAATTGCAGCAGTTCTGCTGGCAGGGTAGTTACCTGCCTGCGCCAGAACTTATTCAGCTCATCTTCTATCACAGGGGCAAAGTCGGGCAGCATCTCGGCGCCAAACAACTGAAACGTTTCGAAGGCAAACTCATTCAGCGCCTGCTGGCAGAAACTATGAATAGTAAGCACAGCCGTTTCGTCCAGGAACAATACAGCATCCCTGAGTTGCTGTGTTACCACTTCCTGGCCACGGCTGTCAATGGCCTGCTGCACCAATGCTTTAATATTATCGTCTGCAATCTCCTTTCCGGCTGCATACTTATGGGCGCTACGGATAAACAGGCGCACCCTTTCTTCCAGCTCTGCCACGGCTGCCTTGGTAAAGGTTACCATCAGGATCTCTTTAACAGACAATTGCTGCTCCAGTACCAGCCGCAATACAAGGATAGCGATAGAATAAGTTTTACCCGTACCGGCGCTTGCTTCAATCAGGTTGCTATCCTGCAGCGGTACCGTGGAAGCATTAAAGTCTATATATTGTTTGTGCGCACTCATGTCATACTATTAATCATAATAACCGGGAAATACATCCGCCAAAGGTACCAGCACCTGTTCGGCAATGGTCTTATACTGCTCCAGCACTTCCTCCCGGTCATAAAATCCTTTATTGTATTCAGGCACGATATAAGGATCGTCAGACCTTTCCAGTTTCTTGTCTACAAGCTTATTGAATTGTTCAACATCCAGCTCCTTCACTTTATCCGGCGTAATATCAAAATCAGGGTAAAAAGGAGAGAGTGTGGCGAAGCCCGCTTTATAAATACTTACCAGTGCGGCCAGTCGTTCAATAGCATCTGCCTTTACAATATGGGCAGCCTTGAAAGCGTCTTCTTTCTTAGCGCCTGATATAAAACAGGCGCCCGTCAATTCACCGGCTGCTACACCCGCCAGGTAACGGATATAGGTCTCGATCAGGTATTTGGTTTCATTTTTAGACCACGATACCTGCACCAGTGTTTTATTAAAAACTCCCTGGATGGTTCCCCTTACCAGGCTGCCTTCCACAGGAAGAGATAGGGTGATCGTTTCCGGCTCCCTGCCACCAGTACAGGCTGTATACAGGTCACGTACCGGTATCACCGCTTCTTCTACTTCTTTCACGGCTACGGAGGCCATATTCTTCAGCGGCAATCCGCCGGTCATTACCAGTTTGTGTTGCAGCTCCTCTGCATCAGGTGTGGTAAGCAAGCGGTTTTTCAAGGCCCATTGCTGCAGCTTGTCCAGGTCAAACAACTCCGTGTCATTCAGCAATACGGGCTCATCATCATAGTAAATGCCCAATACCTTATTGTAATAAAGTTTAAAGGGATTCCGGAAAAAACGTATCAGGTCGTCCAGCATAACCTCTTCAAATAGTAGGGGATCTGCTGCCTTGTCGGGCTGTAATACAGGCTTCTCCGGTGCTGTAACAGCGTTCAGGTAACTGTACAACCGGCTATCACCAGTGGCATATTGATGACTGAAACCCTGCAGGGGGTGCCGGGTGATCAGTTGATGGCGTACTTCATCAGGAGTGTCTGCCCCGGCCTCTATATATTCGATCAGTTCATCTACCAGGGCCGAGGGGGGGAGGGGGCTATTGTCTTTGGCATGCTGCCCCAGGTAACTGATATACAGGTATTGCCTGGCCGAAAGGACCGTTTCCAGGAACAGGTGTTTATCATTCTCTTTTACATTCCGGTCACCGCGCTGCCGTTGCTTATTCATCAGGTTAAAGCTGGCAGGCTGTTCCCGGCGCGGAAACTTATCATAATCAAGTCCCATCAGGGCCACCACTTTAAAAGGAATACTGCGCATGGGGATCAGCGAACAGAAAGTAATACCACCATTGGCAAACAGGCCGGTACGCGTGGTGCCCGTCAGCAACTGCAGGAAGTTATGGCCAAACACTTCAAAGCTTACCGCTTCTGTCATGTATTCATGCAGCAGGTTATATTCGGCCAGGTGCTTCATCAGTGCATGGTAATCCTCATCTGTATCCTCTGCCGGTTCTACTACCAGGTTATGCAACAGGTATTCTACATATTCCACCCAGCCCGCAATATCACGGGGAGCCCTTCTTTGCCGGATAGTATCCATCAACACCGTGACGAAGTGACAAAAGCGGATGACCTCCAGGGCATCGCTGCCTTCCAGTATATCCAGCGGATAAAAAGTATCGCTGCCATCATCATATACCCCTTCGCCACTCATGCAAATGCCATACATAATGCGTTTAATGCCGTACTCCCAGCTTACAAAATGGGTCTCCTCTTCTTTCCGTCCTGCCAGGCCAAACCGTATATTGGCGGCATCCACCACCTCACGGATGCGCGCTACATCCGTCAGGCTAAAACGCCGGCGGATTAGGGAAGAGTCCAGCAACTGCAATACCGCTTCCGCCTTAAAATTCTCTTCATTCAAAGACAGGATAGCATGAAGGGCCGTAAAAATATTATCACTCTCATTATAACTTTCGTCGGCAATAATGTACCGGAATTGATAAGGTGCATTGTTGAATACCGCTTTGATATACGGCGCATACCGGTCAATATCACTCACCATCACCACCATATCACGGGGCGATAAAGCCTCCTGCTTTTGATCGACCAGGTAAACGAGGTAATTATACAATACCTCCACTTCCCGGGCTACTGTATAGCAGGCATTGATATGGATAGAGCCATCCTGGAGATCCGTGCGGGTAAGCTGGTTGCGGTGGGTAGTGGCGGCATTGAAAATATCATGCTGTATCTTATGCAGCAGGCTGTCCGGAACAGGCGGCACAATTCCTGTATCCTCATACGCATTCAAGAACTCATCGTGCCGGAAGAACAAAGCAAAGGAGTCCTGGATCACGCGTCCCCAGTTGGTGAGCAGGGTATTGCCGGTAATGCTGCCTTCCAGTTGCTTATAACCTTTTTGCCGCCATCCGGCCAATTGCTTCTCGCTGCGGTCTTCAAACCAATACACAAGCGGGGCCGGGTTGATAAAATAGAAATAAACATCAATAATAGCCGATAGTTCATAAAGGATCTGAACGTGATAAGCCGTGATGATGGACAGGCCAAACAATTGCACACGGGGCATACGGGCCGCCAGGTTGCCGGGGGCAGGGCGTTGCTTCAGTTGATCCAGTATCCAGGCGCCTATCACTGTTTTATCGGGTAGAGCCCCTTCCGCTTCCTTCCTCGCTTTTGCCCATAGAAATTGCTGCCAGCTATAATCCGGATCGTTGGTGGTTGTTCCTTCATTCCATTGCCTGATCATCTCCGGCCGGTATACCTGGTATTGGTCAAAAAGGTCGGCCACCTTTTCGGCCAGTGCCATGCGTCGGGTGTCTTCTTCCGGTCCGGCATTCCGGAAATAATCGGCTATATAGGGAAACCTGTTGATGAAGTCTTTTTCACCCAGCAGCTTAAACAGCAACCAGCTTAGGTTCGTGGCGCTCAGCATTTCGGTATAAGCGCCGCCCAGCAAATAATAAAGCTGGTGGATCAGTTCGTTGGGCTTCAGGAAATGGCAATTGGCCGTAATACCCAGGCGACCGGCTATCTGCAGCTTCAGCCAGTTATTCATCCCATCCGTTTGGGTAACGATATAATACGGGTCAAATACACTGTCGCCTGACTCTTTCAGGTTATCGGATAATGCCGTAGCCAGACTTTCCAGTGAATTGGACACCTTCAGGTACAATGCCATGCTTCGTTCACAGTGAATAGTTATAAAATGGTTTCGGGTTGCCCGGATTGAAAGCGGGCTGCAATGCCACTCGCTCTTTCCACCACCCGTTGTGCGGCTGCCAGCACCGTGGCTTCCGATCCCTGTACATATACTCTTTTTTTAGCCCTGGTGACTGCAGTGTACAGCAGCTCGCGGGTCAGCAAGGGGGCATCGGCCAGGGAAGGCAACACCACCAGCACCTCATCAAACTCAGAGCCCTGGCTTTTGTGTATCGTCATGGCAAATACCGTTTCTGCTTCACTCAGGTAGCCGGGCATAATGGACCTGAGTGTGCCGGTACTGTCTTCAAACCAGGCCATCAGTACTCCCTCGTCATTGGCGCGGATAATACCAGTATCGCCATTGAACAATCCATGCTCATAATAATTCCGTGTCAGGATAATAGGCCGGTTCTCGTAAAAAGGCAGGGTATATTGTATCAGTTTCCTGCTGTCCAGGTACTTTTCTATCCGGCTATTGATCGCGTACAGGCCTTGTTCTCCTTCCCTTACAGCACACAAAACCCGCAGCCTGTTCATGAGCTTCAGGGCTTTGCTGATATCCTTTTCGGCAATGAAGGCCGTATAGCCGGCGATAAATTGTTCAAACAACTCATTGGAGTAAAACGGATCTATCACTACCTGTTCATCAGCACCGGGTGTCATGAATTGTTGCAGTGCAGCGGTATCATACTTTATAATGGCTTTGCTGAATGAGCCAATACCTGTATGGCCCGTGAAGCGATGACTGCGGCGCAACTCTACCAGGTGCTGGAACAAAGGATGTGTATCGTTATGACTGATATGACTGTCCGGGATATGGAATGACGGATCATCAATAAACGTATTGATCAGGGCCAGCCGCTCTGCAGAAAACTGGTTCAGCACAGGTTGCGCCAGGCAAAGGTCGCCAAACAAACTGCCGGCTTCTACCGAAGCAAGTTGGTCTTTATCGCCCAGCATAATCAGGCGGGTAGCCGGTGCAATGGCGTCCAGCAGTTTGGCAAACAGGGCCACATCTATCATAGAACACTCATCCACGATCACTACATCGGCCTCCAGTGGCTGTAACTTATTGTGCCTGAAATAAGGAGTGCCGGCTACCGGTTTCAGTAAGCGATGAATGGTAGAGGGATTGAGTGATTGAAACTTTTCCAGTATCGTTGCTTCGAGGGGTAATGTTGTTTGGCGCAGGCTTTCTGCCATGCGGGCGGCCGCTTTTCCCGTAGGAGCAGCTAATACTACCTTCAGCGCTGGGTTAATGGTATACAATACCGAGAGTATCTTGGCTACGGTGGTCGTTTTGCCGGTACCGGGACCACCCGTGATAATGGTAAAATTGTGCAGGATGCCGGTAATGGCGGCGGCCAGTGGCCAGTCGGCATTGTCATCTGCTATAGTAGAATGGCTGCCGGTGTTGGCAAACAGTGCACTGATAAATGCCCGGTGCTGTTGAAGCAGGGCGAGCCGGTGGGGGAGTTGTGCTTTTTCTGCCGCCAGGAATTGACGGATACGGTCGAGGAAACCCGTTTCATACCGGAAATAGCGCTGCAGGTACAGCCTGTTTTGATACAATACAAAAGGATGGCTGTCATCACCGTCCTTGCCTACCAGTGGTACAGTTTTGAGCGGCGAAAGATAGCCGGGTATAAGGTCATAATAAGGGGGTAATTCATCACTGCCGGCGGGTAATTTATCCAGGTGCAGGCAAATATGTCCTTCACTCAGTTTTTTGGATAAAAGCCAGGCGTATGGCTTTAGTGCTGGTATCCCAAAATATTCGGCAAACTGCTGGTGAACATCATTGAGCGCATGCATTGACGCAAGTTAACGCATTGCGGGAATAATCAAACCTCCAATCCTCCCTGCCGCCTCATTGCCTTTATGCCTCAATGCCTTTCTTTCTTATTGCCTCGCTGCCTTTTCCCCTCGTTGCCTCGTTGCCTTTATGCCTTGCTGCCTTCTCATAATAAAGGATCACTACGCCCGAACTAAAAGTTTTTGTCTTAAGCAGTTTCAGGGGATAAGGATGCTGCAATTCCCGGAATAAAGGAATCCCTTTGCCCAATACCACCGGATGTAACCACAATACATATTCATCAATTAAATCCAACTGCATTAATTGTGAAACAATGCTGCCACTACCAAAAATGATCATATCCAACCCCGGTTGTTGCTTCAGTTCAGCCACCTCTTTGGCAATATTCTTCTTGACCAGCCGGGCATTCCGCCATTCCACAGTCCGAAGCGTTTTGGAAAACACGATCTTTTCGTAATGATTCATCATATAGGCATAATTGCATTCCTGCCGGCCGTTGGCGTTGTTATTGGCTTCATAGGGCCAGTAACTGGCCATGGCCTGGTAAGTCACCCGTCCCAGTAAAATACTGTCCATCATGCACAACTGTTCATAGGCGAAATCGGCCATTTCACTGTTCCACAGGGGGAAATGCCAGTCCAGCTCTCCATGGGGGCCTGCCATGAAGCCGTCGAGCGTAATATTAATAGATACAACTACTTTTCTCATCTGCGTAAAAAATTTGCATATACAAATCTACGGAGGGGTCACAGCGCTCATCGCGTGTAGTTGCGACTAATAACAGGCGCTTTGCGACACCCGGTTTTCTCCCCTCGTTGCCTCGCTGCCTCAGTGCCTTGCTGCCTCTATCCCTCGTTGCCTTTTAAGCCATTCTTACACCCCAAACTGCTATTCATAGGGTGATAACCCGTACTTAACTCATTATAAAACATACTGAAAAAGGGTTTGAATGTGTAACCATTTTGTTTTAAATTTGGTTGCTCAGACTGATTCATTTACTCCCCTTTTATTCCGGACTGAAACACCAATCAACCGGGGCCAACCTATTGGCCAAAAAAACATTCGGATGGACCGTAAGGAACGTCCGGCCAACCAAATAATAAAAAGAACGGATGAAACACGTATCTATCCTGGTGCCTGAAGAGGCAGTCCTGGCAAGCATTACCGACCCCCGCTACATGTTTACGGCGGTCAATGATTTCCTGATAAAAGCAGGGGATGCACCCTTATTTAAAGTGGAACTGGTAGGACTTTCCAAACAAGTACTATTGAATCAGGGCACTTTTACTGTACATACCGATGTCCTGTTGCAGGATGTAAAAAAAACAGATTTGATCTTTGTGCCTGCCATCAGTGGTGATCTGCAGGCAGCGCTGGCCAAAAACCAGGATTTTATTCCCTGGATTGTAAAACAGCATGCCCTGGGGGCAGAAGTAGCCAGTCTTTGCATTGGCGCCTTCCTCCTGGCCTCCACCGGCCTGCTCAACGGTAGAAAATGTTCCACCCATTGGATCTATGCCAACGAATTCCGTAATATGTTTCCCGAGATCACCCTGGTAGATGACAGGATCATTACGGAAGAAGAAGGGCTTTATTCCAGCGGCGGGGCCAATTCTTACTGGAACCTGCTTGTATACCTGGTGGAAAAATATGCAGGCCGTGAAATGGCGATCTTCACCTCTAAATTCTTTGCCATAGAAATAGACCGGAAAAGCCAGTCGCCCTTTATCATGTTCAACGGGCAGAAAAAACATGAGGATGAACCCATCCGGATGGCGCAGGAATTCATTGAAAAAAATGTGACCGAGAAAATATCAGTGGAAGAGCTGGCCGTAAAATTTGCTATCGGGCGACGGCACTTTGAAAGGCGCTTTAAAAAAGCGACCAACAATACGCCTGTTGAATACATTCAGCGGGTGAAAATTGAAGCGGCCAAAAAACACCTGGAAAATACTCGCAAGAATGTCAATGAGGTTATGTATGAAGTAGGGTATTCTGATACCAAAGCCTTCCGGACCGTATTCAAGAAAATAACCGGTCTGTCGCCCATTGATTACAAGAACAAATACAACAAAGGAGCGGTAGTGGCCTAAGCAATATTTATGAAGAGGCAGGGGGGAATGCTACCAGCTATACCCCTGTTTTTAATATCTTTTTTTCTGTAACTTCCCCATCTAAAACGTTTGAGCTGTTGATACCCAAATATAACGGGAAGTTGCTGCTGAACAGAATCATACTCGCCTCCCTGGCACTGTTTGCCGGCACTATCCAGGCACAGAAAAGTGATAGCCTGAAAGATAAAACTTCTTTCCAGGTAGCGGCGCCCTGGCGTCCGGAGTACGATATCCGGTCGGATATAGCCATTGTTTATGGCATAGATAAGAACTTTGAGCAAAGGGTACAATCCTACCGGGAACGGGGATACACCATTCAATTCATGACAGGCATAGCCTGGGGCGAGTACCAGGATTACTTTACCGGGAAATTTGACGGTAAAACGCATTATGAAGATGGCCAGGTGGATAAGAATGGCGACGTAATATGGCACGGAAAAGATGTTCCTTATGTAGTGCCATCTGCCGCTTACCTTACCTACATCAAATCACTCATAAAGCGGGCCATTGATGCCGGAGTAACGGCCATCTACCTCGAGGAACCTGAATACTGGGCAAGGGCAGGGTACAGTGAGTCTTTCAAAAAAGAATGGCAGCAATACTATGGTTCCCCCTGGATACCGCAGCACACTTCGCCGGAAGCCACTTATCTTTCATCAAAACTAAAATACCAGCTATACTTCAATGCCTTGAAGGATGTATTTGCTTACGCCAAGGAATACAGTGAAAGCAAAGGAACAAGGGTAAAATGCTATGTGCCTACCCATTCCCTGCTCAACTACTCATCCTGGCGCATTGTGAGCCCCGAAGCAAGTCTGGCTGTACTACCAGGCATGGATGGGTATATTGCGCAAGTGTGGACAGGCACTGCCCGTGAACCCAACTACTTTAACGGCGTTAAAAAAGAAAGGGTATTTGAAAACGCTTTCCTCGAATATGGGTCTATGTTGTCCATGACGGCGCCCACCGGCAGGAAGATCTGGTTCTTAACCGATCCTATAGAAGACTGGCCCCGTACCTGGGATGATTACAAACGGAACTACCAGGCTACCTTCACCGCGCAGCTCATGTATCCCGGCGTGAATAACTATGAAGTAATGCC
The DNA here is from genome assembly GCF_011759375.1 of Paraflavitalea devenefica. Classification (NCBI taxonomy): domain Bacteria; kingdom Pseudomonadati; phylum Bacteroidota; class Chitinophagia; order Chitinophagales; family Chitinophagaceae; genus Paraflavitalea; species Paraflavitalea devenefica. Next base: position 177,494 of record NZ_JAARML010000001.1, on the reverse strand, counting down.
CTGGCCTAATCGCATCTACCTCGGAAAATTCAAACTGGAGAACAACAGTACGCCGCAGCCCATGTCGCCGGCCTATGCCACCCAGGTACAGGTAATGATCAATTCACTCAATCAAATGCCGGCATCTTCCACGACGGTCAGTGGTTCCAAAGGCATTGGGGTATTGCTGGCCAATTCCATGATGTTCCAGCGCTTCCCTACCCACAACAACTATGAAGATCCGCAACTATCTAATTTTTATGGCATGGTATTGCCGCTGCTCAAAAGAGGCATTCCTGTTGAAACGGTGCACATAGAAAACCTCGGGTTTAAACAAAGCCTGGAAAATACCAAAGTACTCATCATGAGCTATGCCAACATGAAGCCACTGGCTCCGGAAGCGCACCAGCAACTGGCCGCGTGGGTGAAAAAAGGTGGCGTGCTTATTTATTACGGAAGGGACAATGATCCCTTTCAACAGGTAAAAGAATGGTGGAATACCAACGGCAATCAATACAGTGCACCCTCCGTGCACCTCTTTGAACAAATGAACATCCTCCCCAGCGAAGGAAAAACACAGTACCCATTTGGAAAAGGGGAGGTGTACATCATCCGCCAGGACCCCAAAGAACTGATCATGCAACCCGGACAGGATGAAGCATTACTGCAACTCGTGAGGCAGGCGTATGAACAGAAAGCGCGGGCTGGCCGGCTGGAAATGAAGAATAGCTTTTATGTGGAGCGTGGCCCCTACATCATAGCCGCTGTAATGGATGAAAGCGTAAACAACCAGCCTTTACAACTCAATGGCTCATTCATTGATCTCTTTGACCCCACTTTACCGGTGATCAATAAAAAAGAAGTACAGCCGGGACAGCAGGCTTATTTATACAACCTCCGGCATATCAAGGATAAGAATCGTCCTGTTATGTTGGCGGCCGCTTCAAGGGTGTATAATGAAACAACCCGAAAACGTACCTGGTCATTCCTTACTAAAAGTCCTTCAGGAACCAACAACGTAATGCGCGTATTATTGCCGGCTAAACCTGTACAGGTAAGTGTGCTAAAGGATAGTAAGCCCTGGGCAGTGGAGTCTTCCTGGGATCAGGCCTCCCATACCTGCCTGCTGAAATTTATTAATGATTGTGATGGACTACAGGTCAGCATAAGTTGGTAAACATGGCTATTCCAGCGCAAACGCAATCACATAATCTCCCAGCTTAGTCCCGAGTTTTCCATGACCGCCCGCAGCGATCACGATATACTGCTTACCATTTATTGCATAGGTCATGGGCGTAGCCTGTCCACCAGCCGGCAGCAGGTACTTCCAAACCTCAGCACCAGTGTGGGTATCGAAGGCGCGCAGATGACCATCCCGGGAAGCAGCCACAAATATTAAATTGCCTGCTGTTACCATAGCCCCGCCAAAATTGAGTGAGCCCCATTTTTGGGCGCCCGGGTATTTGGCAGAGTCCAGCATATAACCCAACGGCACCTCCCATTTTTTAAGACCACTCTTCAGGTCTATCGCTACCAGGGTGCCCCAGGGAGGAGTGGTTTGCATTATGAATCCGTTACTATCCACTTTGAAAAGATAATCCCGGTTCATCACATAAGGAGTGCCCCGTTGCATACCGGTTTCTCCCCGTACTACATTGTTTGCTTTATCCCTGAACTCGGCAATCTTTTCGCGTGGCACCATACGTATAATAGCAGGCAGCAGGTTAATATTGGTGACCAGTACCTGTTGCTTTGGGTCCACACACATACCACCCCAGTGAATACCGCCGGCATTGCCCGGTGTCATTACGGAACCTTTGTACGAAGGCGGCGTGAAAATGCCTTTATTGGTGTATTGGGCTATTCTCTTTTTAGCTTCTGCTCTTTCTTGCTCAGTAGGGCCCCAGGCATCCTTTTCGCTGATACTTTGTATACCCAATGGCGCCGGCAATACAGGAAATGGCTGCGTGCGCCAGGCTTCTTCACCCGGAATATCCGAAGCAGCTACCGGTCGTTCCTCCACGGGAAATAAAGGCTGACCCGTTTCCCGGTGCAGAATAAAAACATGCCCCATCTTCGTGCCCACTATGACTGCCGGAACCTGCTTACCATTTTTCGTAATATTTGTCAGTACCGGTTGCGCAGCAATATCATAATCCCAGAGATCATGGTGCACCACCTGGTAATACCAAACCAGTTTGCCGGTAGAAGCGCGCAGGGCTACAATAGAATTGCCATACAAATTTTGCCCCAGCCGTTCACCGCCATAATAATCCGGGCTTGGGCAACTGGTCGGAACAAAAACAAGATCGCGTGCAGCATCCACAGAAATAGTAGCCCAGGCATTGGCAGCGCCTGCCTGATGCGCCTTGGGACCTTTCCAGGTAGCCCATGCTTTATCCGTTGAGTCGCGGGGAATAGGGTCCCAACCCCATTTAAGCTTGCCCGTCAGTACATCGTATGCCCGCACTGTTCCGGGTGGATAATCAAACCGTTGGTTATCGCCCATCGCCGAACCTACAATCACCGTATTGCCAATAATGGCCGGCGGGGAAGTAACACCGATCCGGCCACCCATGCCTTTGTTCAGATCAACAGTACCTTGCTCGCCAAAAGAAGGAATGGGCTTGCCTGTTTTGGCATCCAGCGCAATCAGGTGGCCATCAATAGTAGCGATAAAAATTCTTGTTACATTTTTACCATCCGGCCTCCCACCTGCGGGCCAGATAGACACCCCCCTTGACGTTATTTCTGAATAACCATTCCGCAGGTCCATTTTGGGATCAAACACCCATTGTTCCTTACCGGTAGCAGCATTAATGGCGAATACCCGCGCAGTGGGTGTACTGAAATAAAGCGTGCCGCCGGTCATGATAGGCGTGGCTTCAAAAGCAGCCTGTTTCATAACATTGGTACCTTCATACATTTTCAATTCGCCCGTCTGGTATATCCAGGCTACCTTGAGTGCAGTTACATTCCGGTTGTTTACCTGGTTCAAAGATGAATAACGGGTACCGCCTGCGTCATTACCATAGGCGGGCCATTCGCCTGAAGGGCCAGAAACTGGTTTGGCGGGTGCTTGCCCACAGACTACAGGCACGCCGGCCAGCAGGAGAAAGAAGTAGATTAGTGCTATTAGCCTCATAAAAAAGATTTCTCCAAACCTACGGCCGGGGGATGCCCGGGTAAAATTTCTTTGACCAATAGACGGTTTCAGGAGGGGAATGGAACTGCTGCGGGCTTAAGATTCTGCGGCCACTGAATATCTCCTTCGAGAGGATGTCCACCAGGTAGCGGGGCGTTGTTTTGCTGCCGCCGTAAACAGCCATGCCGGGAACAGGGAAAGAAGTGGTACTGGAGGCAATGTAAATAATACGCCCGCCATCGGCAAGCTTCCAATCGATCAAAGCAGTGTTAGTAAACCCCGTGAAGAGCCTGAGATCGGAATGACAAAGGGAGAGCCTCAAGCGGCTCTCCCTGCAAGTAGCCTAAACGGGTAATAGCTACTTTATTTTTAAATTTGGTCCTCAATCAGGCATCCACCATATCTTGCTGGTAAATATATTGATGACTCCCTGCTGCTTTACATTTTCTGCATTGTTGATATACTCCAACTCCTGGTATGGCATTCTGACTGGCATGACATCAGCAACCCGTCCCGGATCAGCAGATAAGGGAATGCCAGGGTAGGCATTGTTCCTCCTGTAATCCACCCATGTTTCAAATGGCTCAATGCCATTAAATGCCAGGTATTTCTGGAACATCAGCAATTTATATTTGTTGGGCGCATCAGGCCAGCTTACATAGGGATTTCCGTTATCTACCTGATCATTATACCATTCGTTAAACACAGCATCGGAAAGTTCCGGCAAGGTGCTGTTCCCGCCTACGTTCAGCCATCTGAAAGATTCTCTTACCGCATTCTTGTAGGCGAGTTCGGCATCTCCGGGTATCCATCCTCTTTGTACAGCTTCTGCCTGTAAAAAAAGGCTTTCAATGCTTGTCATTATCCAATCATTCATATTATACCCTTTAAAAATTCCTGAAGAAGACGGAGTAACAGGTCCATGAGCAGCTATGCTTCCTGCTTGTGATACATACAATGCGCCCTGGTGCTGATATTCAGCTTCATTAACCGGAAGCCCGAATTTATTGCCCCGGTATTCCAAAGGGCCGGGCTGGGAAAAGGGTTCGGGGGCACCTGCCGGCACAGACATCTGCACAGGAGCATAGAAAAACCCTAACCTTGGATCATTATTTTCTTTCAGGAAATTCAGGCCTACAATATTTGCCGAAGCTGCATACCAAAAGAAAGCATAGATATTGTGCCTGCAATATACCTGGTACAGCAAGCTTTGTTGCTGCTCATTATACCCCGGGTTAACGGATGCATCTTCACCACTGTTAAGAAACCCGGACCCTTCTGCCAGTATTTTATCAATCTCCTTTTGAATATACGCCGTTCTTTCGGGGCGGTTAGCCTGGTGAACGAGTAAGCGAAGTTTCAGGGTGTTCGCGAACCGGACCCATTTACCCTTGTCACCGTGAAACATAATATCAGCCGTTGTTATTCTCAGGTTCTTGTCAAGTGCAGCGTTTTTTATCAGGTGGATGGAGGTGTCCAGTTGCTTCATCAATTCCTCATAAATGAATTGCCCCTTATCATATTTTGGCTGCGTGATATGTTGTTTGAAGGCTTCCCGGTATGGAATATTATTGAGAACGTCTACATTCCTGCTCCAGGTAAGCGCCTGTATGATCCTGGCTATCCCCTCATAAAAAGTTTGATTGGTGCGGCGGGCTTTGTTCTCCAGCAACAGCGGACTGATCCTTGGATTGCAGGACCAACTGGTAGTTACGATATTATACGTTTGGGCGGAATTACCCGGAGATGCCAGCGGTTCGCACCAGTATCCCATCCATTGGTTCAGCAAGCCATTAAAATTTACTTTGAAGTCCATGCCGCTTGCTGCCGTCCATTCGTCCAGTAAGGAAGGTAACACCAGGTCGGGTGTCGCAAGGCTATCGGTCAGTTCTCCCGGATTGTAATTCACATCCAGCCATCCCTTACGGCAGCCTGTATGAGTAATAGTGATCAATAGCAGTGAAAATAGGATCGCTGATATTTTGTTATGCGCTGTCATACTGTTAGTGTTGATAATAATTAGAAACCTACATTTACCACAAATCCATACATGATCGTGCCAGGTAGTCTTGTTTCGTTCGCGGCTGCACCGGCAACATTGCTCAAATTGGATTCACCACCTGGGTTGATCATTCCCCTTGACCATCCCGGCCCCCTGACCATCAAGGGGTCTCCGTAAAAATTTCCTTTTGCATAAATGGATGCTATATCACGGCCATATACGCCCAGTAAAATATTTTTAACCGGTTTTATTTTTAATGTTAAATCGTAGGTGAGGGATATTTCCCTCAGTTTAAAAAAGTCAGCTTTTACGAGATAGGGAATGCTGGCCGATGAAGCATAGTTCTGGTAAAAATCACGAATGGCTGTTATTTTTATAGCTGTATTTTCCACATATTTACCTGATCCGTCGTCATAAACAGAATTGGGAAGTACAAAGGGTTCCCTGTTATTATATACTGTGAGTGGTGACCATCCCATGCGGGTGTCCAGGCTCCCTGCCCCATTGTACTGGTGATTGCCTCCCCTGAATTCTCCTAATAGGTATAGTTTAAGTTTCTTCCACTCCAGGTTCAAGTTAGCTGCCCCAGAATAGCGAGGCAGTGTTCTTCCGGTAAATACCGGGTTGGCATAGTCAAGCTCCGGCATTCCTGTTGCGCTGTTTACAATTATCTTTCCGTCAGGTGTTCGCCTCCAGTCGGTCAGATTAAATTCAAAAGCATGATGACCGGTCCGGGCAATTACCTGGGCAGGCCCTACATACGCCATCAATTGATTATTATATACAGGCGGCAGAGAGATCACTTTATTATCATTCAGCGCCAGTCGAATATCCATGCCTGCCTGAAAATGTCCGGCCTTGAACAACCTGTTGATCTTTACATCAAACTCCCATCCCATGTTATCATATACGCCTGCATTATCAATAGTTGGCGCCCCACTATATAGGGAGTTAACGACATCGAGAATAAGCCCGTTATTTCGCTGCTTATAATACGTGATATCCAGGTTAATATGCTGGTTTAAAAAAGAAAAGCTTCCGCCATACTCCTGTGAAATCAAATTCTCCGGTTTGATAAAGGGATTGGGATTATTCCCCTTATAGATATAGGATACCAGGTCACCATAAATGCGGTATAGATCGAGTATTCTTTCTGTCTGGTATGGCCTGATATTCATATTTGCCGTGCGGGTAACAGATGCTCTCAACCTGGCCGATGATAACCATTTCATTTTTGATAATGCGGGAATCATTTCTGAAAGCACGATCGAAGTATTTGCACCGGAATAAAAATTTTTATTACGGGCGGTTACGGCAAGTTTGGAATCCCAGTCATTCCGCCCCGTAAGCTCAAGGAATACCATGTCTCTGTATCCTACTGAAAATGTACTGAACAGAGAATAAAATCTTGAAAGGACGGATTTCTCCCGGGGAAATGTTTCTCCCATTCTTCCATAGGCAAGATTATAGACAGGAATAACCAGGTAAGAGGTGCTGCCTATGACTTCTTTTGTATAGTTCTGCCTTATGGTATTGCCCAGCGTAGTGCGGAAGGAGAAAGAACCGGCATTGTGCAGACCTGTCAGCAACAGATCGTTATTAATGGCCAATGAGGTAAGTGTTTCCTCGCTGAGCCGGGCCGGAATATCCCTGTAGCTCACCCATCTTCCCATAGCACCGTATGCTTTTGCAAAATCAGAATAGATCCTGGGGGCATTGGTTGCTTTGGTGTAGGAAGCGCTATACGTGATTCCGGGGCGTTCTGTGATAGTGAGCCATTTCAATGGCTTTATTGTAAAATCAAGATTCCCTGTTAATGCATTTTCTGTGGATTTACGCCTGTTACTGGCTATTGTTTCATAAGGATTTTCTGTTTCATCTGCCCAGTAATGATTGCGGTCGGCCCAATGATCATTTATAAAATCTTTATAGCTCGTGAGCGGAACATGTGGCGGTGTCATGTCGGTTTTGATACTGCTGGGCCCTTTATCAGCGTTGGTCAATGTATAACCAAGGTTGATACGAACATTCCATTTATTGAATTGCCTTCCTGTATTCAGCAATATGCCAACCTTGTTCTGTTTGTCGCCCGGAAGCAGGCCAGTCTGATCTGTATAAGAAAGACCGAGATAGAAGTCAGACTTGTTATCCGATTGCGAAATGGAAAGATTGCTCTGCGTAATCCTTGCAACATCCCAGAATTGCTGCCGGTCATCCGAATACCTGTAGGGGACTTGCTGGGTTTCACCATTTTCATCCGGTCTTCCCAGCGGAACGAGCTCATTATTAAATGCCGGTCCCCATAATTCAGCACCAACGGGATTGTACACCGGGTTGCCCTGAGCATCTGTCAGATTTCCGGCGCCGAATTGTGTCTGCACTTTTCGCTGACTGAAATCTATATACTGAAAAGCGGTACTGCTTCTGAAACCTATCTTAAGCCCTTCCTTATCGCCCCGTTTGGTTGTAATAATAATAACACCGTTCACCCCTTCGGGGCCATATAATGCAGCACCATTTGCCCCTTTAAGTACGGTGATATCCTGAATATCATTCGGATTGAGATTATTCAGAAAATCCAGCGCCAGGGTAGCTGAGTTCTGGTCTGCTCCAAAAGAAAGTGGCGAACCATTCAATATGAACAATGGCTGATTGTTGGCCGATTGATTAATAGACCTGATACCTCTCAACATAATATTATTATCCGGAGTCATGTCAGGACTTAATGAAGAAATATTGAGACCTGAGACCTTACCTACCAACCCCGAAAGAAAGTTTCCCGGGTTAGTGCGGTTTATATCTTCCCCCTTTACTTTGGCGACAGCATATCCCAGCTCTTTTGTTCTTTTTTCAATCCCGTATGCTGTAGTCACAATTACATCACCCAGAGAGGCGGGTTTCAGTTTTAGCAATATAGTACCGGCATTGGCTGAACTGATCTTAACCTCTCTTGTATCATACCCTATAAAAGAGATAATCAATATGTCGCCCGTTGAAGCTTCGATGGTAAAATTTCCATGAGGATCGGAGGTGGTGCCACGACCAGTTCTCCTGATGAATATATTAGCACCGCTCAATGGTTTTCCCTGATCGTTCGTAACGCTGCCGGTAACGTGGATCAACGTATCCTTAAGCATACCCAATGCTACATTTGATGAGCGTTGTTGGTTAGAAGACCCGGTAACGGTTGGTTTGAGTGATACAAAAATATTTTTGCCTTTAATGTTGTATTCAAGCGGTTGCGACCTGAATACTTCAGCAAGAAATTTTTCCAGGGGAAGGTCCTGCGCCGAAACCGAAACCGGTTTAGCAGCGCGAAGAGCGGCCCTGGGATAAAGGAAAAGATACCCCGTCTGTTTTTTTACTGCTGCAAAAACTGATTCGAGGCTAACATGCTGACCTGTAAACGTGATGTTCTGCGACACAGCTTTTGCGCTGACATTCAGGAACGCGGCGGTAAGTAGAAAAGCGGTTAGTTTCATGGCTAACAGGGTTTGGGTGATGCAGCGGTTGCTCCCACGAGCCGACCAACCACAAATAGCAGTTTTTACCATACTTTTGTGTTGTTTGGGTGATGTAATAAGCAGTCCTGGAAGACTTAAGTTTGTTTTGTTGCCCAGACATCTGCCGCTTCGTATTCCACACGGAGCGGTTTTTGTTTGGATAACCTGTCTTAGATCAAATCATTAATATTTTTTGTTTGCGTTTACTATTAACAGCAATAAGTTACTTAGCTAATTGGTAACTATTAATTTCTTCCCTTCCAGCCTGAATTTTACGCCCATTTTCTGCAAGGCCTCCAACACATCAGAAAGATTGGCATTCCTGTACATTTCACCTTCGAAAATTACATTGGATACAGCACCTTGATATTGAACATTAATATTGTACCATCTCTCCAATTGTCGCATGACTGTGAACAGATCCTCTCCATTGAAATTAAATATTCCATTCTTCCATGCCATAACCTGCTCCAGGTTTATGGATGAGTTGATTATTATAGTGGCACTGCTCTTTCCAGATGGCCGGTCATTACCTGTCCCGGCCTGGAGAGCTATTTGAGCCTGTTGACCTGGTTTGAGGATGGCTTTTTTGTCTTCGCTGATCACTTTCACGCTTCCTTCCAATAGGGTTGTCTTAATACTACCTTCGTTCACATAGGAGTTGATGTTAAAGCTTGTTCCTACTACTTCCACGAGTGATTTTCCATCGACATCAATAATAAAAGGTTTCTGCTTGTTTTTTGCCACTTCAAAATAAGCTTCCCCGGAAATCCTGACAGACCTTTCTTTACCAGGAAATGCAGTTGGGTAGGTAATGGAACTGGCGGCATTAAGCCAAACCTTTGTTCCGTCGGGTAGCATTACCTGATACTGTCCGCCGGCAGGCGTGCTCATTGTATTCCACAATACTTTGTCCGGTTTGCCTTGTAAATGATAAGCAATCTGACCGTTGGATAATTTCACGATCTGAGCGTTTCCCTGCTGGGCTACATTTCCATTGGCAGCACTATCCAGCATAATCTTTGTCCCACCGGCCAGTATTAAAACTGCCTTTTCACCACCAGGAGGAATATCCGGTTGCAAGCGTTTGTTGTCATCTGTTGTGGCGAGGCTACTATCATGGCGGCTATTTATCCAGCCGTAAGCGACAGCGCCGAGTATGATAAGAATGGCGGCAGCATACTTAAACCAGGCTGTTTTCAGGAAGTGAGTACGGTGAGCAGGGGCATCCATGGCTGCCTGAGAAGCATTGATCTTTTCCATTAATAGACCATAAGCCTCCTGACGTTCATCGGCAGTTAATAAATTATCAAACTCAGCCGACAGCAGGTCTTGCTGCACAGCGGCCAACAGCATACTTTTCATGGCCGGATCGGTAGCCGTTTGCTGAAACAGGCGCCATTCCTCTTCGGAGAGCTGCTGTGAGCGCCATTTCTGGTATAAATGGGCAAATTGTTCCTGGGTAATTTGTTCAGTTGCCATTGTCTATATAATAGTAAACGGATTGGGAAAATATTAGGGGGGGATGAACTAAAAAAATAATTGGACAATGGCTGGTAATAATAACCATTCTGCCTGTTGCTCCCGTAGAAACTTTTTTATTTTAGCAATCGCTATTCCCATGTATTCCTTGACGGTATCGCGACTGATCCCCAGTTTCGTTGCAATCTCAACATAGGTCATGCCTTCATTGCGATTCAGGCGATACACTTCTTTTTGTTTAGGAGATAATAATTCCAGGCTCTTTTCCATTAGTTGTTTCTGCTGGCGGGTGATCAAAAGATCTTCGGGTGAGGAAGCTTCCTGCTCCAGTAAATGAAGGGCAAATTGAGTATACTTGTCTTGCATTAGCTGATTGCGAAATATATCCACAATCTGATGATTGGCTACACTAAACAGCCAGGCTTCAGGATTAGGGATATGTGCCAGATCGGCTCTTTTTTCCCATAACTTTAAAAAAACCTGCTGCGCGACATCCTGGGCAGTGGCATGCACTTTACACAATTGAAGCGCTTTACCATATATGCGGCTGTAATAAGTATGAAAGAGCTCATCAAAAACGGATTGATCAGTTTTGGTATTTGGGGGCAGCAGTCCGTTCCTATGTAAATCACCTCTCGACAAATTGTTGACAATCAATTAATGAACTATAGAAATAAAGAGGAAAAGGATGAATGGTTGTAAATGGTATCAAGACACCAAATTAATCAAAAACGCTGTAAGCGGAGAAACCGCATTTTTAAAACACTCATCATAACACCACCCGGCACTGCTACCGGCAGCAGTAATACAATTACTATTCTGCCATTCACTGTTAAAGAAGGGGCATCGCTGGACCTGAGTCCGTGGTACGACCGCTTACATAGTGCCAACGAAGTGGGAGCGATATTACCCCACGCCGATAAGGTTGATTTCAGGATTGTCCCCTGACTATTCCACCGCCAATATTTTAGCCGCGCCTGCATACCGGACCTGACTGATGATCCGGGCGTCTTCCTGTATGCCATACCTGATGCCGATACTTAGCAGGAGGGTAAATTGATTGTCTGGCGGGGATACCGGCAACTGCAGCTCCAATGGTATTGCGGGGCAGCCTTTCTTCACCGGATGCCATACAGTAACGGCGCAGACCGGCAGTGTATATAGCTTATACTCCGGATGCGGATAGGTGTAGGCATGCACAGATGATTTGGCCTGGGGATCGGTAAAGGAATCATAGTCGGCATCAGCCGGCTCCTGGTCTTTGGTAAAGATGATGTCGGGCACAAGGCCCAGGGAAACAACAATACTGAACCAGGGATACTTTTCCGGGGCAAAGAGGTTAATGCCGGGCTGTAGTTCCGGCACCTGGACAAACGCTGAAACCGTGTTCCGGTCCAATACATACTCGATGGGATACCTGATGGCCGTATCAAAAGTATTGTTGCGGTTCAGGGAGAAGCCTTTGAGTATTTGCGGGTTGGCTGATAAGCGCACATTTCGTTGTCCCCAGTTAGATGTCCCGTCCAATAGTTGTACAGGCGTCATCAGGGCATTGAGGGGCCCGGCAATATTATGGTCGGCCAGGGATTTGTGGTAAAAGAGGGACCGCATGATCCATTGGGCTGTTTTGGCCCTGCCGGCAAATTCTGAATTCCCCCGGCGGGTTTGCACCATGGAGGGTGCATTTTTAACCTGCTCTTTGGAGGGCCCGCCCTTGCGGCGAACAATGGTGCCTTCCACACCTCGTATTCTATAAAACGACAGGTCATCTACAGACCCCTGGAAACCGGCGCCCGGGCCGGCAATTACTCTGGCCATAATAAGATGGTTTTAAAGGTAAGCAAAAGCACTGCTGAAGGCTGGTGGTAGCATACCGCCAGCCTGCCGTCAGCCTGCCGTCAGCTAGTATATAACGTATACATCCCCTACACAACTATTACTTATCCCGTAGATATCCCCATCTATTAAAGATGGACTCATCTACGGGATATCATAGGGATATATAGGGGATATATACGGAATATCCTGGCTAGCGGATTGGAAACGGAATACTTCAACAAGGCTTCAGGAATGCTTTTGAGGGCCTGGAGGCGACGATATGGGCAAATAGGAGGGAGACTTACGTCAAAGAGTATGATAATTAATAAGTTATTGCTATTTTACAGGGGAGGATGACCGATAGTGCTATAGCAAATAGTAAAACGTAATTCAGGTTGCAAATGCTTTAACATGAGAATCATCATTGTACTTTTCATTGTCATTTTCATTAGCTGTTCAGGCAGCAAAATAAAGTCGGGCAAACAACTTCTTGACTTTGGCTCTTTTACAATTGAGGCACCGAGTAGCTGGACGAAAATTAAAGCCAAAGGCATAGACAGCTATGTTGGACAAATTGCAATTGACTCAAACGACACTTTATATTTTGACTTAGGGTGGTACTCTAATGATTTAACTGAATATGAACCCCAGATTGTAGAACGTTCGATGCTTCAACACTTTGATAATCCAAGCGACACCGTTGATCTTATCATAGTTGACAGTAGGAAAGGAATTGATCCAGACAAGTACAAAAAGAATAATGTTTTATGGGACACGGTAGATGGGCGCAGCGCTAAAATTGTTTTCCCAAGACAGCCAGGTATAGGAACGACAGGTATTTATATTGACAGCTTATGGCAGGCAGGATCAGATGTTGACAAGTTCAATTTGTATGGTAACAACCTAAAACCAGCAAATCAAAAACTGGTATTAGAGGCTATTAAAACATTGAAATTCTTAAAAAAGGAATAACACTGGGCCTCTATCTATCAGGGTATCATTCTTAGACAGCAGGTAAATTCGATTGTACCTCATGAGAGCCTGCAATACCTCCCTTTTTGGAATTACGTACTATTGCGGGTATCTTAATTGGCTGTAATACTAAAACGAGAACACCCCTATACCGATGAGATATTGTGTATTTTCAATTTTAATCTTTATCACGCTTTGGGTTCAAGGACAAGAGCGTAATTCACCTAAATTAATTAAATCAAGAGGAGATTACGTTCACAGTGCCACAGGAATTATTTTCCCCGAACAAATGGAAGACTATACGAGGAAAAATATTTACTCATTCACAAAGCAAGACGATAATATTGAAGTGACCTATGAAGTTCCGGAGAAAGCATCTATAGCAATTAAGATCTATCCGGCAGGTGACGGAACTGAAGGGAGGTTAAGGCGTGAATATTTGAAAACGCTCCAGGAAGTTTCAGATGCCGCTAATAAGACAACCGGATTTGAACAAGGTCCGGTTCGGCGAGTTGGGACAAAATACATCTGTAACGGCTTCAAAGCGGTAACGGCAATAAAGGGTAAGTATGGAACCAGTCAAATAGTTTTGTATGAGTGCGGTTCGTGGTTTTTAAGCGTACAGATTGCAGCAAAGGATTTAGATAGTAGTTTAAACGCATTAGAGGATAAGGTGTTGAACAGGTACGACCCCACCAGATTAACAGCGTTAAAGCCATTAAACCTGAAGTCTGATTTCATTGTAGCTCCTGCATTGGGCAAGGACAGAGAAAGAGCGAAGTATGTTCTTAATAGTGGTTTTAAGAAGTTAGAGTGGGCAAATAACAACGTTCCTGAAAATGAACGGGCTTCAGGCTTTCCGGATCTATATCTTAACCTGCACATAGCGGCTTTTAAGGAATTTGCAGAATGCAAAAACGAGAATTTTAGCCCTGACAATCCTATAGCTAAGTTGATTAGTGATATAAACAAAGTGATAAAAGCAGGCTATCTGTCAGAGTTTATCATGAAACAGTATAGCATGGTGATGATTGTGCCAGAGAATATGAAATTTGATTTCGAAGGATATGCTAAATGGCAAGCCGAAAATAAAATATCAATGGACATGCACAGCCTTTACTACGTGATAATATACCGACAACCTAAGTAAGAGGTATTGCACAAATGAATTAATGTTACCTGCCACTCAAACTAACATCACGCTAATGATAAAACCTGGAACATTCTTCATGCTGGCATTCTACTTTATCTCCTTAAGCGCTTGTGGGCAAACGCCTAAACCAGTTGAAAATGGCGCTTATATCATTGACAATTCAATCAAGTCGCAGGTAGACAAAAAAGTAAAGTCATTCAAGGGATTGACAATGTCGTCCATGGATTTCAGAATGTACCAGAACGGTAATCTTATTGGTGACACCTATGCAAAGGGCAAAAGCATTGACGAGTGTATGACTATGACCACACTTCAAGGCGACACCATTAACATTGTCGGCTTTATGGGAATGTTTGCAGGTTTTGGGTATCAAATTTCCCTTTTCAAAGACACCTGTATTGTAAGACACTTTGCAAAATCGGACACAGAAATTTATAAACTACATGAAAATGACAGTTTGGAATTTGGTGTTAGTGTCCCTTGCAAAACTTATAAATTGACACTAGCTGAAAAACCAACATTTAAGAAGGGACAAATTTTAGAGGGTATTATAGAGTTGACAAGTGACGAGTATTACGAAGTTGCGAACGATAAAGAAAGCAAGTTTAAAATACAACTTACCGGGTACTTTAGGACAGATCCATTGGGAAGTACAGGCGATAAGTATAACAAAACGAAAAACGAATGAGCATACAGCCTGCTACTATATGATCATTGGGCGGCGGTGATCACATATTTGAACGTGTAACCAGGAAGGGTATAAGTATTCAGTCCGGTCGGAACGCCGGCGCCCGCTATATTAGAGGTCCAAAAGTAATGAAGGCGAATTTTTCGCGCCTTATACTCGTACACAAAATTGAAATAATAATTGCGGGTAACGTCCAGGAATGTGTAAGGCAATGGCACCCACCCATCATTATTGGGTTTAAAGAAGACCTGTACAGAACCTTTGTCTGCGATTTCCTGGGTAATCAGTTCTGTGTTGATATCCGCATATCTCGTGGTATAGATGGTAGAGGACCCGGCACTGGTAGTTAATGCCCAGAAATCATTCCATTTCCAATCGGCATTGGTCAGTGAAACAGTACCCGAACGTACATTGGCATTGCCATCTGCACCCGCAGGGCCTGCGGGCCCTTCTTTTTTACAGGAAATGAAAAGGAATAGTCCGGATAAAAGCAGGAGATGCCAGGACAATTTACCGTGAATAAGGTTTCGAGTAAGCATATGGAAGGTTGTTTTGTCATCTGCAAAATTCACGATAGCTGACAAAAACGGCAATCGTCCTTTTGAGTGAGCGGTCAAGCAATTGAAATGAAAAGGCTGCACTACCGTGATAGCATCTTTCATCAAAAAGGCATTGATGCTAGGAAGTGGTATCACCTATATGAGTGGGTGTATTACAGTGGCAATTAGGTATGCAGTTGTGTATCTTCATACTGATCAATGGCTACAGCGTATAATATCTTAGCTTGGCAAGACAATAAAAGGCACTAATTTAAAACCAGTCAGTGCCTTTTGGTGGTCCTAATCGGGCAATTGTCTAACCGATTTTGGGTTAGTAACGTTAACACCGTTTAATAACAGAAAAATAATTAAATTAGCAATTAGTTTAACGGGTAAAACCCCCGTTGTCCCTAAATTTTTAACGAGTTGCTATGCCCAATAACTTTCATCTGATCCTGCAAAATCCCAGGACAGACAGCCCAAAGTTTAACAGAAAACGTTACATCGAGGCTCCTGCCGATGAAAATGAAGAAGATGCAGGCCCGAAGGTGATCCCCGATTTTCAGAAGAGAAACTTGGCCAATAACAAGGCGGCTTTTGGTACTAGCCTAAATACCCGTAATGAACGGAGAACTATAAGATTGCCTATGGTGATCGACCTTGTTAAAATAGACTTCTTCAAAGTTTTTAATAATGATCTTAAGTCATTATTTATTGATCGGTATGGGCTAACACCAGTTGATTACAGTCAGTTCAACAGGACTGTGCTTTTTGAAATTACTAACTGGCAGCGATTTGGAACCTTTCAGCAGCATGTTGATACTATTATTGACAGCGAAGAGGGAACTTCTTATGAGGGGAAGCCTTATAACCTGCTTGCCCTAATGCTATCTTTTCAATTCATTGGCAGTGGTGAGCGCCTGATTAATCCTCAGCAAGAAGGCCTACTGCTAACCTTGATCCGGACAGAAGGTGGAGAAGGTGAGAAGCAGAAAGCGGCTATGCTGGAATACCTGCGGGCACAGAATATCAGGTTCACTTACTCTGAAGGTAGCCCATATATGGTAGAGATCCATACACTCCATGAAGCCCAGTTGAATACCATCGTCGATAACTTTGACATTATCAAAACTGTGACTAGTTCACGATCAACGACTGTCAGACCAGGACAGTACGGCGAGGTGCGAAGAGAGTATGGTTTTGACGTGGAGATACCGGAGCAGCTTACAACGGTAGGTATAATAGATACCGGTTTTGATCAAAACATTGACCCGCTCAGGGGAGTGTTAACAGATATCAATTACGATCATACCGGCCAAGGTGCCTATTGGGATGAAGCTGGACATGGTTCCTTGGTAACCGGCCTAGTAGCGCTGGGGGATGAATTCGCCGCATCCGCACAACAAACCTATACAGCCAAGGCCAGAATCGCGGTGATCAAAGCTATTCACCACCCCAATGATGAGATCAATATTCCCCGGTTGATTACCGACATCAGAGATGCCAAAAGAAGGCATGGCATCCGGCTATTTAATATGTCGCTGAACCTGCCCGGAGCAAAGGTCTATAACAGCAGCTATAGTCAGTTTGCCTATGAGCTGGATAAACTAGCTCATGAGGAGGATATATTGATTTTCTTATCAGTCGGTAATTTCAGCGAAGATAGCCTGGATGATTTAGTACGGAATCCAGCCTTCGCACATCCTGCTCATGAATACCCAAAATTCTTTTATGACAGGAGTTCTACAAGCCCGTACCACGCTTGTGAGGATACCAATATTTTTGCTCCTTCCGACTCCCTGAATAATCTTTCTATAGGAGCATTGGCTGGTAACATCGAGGAGGGAGACAATTCTGATGTAACTCCACTGAATATTTATCCAGCTTATTACACCAGAAAGTTCCATTGGGATTATACCGCAACGGTGAATGGCAGCTCACTTAAAAGGGGACAGCGGAACAAATACCTGAATAAACCGGATCTCGTTTATGATGGCGGTGATCTGTTCAGTTATGACGCGGGTATTGAAGTACTTAGTGCGGGCGGACGTGCAACAGGCCGCTTTTTCTTCAGAACCTGCGGAACCAGTATTGCCACACCCCTGTTGTGTTCGTTTGGTGCGCAAATTCTGAATATGTATCCAGAGTTACGGACGCAGACTGTAAAGGCTATTCTTGTCAACGCTGCTGGTTATTATAGATTAAAGGATTTACCAGCTTTCGCCGGTACCAACGCCAGATTGCTTCAAAGCCTGATTGGATTTGGGAAACCTAAAAAAAAGGGGCTGATATCTACTGAAAATAATGCGATCACTTTTATCATCGAGGACGAAATAGAGGTGGGACAAATTATTGTAATGCCGGTAAATCTACCGCCGGGTCTTAAGCATTCAGGGCACAAGCTGCAATGTAAAATTACCTTGTGTTATAGTTTTTTGCCTGTCCGGGAGAACCACCTGAGCTATCTCCCCCTTCATATGTCATTTGGACTGGTGAGAAACTTGGATGTTGACACCATTGCTCAGGGCGGGCAGGACGGCTATGGCATTAAGAAGGGATTCAGGTGGAGTGAAGACCATCACGGTATTGAGAACCGGGTATTTTCTAATGCGCAGTCCATGGAGTATACTCTGCAGCCTGGTGATTTAAACAAAGTTGATGGTTCTGTGGCTATTGCGGTCAGGTGCCTGGTTAAAAAAGGCATTCCTGAAGACCATTTGAAAGTGCTTCAGGAAAACAGACATGCTTTTTCTTTGGTAGCCACTTTTACCGAAATGATGGAGAATAGTGCAGACAGTAACCTTTACGCACAAATGACTGCTATCAACGCGGTAAGAATAATTGCGACTGGTGATCTCACTGGGGAAGCTGATCTGGAAGCTGAGGCTAGCTAAGGGCCTGTCTACTTGACCCCCAGGGCTTTTTTTTCTGCAGTGAGCAGCTCTGTCCATATATTAGTGTCAATTAAGACTGAGCCAACCCTTTTGGAAGTGGTTGTTTGAAACAAGCTGCGTTTGATGGCTGCTATTAGGGTTTTCTGAATACTGAAATAACTAAGTCCCAATGAATGATTGATCAGCTTTGACCTAGAAGCTGTCTTTGGAAATCGGAATCGGCCATTTTTTAAGGTAAGATCGATCAGATTGGCTATTTCAGTTTTGCCCGGCAGTTCAAGAGTAATGTTCATATCAAATCGTCTCAGCAACGCTTCGTCCACCATGTCTTTTTGATTGGTGGCGGCGATAACAACTGACGATTGGGGCAAAAAGTCAAAGAGTTGCAGGATGGTGTTTACAACGCGTTTCATTTCTCCATGATCCTGGCTATAATCCCTGATTTTGCCCAGAGAGTCGAACTCGTCGATGAATATGATGCAATTGTCCGCGGCAGCTTTACGGAAAATCTTCGCGAGGTTTTTGCTGGTCTCCCCAAGCTTTGCAGATACTATGGCGCCCAAATTGACGACAGCCATAACTTTTTGAAGTTCTCCCGCAATGACATAAGAAGCCAGTGTTTTACCGCATCCTGACGGACCATAGAGCAATATCTTGTTGGCAACAGGTAGTTCGTAAGAACGCAGTAAATCTGCTGCCTTATGTTCCCTGATAAACAGAGCAAGCTCGTTTCTAACTTCCTCAGTGACAACGAGGTTTTCAAAAGTATAGTCAGAAGTTAACTTTTCCAGAATCAGATCGTTTAACTCCCGCTCATCAATTCTATTATAGTATGCTTCAGAGCCCGCTTTGGTAAGATTACTCGTTTTGCCTTGGTGAATGCTTTCTTTTAGAAGAGATTGAAGCTGAAGAGCCAGGTTGATTTTTTTATGCTGTTTGGAATACTCAATAAATTCATTAAGTACAGAGAGGAGCTTTTCCTGGTCATTTTCCAGGCCAAACTTTGCAATGTTTTTTATGTAATCAAATTGGCTCATCCGGCTAAATATAGGCAAAATTAGTGATTTTGAATGGATTATGTCATATGGCAGCACCGCCTTGGACTCCCCAAAAAAGGTCAGTCCTTCTTCTTACCATGGGCCTGCGATTTTTGTGTTCATTGATAGTAATGTCGCAGCTTTGAATAGACCCAAACTTTTCATCGGCAATAAGTTCGATGGTGAACCAGATATTCTTTTCCTGCTGAGCTGCTACATAATAATCATTCCAGTCACGATCATACACGTTAAATTCGAACTCTTCCATGCAATAATAATCAGACTTTGCAATGTATATATCGAACAGGCAAGTCACAGAAGCATTTATTTTTAAGGCAATTTTCCCCGCACCTAGGACTTCGACTGGATCGAATTCAAAGGTGAAGTCTTCATAAAACATATCGATAGTGGGATTTTCATAGATGCCTGGAAAGCCTACCTGGTCAGCGTCAAACATCTTATAAGGCAGGTATTTCATAAATTGCTTTTTGGCCATTTCCATAAAATCAGAAGCCAGAAAAGCGTTGGAATTTACATATCGCATTATATCGGACGACTGTAGTGTGATCGCCGGCGTGTAAAGCATGTCGAATACTTCGTTAATGTTTTTTATCACTTTCAAGACAGCAGGTTCGATTCCAAAATCTGCCAGATCGTTTAAAAGTTCGGGATCCAGATCAAAGTTTTCGGAGGCACAAAAATCTTTGTAATTATTGGTCACAAATAAAATCCTTGGCGCTCCAATGGATGGATTTTCTGCAAACTCCTCGGCAAGTCTAAGTATTGAAACCCAAATGAGCACGTCAGGGCAACCCTCACCACTAACCTTAAATGGCTTTTTACGGTTTACCGCCTTTTCTGCTATCAGATCTTCGTTACCCGTAGGCGTCGCCAGAGGCTTTATGCCGAGGGCTTTCATTTTTTTTTGTAACGACCGCCCGTAACTACGGACGCTCTTTTCTATGGATTCCGGGGTAATCGGGGAATTATGATTTTCGCTGGTTAGCCTATTAAAGTCGTTAATGGCTTTGCCGGATTGCTTCTGAAATTCTGTTAAAGCGTCCCTGAAATGCTTTTTCATTTCTAAGATAACAACTTCAGGTAAATAAATGATATGATCTCCCTCTTTAGCAAGTATGGATAGGCGATTTATTCGGGTGCTATCTAGGTTGAAATCATTGTTAATACTGCATGTGTCCAAAACGATGTACATAGGTTTGGCAGTTATCTTTCAGGAAAGTTACAAAAAATATGGGCCAAGGATTGGTCACCAGGGCGTCTTGGTTAAAGAATACACGTGGAATGAACTATTGTTTGTAGGTATCAAGTATTTAGCCCAACAGAAGCTTTTGTTATTGACTGGTTGGAATGTTTAACGAACGGTTTGTCAGCGATTTGGCGAACAACTGGTTGCTTTAGTATTTTTACCAGTAAGATACTAAATAATTTCCACCCCAGCGGACCGCTCTGGCCAACTGCGCTAATCCCAAACAAAAAAGGCTCACAAACTTGTGAACCTTTTTTCCGGGTGGAGGATATCGGGGTCGAACCGATGACCTCTAACATGCCATGCTAGCGCTCTAGCCAACTGAGCTAATCCCCCATTGTTTTTTCGGACGGCAAAGATAACCGCCTGCCTATTTGCTACCAAATAAAAATGGGAAAGTAACCGCTAAAAAAGCGTTTTTAGCCTTAAATTACAGACAGATAGGAGAGGGCCGCCAACAGATTTCGTGCCACCCGGAATAACCGGATCGGACAGGAATAACAGGTCAGGAAACTGCCTGTTGCCCGGGAGGAGTCACAAAAGCCGCTCATTGGCCGGATTGGAAGCATGTTTCCAGGAAAAGGAGGCAGGAAAACAAGCCTGAAACGCCATGGCTTATAATAAACGATTGATTATCAAATCTTCTGCTGCTTCAAAGAGCAGCCCCCACCCATCCCCCAGGGCAGCCTGCCCGGAATAGTCTAAAGACCCTTATCGGGACCTTAACGCGACCTTTTCGGGACCTTATCGCGACCTTATCACGACCCCGCTTCATACCAGCTCCATACACCAGCCGCCCCAGCCATATACACCACCCAGGGGTAAGCCGCCCCCCCCGCTTCATCAGGTTACACCCGCCTGGACCCGGATCTGGCATTCACCACCCTTTTTTAAAAATTTTACGTAATCGATTCACCCGGTAAAACACCCCTATCCCGTCATAAACCATTATGATAATCAGCCTGTTTCTGTTTATCTTGCTGTGATCACGCAGCCATCATGAATTAAAACTATCCATACAACAATGAAACCTATTATCCAGGTACTTTGCTTTTGCTTGCTTTTAGGAAATACAAATTTTGCCCAGACAAAGAAGGTAGATATCTGCATCTATGGCGGCACCTCCGCCGGTGTCATCGCTGCCTATACCGCCAAACAAGCCGGCAAATCAGTCCTACTCATTGAACCCGGCCAACGCCTGGGCGGACTAAGCTCCGGCGGATTGGGATATACCGATATTGGTAATAAATATGCGGTTACCGGACTGGCCCTCGACTTTTACCGCAGACTGGGAAAACATTATGGTAAACTGGAGTCCTGGATCTTTGAGCCCGGCATAGCCGAGCAAACATTTTTACAGTACATCAAGGCTGCCAAAGTAGAGGTACTCTACAATACTGCCCTCTTCTCCGTAAAAAAAGAACAGGGATATATCCGGGAAATAGAAGTGAACCACCCATTCTCTCCGGCTCCTCAAACCGCCCGGAAGATACAGGCCAAAATGTTCATTGACTGTTCCTATGAGGGCGATCTCATGGCAAAGGCAGGCGTCAGCTATACTGTGGGCCGCGAAGCAAACAGCCTGTACAATGAAACCTACAATGGGGTGCAGTTGAAAGATAAGCACCAGTTTCCCGATGGTATAGATCCTTACAAGATTCCCGGCAAGCCCGAAAGCGGCCTGGTATGGGGTATTAGCACGGCAACCCTCGATCCCCAGGGAACGGGCGATAAAAAAGCACAGGCGTACAACTTCCGCATCTGTCTTAGCAACCAGCCGGATAACCTCATTCCCATCACACAGCCGGAAGAATATGATCCCGAAAAATATACTTTACTGCTGCGCTACCTCGAAAAGAAGCCAGCCAAAGATCTCTGGGCCTTCCTCAAATTCGACCTTATGCCCAATCACAAGACCGATATCAACAACAATGGTCCCTTCTCTACCGATATGATCGGCATGAACTATGATTACCCGGAAGCAGACTACGCTACCCGTAAAAAGATCACGGATCAGCATACCAGTTACATAAAGGGATTGCTCTACTTCATTGGCCACGATCCGCGCATGCCTGAACACCTGCGTACACAGATGCTGAAATGGGGCTATCCCAAAGACGAATACGTGAATAGTGGTCACTGGTCGCCACAAATGTATGTGCGCGAAGCGCGCCGTATGGTGGGGCAATACGTCATGACGCAGGCCAACTGTGAAGGAAAAGAGATCGTGAAAGATGGCGTGGGTATGGCCGCTTATACGATGGATTCCCACAACTGTCAGCGGCTGGTGGTGAATGGCATGGTGAAAAATGAAGGTGATGTACAGATAGGCGGCTTCGGCCCTTATCCTATTGCCTATGGTTCCATCATTCCCAAAGCCAATGAATGCAAGAACCTCTTTGTGCCGGTTTGCCTCTCTGCATCCCACATCGCCTATGGTTCCATCAGGATGGAACCGGTATTCATGGTACTGGGGCAATCGGCAGCCGTAGCAGCCGCCATGGCCATTGATGCAAAGCAGCCTGTACAGGAAATTAACATCACCAAACTGCAGACCCAATTAAAAGCAAATCCATTGGTCAATGGATCAACACCGGAAATCGTAGTAGACAATGATGATAAAGAAAAAGTGAGCACTACCGGCCAGTGGGCATCCCGCAAAGGAGGGTATGGATCATCTTACCTCGTGGCTGAGCCGGCTGTTAAAGAAAAAAGAACGATCACCTATACGCCTGCCATTACCAAAGCAGGCCGTTATGAAGTATACATCTACCTGCCGAAAATGGGCAACATGGCCCGCGAGATAGCCATACAGGTAATGGATGGAAAAAAGAAAACCCCGGTTACCCTTCATCCTGCATCGATACAGGTGGCAGGTCAAACCTCCGGCGAATGGGTCAGCATCGGCGCTTATCAGTTACCTGCCGGTAAACAATCCTCCGTGGAAATTGGGGTGGAAGACGCTGGCGGCATAGTCGTTGCCGATGCGATACTTTTCATTCCCCGTTAAAAAAGAAATACAGCATATATAAAAAGGGGCTGCACGTGGCAGCCCCTTTTTTTGTTGAGTTTGACATAGGTTGTAAATCGTTCACAGTACTTATTGCATGGCAAACCACTTTACGGTAATGTCAACCGTGCCAGGCCCGCTTTCACGATGTATCGCCAACGTAAAACCGGTAGTGGTTATGTTCCTGACAGCGCAGGTGTATACAGAATTGCCATTTATGGCGCTGACGGAAGCAAATACTTTGGGTATGCCTGGATAGGCAGTTTTGAAGAGCACCTCCACTGTACAGGAAGGACAGCTTGGAAAATCACGCGAATCCGTTTGCAGGTTGGTAAAGGGAGGGTTATTCCGGCCTATCTGCAAGTGTTCCATAACGGTGATCCATAGCGATGAACTGAATGCGTTCCACCGTTGGCTGTTGCTTCTTCCATTCCCCACTATAAATTGTGGGCGCATGAAAAAAGCTAAGTCACTGCCCATGAAAGTCTGTATGGGTGAAATCGGATCATTATACATACCCACTGTAAAGTTGCTCACGGCATGCGCCAATGTCCCCTCTCCCAATGACTGGGTAAGCAACCCGGCTGCCTGCGTGCCCAGGCCAATGGCCATGCTGCTCCACCCTGAAGCCTTACTGCCCATCCCGGCTGAAAGGGAAAAGCTACCTGCGCTTTCCGGTACTACACCCGTTGAAAAAGAGGCCAGGCCGCTGGCTTCAGCGCCATCTCCGGAGGCAAAAGAATACTCCCCGGTGGCGCGACTGTTCTTCCCCGTGGCAAACGAACCTGCACCCGCAATACTTGTCCATCCGGAAGATTCCAATACCCCGGTACGAAAAGCACCTTTGTCTTTTTGAAACCAGAAAAGCCCATCCTGCACAGCAGATGGCCCCGGCAAGTGCCGGCGTCCAAAAATAAGATCATTGGCTTGCGCAGCATTCGGGCGAATTACATCCATATCCCGTACAAACACTTCTTCTGAACCCATCTGTGCCCAATCCGGATCTTCAGGAGTGCCAGTATTAAAATAAAACCCTGCCGGACTGTCTGTCTGATACACCAGCAACCCTGTTGCGGGTCGTTGCAGTTGCAGGCGTGCAGTCTGCGTAACACGCGGTATAAGAAAGCCTTTATTATTGCTTTGCAGATCGAGTGCGGCGCTGGCATTAGCGGGCGTTCCACCGGTACCAATCGCTACAGATTGACCATGCCCGGAATACCAGGCCATGAACAACAAGCCAATACTATACAAATGAGATTTCATAACCTGCGTCTGATAGTTGATATATTATAGATTAGTTCATGTAGATCCAGTTCAGCACCAGTTGCTGCCCCCATCCCTGGTTCTGGTCTGTGCGCTTTACCAGTACAGTAAAGCCGGTGGAAGTGACCGTTTTTATGGTGGTGGCAAATACATCACCATAATTGGTCCCTGGTTGGTTCAGGGGCGTTA
The DNA here is from genome assembly GCF_011759375.1 of Paraflavitalea devenefica. Taxonomy (NCBI): domain Bacteria; kingdom Pseudomonadati; phylum Bacteroidota; class Chitinophagia; order Chitinophagales; family Chitinophagaceae; genus Paraflavitalea; species Paraflavitalea devenefica. The sequence goes on along the minus strand of NZ_JAARML010000001.1, from coordinate 152,553 downwards.
CCGTAATAATTGCCTGATCGGACTGCGTTACAGGCATGGGAAAGTTGATCGTAAATTCACAGGTATTGTTTGCACAGGGACCCACTACCGTTTGTTGATGATAAAGGTTTCTTACATAACTTCCGAAACTGCCCACCTGAAAACCTACATCAATCTTCACCAACCCGTTCCGGTATACTTCCAGGCCATTCGCCCGGGCATTGTTAGCCACTCCGGTGCCCACTATAAACAGGGGTGAATTATTGGTAGGAAAAAACTCAGGCGCTACAATAGGATCATTGTAATTGCCCACTACTGTGCAGCCATAACCGTTTGCAATGGTGTTATAGCCAAAGGCGCTGGAAAACATACCGTTCGCCTGGTTATTGCCTCCCGCTGAAAAGGAGCCGAGACCTTCCGAAATATTGCTGCTGCCGGTAGCCATGGAGGCTACGCCCCTCGCCTGTGTGTTGGAGCCTAACGCCATAGATGAAATACCGGTTGCCTGCGTCGCTTCTCCCAGCGCCGTGGAATACAAATTACTGGCCTTGGTATTCAGGCCGCTGGCAAAGGAGGCGATGCCCAAACTGTCGGGGCTCCAGTTCCTGTTATTCGATAATACACCGGTCCGGAAAGCCCCTTTCTCCTTATTGAAAAAAAAGAACTTATCAAAGACCGGTTCATCGTTTTGCGGTAAGGCCGTTCTGCCAAACAAAAAATGATCAGTAGCATGGTTGCCCGTATGCCTGATCACCCCGTTGTCATTTTCAAATACACCCTTCTGCTCCAGCCTTTGCCAGACTGGTATACCCGGTGTGCCCAGGTTGTAATAAATACCCGGTACATTGTCTGTCTGGTAAATCATCAAGCTCTTTGCAGGATTGCTGATCAGGTTTCTTTGCGCCATCGTCAGCCGGGGGATCAGTAATCCCTTGTCTGTGCTGTATACATCCAGGATAGCGCTGCTGTCGGGAGTTTCCGTACCGATACCTACCTGGGCGGTAGCCTGCCCGGCGAGGAGCAGCATAACGGTCATCAGGCTCAATAGGCGGCGTTCAATCATACGTCTTGCATTTAAAAAAACAAATATGCAACGGCCGCCTGCCTGAAAACAAATAAACCGGGCGACAATGATGTGACTGCAGGTGGGACATTTTCGGGACAAGCCGCTAAACACTTGCGGGAATGGATTATTTTCGCATTCCTACCATAAACCGTTGTTAGTGAGAGTTACGGCAATATTGCTGATCCTTTTTATAGCCAGGGCATCCACTGTCATTGCTCAAGCCGATTCTATACTGGCCCTGCCCAAAGAACAGCAGGTAAAATCATTATTGGAATGGTACAAAAAACGGGTTGCCCTGACCGATTCAGCCACCGCCATCCATACCTTAATACAGGCAGAAAAGATCTTCGCGGAAAAAGAAGCGACCCTTTTACAACAACAAGCCTGGCTTTTGCAGTACGTTTATTGCTCATCAAAATACCGTCATTATGATAAAAGCGTAGAGATCATGCTCAAGGCGGCGGAACTCGCTGACCGGAAAGGATGGTCGCTTACGAGGGCCGAATGCTGGCACTATGCCGGCACCTGGTACTTTGAATGCAGCAAATTCGGGCCGGCCTTTGAATACATGCAAAAAGCCTATAATCAGTTTGAGCAGGCCGGTTTTGACAACTATCCGCATACCAGGTTGTATGCAGATGCATTGGCCGGTAGTTATTATCGTTTGGGTGAATATGAGCAGGCCATCCGGTATCTCCGGGAATGCATGGGCATGCCCGATTACTGGCGTTCTTTCATCTACTACGTCAGCGTTGAAAATACCCTGGCGCTCTGTTACCAGCAACTGAAACAGTATGATTCGGCTGCACATTACTTTAAGCGGGCGCACCAGGCTGCTGCCGTTGTCAAAGACTCCTTTTATATGGGACTCACCGATGGTAATCTTGGGTACACTTACTTCCTGCAGGGGAATGCCCCGGCAGCCTTACCATTGCTGGAAACAGATTATAAAGCCAGTATCAAAGCACAGGAATGGGGAAGCGCTGCCAATGCTGCCATGATATTGGCTACCATTCACATCAAACGCGGGCACCCTGGTGAAGCGGAACCATACCTCCACTTTGCCCGCCAATTTGTATATACCGGAGGCGCCCGGCTGCGCAAAGACTGGTACGAGAACATGTACCATATATACAAGTTCAAAGGTGATGCTGTCAACATGAGTAAATACGCTGATTCCCTGCTCGTGTACAAGGATAGTGTGACCCGTTTCAATGACATCAAATACATGAACCAGGCAAAGCTGAAACTGGAAACAGAGAAACACCTGAATAAAGTAAGGGACCTTGAAAACCAGCGCCGGCAACAGGTATACACGCGCAATGGGATCCTTATTGTGTTATTGTTAACCTGTATCATAGGCCTGCTGTGGATCAACAGGCAGCGGTTAAAACGCAGGAAGGAGCTGGAACTGGTTGCGCTCGAAAAGGAGAAAGCCCGGCAGCAACTGGAATTTGCCCGTCAGCAGTTATCCACCTATACCGATAACCTGCGGGAAAAAAATGAACTGCTCGAAACCTTTAAGGAAGAGATCAGTAACCTCCGGCAAAATGGTATGGAACAAATGGACGGCCGTACGGAGAACCTTAACCGCCTGCTCAACTCCAACATCATTACGGAGGAAGACTGGAAAACATTCCGTGAGCTGTTTGATAAAGTGTATCCGGGTTTCTTCGTCCGCCTCCGGGAAAAACTGCCCGATCTCAGCCCGGCCGATACCCGCCTGCTCACCCTCACCAAATTGCAGCTTGCTCCCAAAGAAATGGCCGCCATGCTCGGCATCAGCTATGATGCCATCCGTAAAGCGAGACAACGCCTGCGCAAAAAAATAAACCTGCCTGAAGAAGGCACGCTCGATGAACTCGTTGAAATGATCTGAGAAACCGAAAGTTACTCCAACCAGTACCAGCAACTAGTAACCAGCCCTCCTGTCCCCAAAATGTCCCGCTGCCCGTCACAGCTTTGTCACTCCCTGAATTTGTTTTCCCCTGGCCGGTACCTGCATCTTTGTCTTTCAAAACCCGGGAAGTAATGATCAACAAGAATACTTCCGGCCGGATATATGTATGGATCATTATCGGGCTGTTCCTATTGCTGGCCTGCGTTATATGGTACCTGTTCGACAGGCAGATACAACGCATTGATAAAAAAATAGAAGAATCCAGGGCCACACAGCCATCGGCCCGCAGGTTAATACCTATCAAAAAATGCAAAGACATGCTATGAGATTTCTTTTGTGTGTGATCTTATTGGTGCTTACAAGGCAGCTATGTGCACAGGGTGTAGGTATTGGCACTCCTTCGCCCGATGCCAGCGCCATGCTCGATATTCAGTCTACCAGCAAGGGCCTGCTCATCCCCCGCATGGATAGCCTGCAAAGGGCCGGTATTACAGTGCCGGTAGCCGGACTGCTGGTCTATCAAACCAATAAGGACAGTGGTTTTTATTATTACAGTGGCAGCCGGTGGACCCGCCTGGCCATAGAAGGTAGCGGATGGGGTACGGGAGGAAATGCGGGATTGAATGAAACCCATTTCATCGGTACCACGGATAATACGCCGCTTGTATTTAGGGTCAACAATCAGCCTGCGGGAATTGTCAGCAATACCAGGGGCAATACCAGTTTTGGAAGATTGACGCTTGCTGCCCTCACAGAAGGCATCTATAACATGGCTTTAGGCGATGAGGCCCTCATGGAAAACACGATAGGGGCATACAATGTAGCCATTGGGCAAACCAGTTTAAAACGATCTGTTACAACAGCCTGGAACTGTGGTGTCGGAAACAGGACATTGGCTTATCTAAGGGCTGGAAATTACAATACGGCTGTTGGTAATGATGCTATGTTCCAGGCCGACAGCGGCAGTAATAATGTGGCAGTGGGTTTTGGTTCCCTGGTCACAAGCAAGGGTGCCTATAATGTTGCAGTAGGTATGTCCAGCATGCAACGTGTAATACGGGGAGAGCGCAATACGGCTATAGGCGCCCGGGCTATGATAGAGGCCGATAAAACAGATAATAATACCGTAGTAGGATATGAGGCCCTGCGAAGAATAAAATATGGTGGAAGCAATACAGTGCTTGGTTTTGGTTGCATGAGCCTGGCTGACAGTGGTAGCTATAATGTGGCAGTGGGTGAGCATGCACTGGCTTATATGAAAAATGCCAATTCTAATACAGCTCTGGGTACCTATTCGTTATACGCCAATGCAACCGGCAGCCTGAATACGGCTGTAGGTGCTTCGGCGCTTGTTTATAACAATGCTGTCGGGAACACTGGGGTAGGTGTAAATGCCATGTACTTTAATACCACAGGCCAATTCAATGTGGCTATAGGGTACCAGGCACTCAGCAGCAATTCCACAGGCAACTACAATACCGCGCTGGGCTATGCTGCCAATGTAGCTGCCATGGATCTGACCAATGCTACCGCTATTGGATATAATGCAGTGGCAGATGCCAGCAACAAAGTAGTGATCGGCAACAGCAGTGTTACTGCCATTGGCGGCTTTGCTCCCTGGAGTAACTATTCCGATGCCCGGTTGAAGAAAGACATCATAGACAATACGCTGGGACTTGATTTTATCCTCCGGCTGAGGCCCGTTCGTTATCGCTGGAATACCGGCACCAATGACCGTTTAACAGATGGGTTCATTGCCCAGGAAGTAGAAACAGCATTGAAAGAACTGGGACAGGAGTTCAGCGGCCTGCACGTTCCTGACAATGAGAATGGCCGCTACATGCTCAGCTATGAGCAACTGGTAGTGCCCCTGGTCAACGCCCTAAAACAACAGCAAAAAAAGATAGATAACCTCGAAGAACAACTCATAGCCCTGCAAAAAATAGTACTGGAAATAAAACAAAAGAATAACCTGCAATAAATTAGGTATGCATACACCCACCATTTCCGGCAACCTGCTGCTGTTACCGCACAATGCGGGAATAGCCATCATTGATACGGCCACCATCGTCCGCATCCAGGCCATCAGTAATTACAGCAAGCTCTTCTTTAGCGACAACAAAACACTGGTAGTGGCCAAAGTGCTCAAATGGTTTGAAGGCAAACTGGACAGTCATGATTTTTTGCGTATCCACCGCACCCACCTCGTCAATAAACACTTCATTCACCAATACACCCATGGTGGCAGCATACAACTCAGGAATGGCGAATACCTTGAAATATCCAAACGCAGGAAGGCCTTGTTCCTGCAAAGTCTTTAGGCTCTTCGTGGCTTTTAGCCGCGAAGCATGCGTCATTCTTTAGCAGACTTCGCCACTTCTTCTTTACTACCCGTTACCTTCTTGATCAACTGCTCCCCAACCTTCTTCCCCTGAACCATCCCCTGCTCAATGGCATCCATAAAATGGATGCCGCCATAAAAACGGCTGATAGCCGCTTCTTCGGCAGCCTGGCGGAAAGAAGTAAAATGGCGGGCAGGCAATCCATACGAAACCTCCACACTGTCGGTATAAGCAAACTGATCACCAAAATAGTGGGAGAGGATCGTGGCCGAAGCAGTTGATATCACAGAGTGGCCGCTCAGGTACTCCGGGAAGGGAGGTGTTTGCAATAGGGGCTGCCAGTGAGGGTCTACCAGTTCACGGATAACGGTTTCAGGCCGTACCCGGTTACTCCGGAATTTCTCATCCCAGCAACTGATAAAGCCATCCATCAAACCCATGGATACCATCGTATAGATCTGCATGCCTTCCCGGAAATTCTTTTTGGCCTGTTGGCAGGCTATACCGGTAATGCCCAGCCAGTGGGCGCCGGGAGAGATCTTCTTCAAACCCAGTATCAGGTGACCGTCATCCTGCACGGCGAAGGGATTGCAATCCCAGAAAGCAGCGATGGCGCGGTATTCCTTCGGCATATCCTGTGTAACCGTGTAATTGCGCAGCATCAGTTCATAAAAGGGAGAATCTTTTTTGGTAGCATAAGCAATTGGTGGAGGCGGTATAAACTGTGAGCAGGTATCAAGGGCAAATGGCCGCACGGTATTAAAATAAGGCTCTACGGCAGCCATATAGGCCGGTGCCGTGGGAAACCAGTAGCCGGGTTTATTTACCGGTGTATACCGCGGGTAATTGCTGATCTTATTATAGCGGTCTGCTTTTGCATAGGCCAGGACTTTTTTACTAACCCAGGAAGCATAAGACAATGATGCTTCCAATACTTCTGTGGGATAACCTGCTTTTTTGCAGGAGTCCAGGAACCGTTGTTCATACGCATCCATCATTTTGCCGGAAGGTTGCATCTTCTTGGCTGTTTCCATCATGGCCAGCAAAGCACTTACTTCCACATGATAGCCTTGCAGGGAGTCTGGTTTTTGCAAACGCGGGTAACCGTTTATGACGCCATGCATGCTTCTAAAAGAACTGTCATTTTGCACCAGTACTTCGTAGCCCGACAAGCAGGCATAAGAGAAAAAGCGTGAAGCCAGCGGCGGGTTCGTAATATCATGGATCATCACTTCCGTCATTTGGGTGATCACCCGGCTGATATCCCCTGTGGCCAGTGGCGGCAATGGCTGAGGCGCCTGCCGGCAAGCAGATAAACAGAACAGCAGGGCAACAGTTAGGTTGAAGAGCATTCGCATCGTTATCTGATTTTATAGGCTTGAACGGGTTGCTGGTTGATCCCGAATAATAATTGATTGTTAATGGACAGTACACTGCGTACATCGCCCCCTACATGGAATCCTGATTCCTGCTGGTTCACATACGTAAAATGCCCCTTGCCATCGCCGCGCAGCAATACGCCGTAATTGGCGTCGTACTTTCCAAACCGCAGCCTGGCCCGGTTAATATTACCGCATAGCAGCAGGTCATCATTACCATCTTTGTTATAATCCAGTGTAGTGATCGTGTATACCGGGGATATCTGTGCCTGCGTGGGAAGAGGCTGTATATGGAATTTGCCATCGGCGCCGCTTTCAAAATAAGCAGTGGCCAGGTAATTGGCCTGCATACTTTTAGCACCGGTTAACTCTTCCTTCGTGAAAATACTTTCCATGGTGGCGTCTGCATAACCCTTGTAATCGATAAAGCGGGTGCGCATAATGCTCAGTTGGTCCAGCAGTTCATCACGCGTTACATAAGGATAATTCTTCCCCTGTATATAAAAGCAGAAAATGGGATCTACCGATCCGTTGTCATCAAAATCTTTATAGTACAGGGTGGCCGGTTCTTTGTCGCTTGCCCGGCATTGGGTATTCAGGCCCAGGTTACCGATCAGCAGGTCGGGCTTTCCATCCTTATTGAAATCGCCTACTGTCAGGCGGTTCCACCAGCCGTGGTAATCCTTGTCAAAATATTGTTGAGTGGATAATTGCAGTTTATTGTTGTTAGCCGTATACACCTGCACCGGCATCCATTCACCGGTTACAACAAGTTCTTTCCTGGCGTCGCCATTCAGGTCTACCCAGGCAGCATCTGTTACCATACCTGCTTTTTGTAAGGCGGGTGCTATCGTGCTGATCTGGTCGGTAAAATGTCCTTTGCCATCATTCACCAGTAAATAGCTGGCAGGTATTTCCGGGTACCGGCCCGGTATTACCCGGCTCCCTACAAACAGGTCTGTAAAGCCGTCACCATTCACATCATTAGCCCGTACACAACTTTTGCTTACACGCATCACAGGTAAAGCATCGGCGCTTTTTATAAAATGCCCTTTGCCGTCATTTACATACAACCGGTCCTGCAGCAAAGCATCGTCCGGCGCATAACTATGATATCCGCCACTCACAACATAAATATCCGTCAGGCCGTCGCCATTAGCATCGAGGAAAGCGGCATCAGCATCTTCGCAGTTCTTGTCTGCTTCAAAAGCTGTCTGTTGGTTCGCCTTAAACTGTCCATTCTTTTGTTGCAGGTATAAAACAGCCGCTTGTCCGCTGCCGCCGCCGGCATATACATCTTCCAGGCCATCACCATTGACGTCACCTTTCACCAGGCAGGGGCCGCTAAAGGATAAGGGATTTAACAGCAAAGGCTGCCGTTTAAAATCATTGATCGTATTCGTGGCATAACTGCGTTGAACAGGAGAGGGCACTGTTGTAAACAGGGAAGCCGGAGCGGCTGGCTGCCGGTAAGTATCAACAGCCTGCTGCTCTGATAAAGTCAACACCTGATCTGCTTTAATATCCTTAAGTACTTGTTGTTTGCCGCTCAGCCACACAATGCGCAGGGAGTCTATCACCGTTTCCTTGCCCAGGCCTGCATGCAATACCGGCGATACGGTAGATAAATAACCGCGGGAAGGCATCTGCTCCAGGTACTGTTGTTGTCCTTTTGTATACAGTGTTACTTTGGCGCCAATGCCCTGCGTATTGCCGCGGGCGCCTTGCAGTTTTATTTGCAGGTAATGATGACCGGCACTTCCTTCATTGCGGTAAACAAAGGCCGGTTCATTAATATTATTCGTCACCAGGTCCAGGTCGCCATCATTGTCCAGGTCGGCATAAACAGCGCCATTACTGTTCGATGTTTTTTGTATGCCCCATGCCCGGCTCTTATTGGTGAAATTACCATCGCCATTATTGGCAAACAGGTAACTCATGATATTGGAAGCCGGTATCTTATGCACCAGGTCCAACACATCTTCCCGCTGCAGCCTGCCTTTGCTTTGTACATAATCATTCATGTACTTAATAAAGTCCATATTGGTAAAGTCGCGCAGGTAACCGTTGGTTACAAACAAATCCTTCCAGCCATCATTATCATAATCAGCCAACAGCGGCGCCCAGCTCCAGTCTGTATTCGATATCCCCGCCAACTGTCCTACTTCACTGAAACTAACATCTCCTCTCTGCCCACTGCCGACTGCCGATTGCCGACTGCCGTTATTCAACTGCAGCATATTCCGCATATACTGGTAATGAAACCCTGACCGGATATTCAGGTCAAACTTTTCATAATTATCCGGTGCAAACAACAACTTCTGCCGGCGGTTATCTTCCGGCAGCATATCAAGGGTAAAAATATCAGGCAGGCCATCATTATTTACATCGGCTACATCATTGCCCATGGAGAACTGGCTGTTATGCCCGATACTGCTGGCCAGCCGGTCGGTGAATGTGCCATTGCCATTATTGATATACAAATAATCCGGCACGGCATAATCATTCGATACATACACATCTTCCCATCCATCGCCATTAATATCAGCAATGCCGGCGCCCAGTCCATAAGTCAGGGCCGAGCTATGAAACCCGGCTTTGCGCGTAATATCTGTAAAGTGGTTTTGATCATTTTGAAACAGCCGTACGCCTGCAGTGGGATCTTCTGCTTGTAGTATCACAGCGGTCCTGGCTGCATCCAGCACAGGCAGGTTATTGGGATTATGGTTCAGCAGGAACATATCCAGGTCGCCATCCCGGTCAAAATCAAAAAAATAACCTTGTGTGCTGTAGGCGGTATCTGCCAGGCCATATTGCGTTGCCTGCTCACTGAAGCGAGGCTTTCCCTGCGCATCGTTGCCCTCATTAATATAAAGCTCATTCCTTCTCTTCTCGCCCCGCAGCTTGCCGGAATAACATACATAAATATCCAGCTTGCCGTCGCCATTCACATCGGCGGTCGTTACGCCGGTCTTCCAGGGGCCGGGCCTTCCTGCCACACCGGCAGCAGCAGTAACCTCTTCAAATCGTAGCTGTCCTTTATTCAGGTACAATTTATTATCCGTCATGTTGCCGGAGAAATAAAGATCGGTCAGTCCATCCCCGTTTACATCACCGGCAGCTACACCGCCACCGTTGTAAAAATATTCGTACATCAACACATTCGTGTTCAACCCTTCCGAAAGCGTATTGCTGAAGCCAATACCTGTTTGTTCCGGCGTCATTAACGTAAAAAGGGGAGGCGTAGCATCGGTCACCGCTTTGGGAGTATCATGGTTCTGGCAACTGGTTACTACGATCAGCAGGGCGGCCAGCAGACTGGCCTGGCTAGTTTTAGTTGAATACAAAGCGTAGAAATTTTAATGGCTTACAATACAATGTAATTTACGATCATAGGCTGGTTAATTAAAATAAGTCAGGCCGCCGGAGCAGCCTGACTTTGCTAAACGAAAAATAAAACACCAAACGAAAATACTGCTATAGATAAGGATTGGTCGTTTTGCTAAGAGCTAATTGCTAATCGAAACACCTAATACCCTGGGTTCTGGACCAGCTTTGTGTTGGTGTTCATTTCATCGAGCGGGATGGGGCGGAAGTACATTTTGTCGTCCCATTTCCTGGACTCTTGTGATCCTGCCGTTGGTGTGTATGTATAATTGTATTTGCTTTCGTCATAGCGATAGGGACTGGGAGCTGTAGCGCCGGCCTTGAGGTTGCCTACTACACTTATGAATGTAATTGGACGTCCCAGGGTCGTGGGTGCAATCATCCAGCGCCGCGCATCGTGGTACCGATGATCTTCGTAAGCCAGTTCCACACGTCTTTCATTTTGGTAGCGCGCTTTCAAAGCAGCTCCGCTTTCCGTGATGGCCGGCATCCCTGCCCGGAAGCGGATCTTGTTCAACCAGTTCTTTGCCTCTGTCTCTTCTCCCAGTTCAATACAGGCTTCTATGTAGTTAAATACAATTTCTGTATAGCGGAAGAAAGGCCAGGGAACGGTTTGTCTGGCATTGTTATCCACCAGGTTGGGATCCGGATCAATGAATTTGCGCATATAATAACCCGACCAGGATCCGTTCCAATTTTCAATGGAGCTGGAACGGGTGTCAAGTCCCGCCAGCATGGTACCGCCTCCCACATCATAGCGGCCGGTCTGGATCTGGCTGGCAGGGTCTACATTGCCGGATGCTTTGTCGCGTGGTTTCCAATCAGCTCCATCGTACAGGATGGTGGCATAAAAACGCGGGTCGCGGTTTTTGTAGGGCGCTGCTTTTTGAGCAGCATCGGTCCAGTCAAATTTAGATCCGTCCATCATCTCATAATCATCCACCAGTTGTTGGATGGGCGAATTACCTGCCCAGTTGTGGTATCCGTTGGGGCCGTTGTAAAGTCCAATCTGCATTCCGCCTTCTTCCCGGGCAGATGTAAAGAAGCGGCCGAAGAGGATCTCTTTCTTGGTGTCTTCCAATCCCGGTGCTTTGCTGGCGCCGCCCATCGACAAGGAAATATAATTCAGCTTTCCATCTGCTAAAGATACCGGTGCATTGAGATCGAGTTTATACCCACGGCCGGGCACTTTATCCATGATGGCTTTTGCAGCATCTTGCGCAGCTTTCCAGCGTGCATTGCGGTCGCCGCTTGGATAACCCAATAACTCAGGTTTAGAGAAACCAGCGATGGTGGCCGATTTGGCTTTGGCCGTAGGAATATCGTGCAAATCACTGGCTGCATACAGGAGCATACGTGCTTTCAGCGCCATGGCGCCGATCTCGTTAGCTTTGCCGTCGGGCATGGTCCTGTCTTTTAACTCTGTGATGGCACTGTCGCAATCTTTGAGTATGAAGGTTACACACTCATCCCAGGTATTGCGGGCGATGGAAAAATCATCATCCAATTTGTAAGACTTGTCAATGATGGGCACAGCTCCATAATAACGCACCAGTTGATGGTAGTAGAAAGCGCGGAGAAAGTGAGCTTCTCCCTGTAACCTTGTCTTAAGACCATTTACATCTTCAAAAGTAGCAGTACGCAGGTTCTCCAGGGCGAGGTTCGCCTGCCTGATCTTTGCATACATATCGTTCTTGCCGCCATCTTTACCCCAACGGTAATTTACGTTTACCCAACCAAGGTTGGAAGGGTTAAGGACGCCTTCATTGACCACATTGATGCCCCGGTTAGGGTGTGTGAAAACAGCTTCGTCGCTGAGTGATGCCAGCATTTGTTCGTCAAAGCCGCCTTGTCCGAGGCCAGAGTATATGCCAGTGACAAACGCTTCTGACAATGAAGCATCTTTCCAGGTATCGGCTGACGATGCTTTGTCGAGCGGCTTTGTATCGAGAAACTCCTGCTTACAGCCTGTTAACAGGATGCCGGAAAAAACAGGAAGCGTAATGTATTTAAGCAATTTCTTCATCTTGTTCAGTTTTAAAAGGTTACTCTTGCGCCTACATTGATGATCCTTGACTGCGGATAATATTGGCCACTACCACTGGTGGACTCCGGATCCCAGATCTTCATTTTATCGAAGGTGATCAGGTTGATGCCGTTTGCATAAACGCGCAGGTTGCTGATGCCAACCTTCTGACTGAGCTTGTTGGAGAAGTTGTAACCTACTTCTACGTTCTTAAGCCGCAGGTAATCGCTGTTGCGAAGCCAATAAGTGTTAACGCCAAACGGATTGCTTGCGTAGTACGTGTTTCCACGGTTTGCCAGGCGAGGGTCTGTCCTGCTGGGCTTATCGATCGACCAGCGGTGGTCGTAAGAGTATTGCAGGAAGTTGCCAATTGCGCCCGACTCTGTTCCCCAGAAGAGTAATCCGCCTGCGGCTCCCTGGAAGAGGATGGTGCAATCAAATCCTTTGTATTGCATGTTGAGGTTCATGCCACCTGTAAACAGGGGGTCGCGGTTCTTGTCGAGACGTACGCGGTCATCGGCATCGATCTTGCCGTTGCCATCCACATCTTTGAACTTCATGTCGCCAGGACGCAGAGTTTTAACAGCGGCACTGTAATCAATGGTGTTTTTGTCTATTTCGGCCTGATCATAGAATACGCCATCGTATTCATACACCAGGAAGGCGGCGCCATTGGTGCCGAAGGTATGTCCTTTGGAAAGCTGGTGTGGTTTCAATCCTGGTGTTTCAGGAAGTTTCACCACTTCATTTTTGGCATAGCCGCCATTGATGCTCACTGTGTACTTGAAATCTTTACCGATCTTATCGCTATAGCTGACCAGGAATTCGAAACCCTTGTTCTTAACTTTGCCGAGGTTCTGGGGAGGCAGCTCCATACCGGCGGATGCAGGCACCTGGGCTTCATTGGCCATCAGGATCTTGCTACGTACGTTGTAGAAATAATCGAATTCGAAGCTCAACCTGTTTTGCAATACCGATCCTTCCAAACCGATATTGGAGTTATTGGCCACCTCCCAGGTGTATGCCGGATTAGGTACGCTGCTTTCGCGCAGGGTTTTCAACACGCTGTTGCCTGCTACATAGGTGCCAAAATCGTATAAAGAAAGGAACCTGTATTCCTGTAAAGCGCCGTTGAAGATGATGTTGTCATTACCCATCTGTCCCCAGGATGCACGCAGTTTCAGGTTGTCGAAAAAGCCATTGGTCTTCATGAAGTTTTCTTCCGATATGCGCCATCCCACGAGCACACCCGGGAAGAAACCCCAGCGGTCTTCTTTGGGGAACATATACGATCCGTCATAACGCCAGAGGAACTCGGCGATGTATTTTTCCTGGAAGTTGTAATTGACCCGGCCGAAGTAGCTCAAACGTGCGCGCTCAAATGCGCCGCCATTGTTGTTTTTCAAGGCATCATCGCCTCCTGCAAATAACTGATCAATAGTAGGTGAGATATAGTTTCTGCGGAATGCGTTGAAATTCTGGTTGTCGATCGTTTCCCTGTTTATGGCTGCGAGCAGGTTGATGGTATGATCTCCAAAACTGCGGTCGTAGTTCACAAACGCATTAAGGGTTATGTTCAACTGGTCTTCTTCAGACTCCGTCAACCTGGGATCGGTGAAGGTGGAGCGCACGGATTTTTGGAGCTTTGGCGTTACACCATCTGCTTCAAACGATTTCTTATCCCAGTTATACAAAGACCAGGGGGTTTCCCATCGTTTGGTGCGACGCATGTATTTATCCAAAGAGGCAAAGCCTGTCACTTTTAGCCCTTGTATGCCAGGAATGATGATCTCCACCCTGCCGTTTGTTTGAAAGTAATCCCTTTTGTCTTTGTCGTACCCTGTAGCGTTGGTGGTGATCACGATGGGGTTTTCGCCGTTCTCGATATCGGGTCCGGGAAGACCATTGGGCCATACTTCCGGCTCGGTGGGTTTGCCGCGCATCAACATGCGGAAGATGGGTTGGGCGCCTTTGGTGGGGAAGAAGCGGAATTCTTCACGGGCCGTTAACCCAATGCTGGTATTGATGTACTTGTTAATCTTGGCATCGAGGTTCAAACGCATGTCGTATTGCTTGTAACCGGTGGCCGAATTCTTATAGTAGCCATCCTGGTTGCTGTAGCCAATCGATGCCAGGTATTTTACAGCATCGGTACCACCCGATACCTGCAGGTTATGCCTTGTTTGGGGCGACCAGTTCTTCAATGTGGTCTTGAACCAATCTGTATTGGGATATCTCCAGATATCAGAACCGTCGCCATGCTTTTGTATCACTTCGGGTGAATAAGTCGCGTTATATACTTTGCCAGCGGGTGTGGTATAAGTGCCGGTTGTTTTAAAGGCAGTCCAGGCATCTTTCCACTGTGATGCCGGAAGATCTTCGGGCTTTACATCAAATATGTTCAGTTCATTCACCAGGTTGGCATATTCAACGGCGTCCGTCATTTTAGGTATCCGGGTAGGTTGCGCCCAGCCTTGGTTGAAGTCGTATGAAAGCACCGGCTTGCCGGTTTTACCACGCTTGGTAGTGATGAGAATTACACCGTTGCCACCACGGGAGCCATATATCGCAGCTGCCGCATCTTTCAATACAGACATGCTTTCAATATCAGAAGGATTCAATCGCTCAAGACCACCCGCTCTGTCGGGCACGCCGTCGATCACGATCAAGGCGCCACTGTTGTTGGGGGTATTGGAACCGCGGATACGGATGGTAGAACCATCATAGCCGGGTTCGCCGGTTGCCTGGATGGCAGTAACGCCTGGCAGGCGGCCTGCCAGCGCATTCGAAAGGTTTACAGCGGGCGACTTGGCCAGGTCAGAACCTTTTACCTGGGCCACCGCTCCTGTTACAGTTACCTTCTTTTGGGTACCATAACCTACCACCACCACATCGCTCAGTTGACCCGATACCGGCGTCAGCGCAATACTGACCGTGTTTTTGCCGGTAATATCTACCTCCTGTTGCTGGTAACCAATAGAGGAGATCACCAGGGTGGTGGCATCATCCGGTACATTCAGGGTGAAAGCGCCCGAAACATCGGTATTCACCCCCTTGGTGGTACCCTTTACGACCACGCTCACCCCTGATAAAGGAACGCCTTTATCGTCGGTGATCTGGCCTTTTATCTCTTTATCAGCGGTTAAAATACTCACCAGGAATTCCTGTCCGTCGGCTGAGGACCCATTCAGGGCGCCTACCGGTTTGGTTTTGTACAATACGATGCGGTCCTTGATAATCTTGTAATTGATACCAAAGGGCGCCAGTAATTCCTGTAATACTTCACTCAGTTTTTTCTCTTTCGCTTTGATCGAAACCTTACGGCTCGCTTCAATCGTTTTGGAGCTAAATACAAATCTTGCTCCTGTTTGGTCTTTCAGGGAAGAGAAAACCTCTTTCAATTGCCCTTTATCTACCGACACTGTGACTACTTTGTCCAGTATGCCTTGTGCATCGGCATGATGGTCATAGGCCATCGAAGTCAGAAAAGAGACCAGGAAAATTTGTATAAACGCTATTCTCATTGCAAAGGCAGTTAAAGCAACAAGTCGTTGTTTTTTCATAAATTTGATTGTTATTGTTCGCTGAATTTCAAGGCACGTACAATAATCATCCGCATGCGGATGCCCGGCTGGCAATGTTGGTAGCATTGTCAGCTTTTTATTTGGGGGCTATTATAGTGGTAATGGCTTAGGTGATGTAAGTGTGGATTTTCATATACGCATAGTTTTGGTTAGAGATGATGTTTATGATTATTAGACAGTTGTATCCGTTATTCGTCTGCGCCTCCTTTCAGCAATATCTGTGTACCACGCACTTCATAAGAAGCCTGTACCGACTGGCAGATGATCTCCAGCTGATCATAGAGGTTCTGCCCTTTGATATCACCGGAAAACAGGCATTTTGACAGGTTGCTGTTCTCTACAATGATCTCAATGTGATACGCCTTTTCCAGGTGCGACAGCACTTTCGAAATAGGTGTTTCTTCAAATACAAAATTTAACTCCGTTACCATTTCTTCCTCGTGATTATCCGGAACAAGCGGCAAGGGAACATCTACCAGCGAAGTCCTGAAATGACCATCCTGCCGGTTATAGATCACCTTTTGATTAGGCTTCAGGATCACACCGGCTGATTCCTGTTTTCTTTCACTCGTATGTTTCTTTGCCTGCGCTTCATTTTCATAAACGGCCACTTTGCCGGTGCGCACTGATACCTCTACATCATTCGTGACCTTATCCGTCTTTACAAAGAAACTGGTGCCCAATACCTGGGTAACAATATTGTTGCTGTACACATAGAAAGGCGACTTCGGGTTCCTGGTCACCTTAAAGAAGGCATTGCCTTCCAGGTACACTTCTCTTTTGGCCAGGGCAAAACTGTCGGGATAATAGAGCTTTGCATGGGGCTCCAGTACCACCATCGTTTTGTCGGGCAAATAAACCGTGTCGGCTGTCTCCTGCGTATTTTCAACACGGCTCAATTGTTCATTAATAACCTCCTCTTCAAATGACTGAACATGATTCGACCCGGTGGTGAACCAGTAAACGCCCAGGGCCACAGCCGCTATTGCGGCAGCAGCGCTGATATAGCGCACGTACGCCGGTATTCTTCTTACCGGGCGTTCGGGTATTTCTACAGCAGGGGAGGGAAGGGTTTTCTCCTTAATAACTGGCCATAGTTGTTCAACGGTTGCTTTTATCTCGTGCTCACTGATGGCGGGTTCATGGTCATCATCCAATAACTCATACCACTGTTCTACCAACTTCTTTTCTTCGTCGGTGCAGGTGCCGTCTGAATAACGTTGCAATAAATGATAAAAGGCTCTTCGGTTCATGGGATAATTAAGTCCGCCTTCAGTTAGAAGGACTTAACTATCTGTCGGTTAAGCGGGGCGCTACCCTAAAAAATAGCTAAAAAGATTTTCTTATGGCTAATTGTCAGTTATCCAGGAAGAACCGGGTAAAAGCACCCACCAAAGAATTCATGAGGATAAAGTCCCGCAGGTGCAGGCGCATGAATTTAAGTGACTGGGTAACATGGTATTGAACAGCTTTCTCAGATAGGTTCATATATTGTGCGATCTCCTTTACAGACCGGTGTTCATACCGGCTTAAGCGGAAGATCTCCTGTGTTTTTTGCGGCAACTTCTTAATGGTATTGTCTATAGCGATACTCAGCTCCTGTAACAGAAGCTTAGATTCGGAGGCATTTTCATCAACCGTCAACTGATCTTTGGCAAACTGGGTATAACGCTCGCGGAGAATTTTGGACCTGATATAGTCAATTACCTGGTAGCGGATGGCTGCATGCAGGTAGGCTTCCAGTTTTTCTATACGCGCCTGTTCTTTTTTTGCCCACAGGCTGATAAACAGGTTTTGAACAAGCTCCTCTGCTACTTCTTTTGAACGTACTTTCCGGAAGGCTGTTACGAAAACGGTTTCGCTGTACCTGTTGTAAATCTCTTCCAGGGCAGCACCGTCACCTCCCTTAAGCAGTTTAAGCAGTATCTCGTCGTCAAATACTTTATAATCCATCATATGGCTGTGCAAACAATGAAGTTGGAATCCTTAATACAAGTTAAATCAAAAAAATGAAATATTCCAAAGACCTTGTTGCACAAATCGTATAGTTAAAAAAGTATTGAATAAACATACGTTTGCACACAGGCATTTGTTTTGCAATACGCTATTCATCTGTTCAGGACAAAGTGACTGAATAGGTACAATTATTGTCGTGACTGGTGAATAGTGGTTGCCGGTTATTCTATATTGATCAAGGATGAACAGATTTTAACCTATGAATGTAAGGCCGAAGAATTCGCTCACGCCGCAGGAAGTGCAAACCGGTTTAAAACTGGTCATCACAGAAGGTATGGCAACAGAGGCCATGACCACACTCACTGGTGGGGCTTTTCTCGTAGCCATGGCCTTATTGCTGGGCGCTTCCAACCTGCAGATCGGGTTGCTGGCAGCGCTGCCCACCTTCACCAACATCTTTCAGCTATTGTCTATCTGGCTTGTCAGGCGTTATAATAACCGCCGGGCTATCAGTGTTATATGTGCCTTGCTGGCGCGTTTGCCACTGGTGGTCATGGGCATCCTGTCTTTCTTTGCACAAGGTTCTATTCAACTGCTCATCCTTTTTCTTTTCTTCTACTATCTCTTTGCTTCTATTGCGGGACTGAGCTGGAACGCCTGGATGAAAGACCTCGTGCCCGGTAATCAATTAGGCACTTACTTTTCCCGGCGAAGTGGTAAAATGCAGATACTCAATGTGGCATTAAGTCTTATCCTGGCCTTTACCATTGATTATATAAAAAGTACCTGGCCCGCTTATGAGCTGAATGCCTATGCCATCATGTTTATGGTGGCAGGTACAATAGGCATTGCAGGCGCTTTTATCCTGCTCAAAGTCCCTGAGCCTCAATCCTATCTTTCCAAAGAAAACATCTTCCTGCTATTTAAACGTCCTTTGAAAGATGGCAACTTCAGAAAACTGCTCCTGTTCAATTCAGCCTGGGTATTTGCGCTCAACATAGCCATCCCTTTCTTCACGGTTTACATGCTCAAGCACCTGGACTTTTCCATGACCTGGGTCATTGGCTTAACAGTCGTGAGTCAGTTAAGCAGCATTGCCACCATTCGTATGTGGGGAAGTTTTTCCGATAAATACAGCAACAAGACCATCCTGGCCATCGCTGCTCCTTTGTATATACTGTGTATCATCGGCTGGTGTTTTGTGGGCATCTATTCCCGCTTTACAGCCAACATCGTGCTGCTGGTATTCATTCATATCTTCACGGGCATTGCCACGGCGGGCATCAACCTTTCCCTTACCAATATTGGTTTAAAGCTGGCGCCTAATGAACACGCTATCGTTTACTTATCTACCAAGAACATCATTACTGCTGTCTTTTCTGCGGTGGCGCCCCTGATAGGCGGTGTGCTGGCCGATTACTTTGGCAACCGTTCATTGATCGTCAATGCAGTATGGGCCGGCCCAAAAGTCAATAAAGCCGTGCATCTTGTATCGCTGCACGACATGAATTTTCTGTTCCTGATAGGAGCCATTCTCGCATTCATATCGCTCGAATTCCTCATCAGGGTCAAAGAAGTGGGAGAGGTGGAAAAAGATGTGGTCGTACGCATTATGCGCAGCAGCATAAAGAACAACCTCAAAGGATACTTCTTAATTGGTAACCTTATATCCTGGCAGGAACAATTGTGGGCATTATTTAAAAAGAAACCTTCCGAAAAGAAAATAGTATAAGGGTTACCTCATTCTTTATTCAGCTCGCGGAATAAAGTGATCAATGCCTCTTCATTTTTAAGATTGAGCTTATTAGCCTCCAGTATCTTATTAATGGCATCAGCATATTCGGGCAATGCTTTCAGGATATCATTCTTATTCTTCTTGATCTTCTCAATTCTGTAATTCGGCAGAAATACATACAGGGCGTCCACATCTTCAAACCTTTTCTCTTTCGGCATATTCAGTTGCGAAAACTCGCGCAGCAGTTTCTGCCGGTACTTCAGTAACTGCACCTTGCCCTTCACCATCACTTCATAAAACGTTTCTCCGTCATTTTTATCAATGGGTGTATAGCCATTGCGAAACAATACTGCTGTATTGCTGTCCATACCCAGCCAGAAAGCCCGTATCGGTTCTGTAAACTCCAGTTGGGTTTCTTCACGCTGGAAATACACCTTATTATTATGCACATTAAAACGCAGGGGTAATCCTTTGGCTACTTTGCCATCCTTCAACTGTACAAGGCCAGGTGTCCAGTCATTGCTGTAAAAAGCAGTGCCCTGTATATCAGAACCATATTCCAGTACAGGACGGCCACTGATCGTTCTTTCAAACTGGGAAAGGTTGGAGCCTTCGCGGTTGGCCAGTGTCATTTGGTTTTGGGAAGAGCCCGGCAGGCTATATAATAGTGTGGATAGCAGCAGGGGCGTGCAGCAGTAATAGAACTTTCTCATATCCTAATATACCAAAATTCCCCGGGCAGGCCAATGTATATTTAAATCCGCCATCTGTGCAGGGTTCCCGCTTTATTAAGTTTGCGTTAAGGAATTATAAACACCCGGCCGGCAACTTACTTTAGCAGCCGAATTACCCCGAGGCTTATGCATGATGACCGGTTTACAACAATACTTCCTTTGCGCACACCACTTTTTTTATTGACTGTGCTGCTGTTTTTGGTAACCGGCGTCTCCTCTGCCCAGCAGAAACAATGGCTGTTCACCCTGGAACAAACAGAAGGGCTGGCCAAACGCAGGCCCGATTCGGCCTACGTGCTCTTAAAAGAACTCCTCGTAACGGCCAAAGAAAAGAACAACCTGCTGGTAGAAGCCATTTGCCTGCAGCAGATAGGACATATATTTTACAATTACAGCAATTTCACCCAGTCCATTGATCATCTGTTACAGGCGGAAAAGATCTTCCGCAGCCTGAATGAATCGGACCGGCTGGCCGCTACCCTCAACTATCTCGGTACGGTGTACTACTCCAACAAGCAATTGGAGCTGGCCGGCCACCAGTTTGCAGAAGCCTTGCGCATCAACATAGCCCGCAACGATAAAAAAGGACAGGCCCTTTCTTATGGCAATATGGGACACTGGTACGAAAAGAAGCTCATGTACGATACGGCCTATCAATACCAGCAAATGGCATTGGCCCTCTACCATGAGCTGAATGATAGTACCGGCATAGCCAAAATATTTGAGAACATGGGCAGTATCCTGGAGGATTATGCCCGTTTTGATTCGGCCCGGCTCTGTTTTGAGAAAGCACTGGCCATTAACCGGTATTACAACGACGCCATTGCACAGATAGAAATACTCAACAACCTGGGCGATGTATACCGGAAAACAGGTCATTACCAGCAGGGATTGGTCTATACCCGGCAGGCTTTGCAACTGGCCCTGCAAACCCAATCGCAGGATGAGTTGGCCAGCGCTTACCGCGACATGGCGAGGGGATTTGAATTGTTGGGGCAGTTTGACAGCGCCTACTATTATAATGAGCATTCCCGCAGCCTTGTGGCAGAGATCTATGCTTCCACCAATAACCAGCAGATCGCTTTCCTCGAAACCGTATATGAAGTAGAAAAGAAAAACAATGAGCTCGTCAGGCTCACCTCCCAGAGAAGGATCAACATCATCATCTCTGTCGCTATTGCACTCGTCGTCCTGCTCTTGATCGTACTGGGGATCGTGATCATCAGCCGCCAGCGGCTCAGGATCAGGAATGAAAAAGCCCTGAATGAACAGAACAAGGATATCTATGAAAAAGGCAGGGACCTCATGCAGGCGGAGATCCGCAACAAACAACTGGAAGAGGAAAAGCTGAAAACAGAGCTGGAGGTCCGCAGCAAAGGACTGTCTGCCCACACCCTGCACCTCATACAGAAAAACCAGTTGCTGGAAGAGCTGCGCAGCAAGCTCCACGAAATTGCAGAGGATGACAAGCGCGATCAGAAAAAGCAGTTGCGCCAGTTGGTACAGAAGATCAGCCTCAGCTTTAACCAGGACAATTACTGGGACGATTTCAGGGCCATCTTCGACCAGGTGCACCAAACCTTCTTCACCAACCTGAAGCAGCATGCCGATAACCTCACGCCCGCCGAATTGCGCCTCGTTGCTTTATTGCGCATGAACCTGAGCTCTGCCGACATGGCCACCTTATTGGGCATCTCCCAGGATAGCCTCCGGGTTGCCCGTTACCGCCTCCGTAAAAAACTCAACCTCGCCGAAGGAGAATCCCTCACTGCCTTCATTCAAGGGTTGTAACATTCTCTTAATCTTCCCGTAACAATTACTTAATGGCTGTTTTTGCATTACTCAACTAATTGATCCCAAATTGCTTGCGGCAATTTGTAACGCGCTTGTTGCCCCTTTGTTCACGCGCCTGGCAGGCTTGTAGCCCTTTTGTTAACGCCGGTTTCTTCGGTTCCTGTAAGCCCACCGCCAAATTTGCGCATCGAACAAAAACTGTATTATGATAACAAAATGGATCACCTGTCTTTTGCTCACCACGATTGGTTTCAGTGCCTGGGCGCAGCAGGCAATAATTAAAGGAAAGATCACTGATGTGGTCAACCAGGAAGTGCTTACCGGGGCAACCGTTGCATTGGCTGGTACCAACAACATAGCTGCTACTGATGTCAATGGAGAATTTCTTATCTATGCCAAACCCGGCAACCAGCAACTCATCGTTCGCTACCTGGGTTATCGTGATACGACCATCGCTTTGGAGTTAAAGGCCAGTGAAAGCCGCGCCCTTCACATTGGGTTGTCCAGTACCTATGCCCGGTTAAGCAGTGTAGTGGTCATGGGTCTATTGCAGGGACAGGCCAAAGCGCTCAACCAGCAGAAGAATGCTGATAACATAAAGAACGTTATTGCTGCCGACCAGATCGGCCGCTTTCCCGATCCCAATGCGGCAGAAGCACTGCAACGGGTGCCAGGCGTGAATATAGAACGTGACCAGGGCGAAGGCCGTTATGTATTTGTACGTGGCCTGGCGCCGCAGTTTACCAATGTGAGCGTGAATGGAGAACAGATCCCTTCTCCTGAAGCCGATGTACGGTATGTGGCGCTCGATGCCATCCCCGCCGATCAACTGGCTTCCATAGAAGTGAGCAAATCATTGACACCCGATATGGACGGCGATGCCGTGGGCGGCTCTGTAAACCTTATTACCCGTACGGCGCAAAGTAAAACGCCCCGCATCAATGCTTCCGTTGCGGGTGGTTATAACCACCTCATGCGTCGTGCCAATATCCAGGGACAGTTGCAATATGCACAGCGGTTGGGCAAAAAAGAAAAGCTGGGCCTCATGTTCAACAGCAGCTACTACCACAATGACCTGGGATCAGATAACCTCGAAAGGTCGCCACAGGACAATGAAGTGGAGCTGCGTGATTATGAGCTTACCCGCACCCGTTTGGGGTTAAGCAGCACCCTCGATTACCGGTTCAATCCCAGGCACGAAATATACCTCCGTGGGCTGTACAGCCGCTTTACCGACCGGGAGTGGAGAAGGCGTTATGTATTCAAGCCGGAAGATGAAGAAATTGAAAAGCTGACCAAAGACCGTTTTGAAGCACAGTCTGTTACCAGCATCAACCTGGGCGCCAAGCACAACTTCCAGACCTTCTTCCTCAATTACGAAGCGCAGTACGCTATGGGAAGGCAAAACACACCCTATGACAATGAAATAGGTTTTATTGCCGGCATTCCTTCCACGCTCAACTACAACAATCCGAAGTACCCTTCCATTATAGCGGATGATTTTACCGACAACACCGCCTATGAGCTCGATGAGGCAGGCTTCGGTCACACCCTTGCCAAAGACCGTAACCTTACTGCCAAATTCGACCTGGGTATTCCTTATAAACTGAACAACAACAATGGCCTCATCAAGCTGGGTGCCAAGATCCGCAGCAAGAAAAAGAGCTATAGCATTTACCAGGATTACTATTCTCCCATTGCCGACATTCCCACCCTGGATGCTTTTGACGAAGACCCGGTTAAAAATACCTTCATGGATGGCCGCTATAACCTCGGCAGGCCTTTATCCGTAGGCTCATTCATCAAATACTTCAATGCCAATCCTTCGGAGTTTGAAGCCGCCATCGAAGACAAGGCCATTGATGAAGCGCTGGAATCATACGATGCGCAGGAGGATGTATATGCAGCTTATATCATGGCGCGCCAACAGTTTAAGCATTTCATGGTGCTGGCCGGCCTGCGCTATGAGAAAACAAAGGTGAGCTACAACTCTAAAGATGTGATCATTGATGGCGTCGGCGACCTGCAGGACATTGTACCTGTAACCGGTAGCAGCAACTATGACTTCCTGTTGCCCCAGGCCAGTATACGTTACCAGCTCAGCCGCTTTACCAACCTGCGCGCGGCAGCTACCTTTTCTTATGCAAGGCCCAACTTCAGCGAGATCATTCCTTCACAGGAGATCAACCAGGAAGATGGCATTGCCACGGCCGGCAATGCTGCCCTCAAACCCGTCAGCGCCTTTAACCTCGATCTGCTGGCAGAGCATTACTTTGGCAATGTAGGCGTATTGTCTGGCGGATTCTTTTACAAACGCCTGAACGATTTCATCTATCGCCGGGTATTATTCAACAGCCCCTATCCTTTAACGGGTACCCCTTATATCAACAGTATTGATGTGGTGCAGGCGCAGAACGGCAACAAGGCCAATGTAACCGGTGTTGAAATTGCTTTCCAGAACAACCTCAGCTTCCTGCCCGGTGCGCTCAAATACTTTAGCCTCTACCTGAATTATACTTATGCCCATTCCGCCGCTACCCTGCAAAGCCGCTCGGCTGATGCAGCAGATCCCAATGCTACAGAAAAGCTGCGCCTGCCTGGTCAGGCTACTCATGTGGGTAATATCTCACTGGCTTTTGAGCGGAAGAAATTTAATGCCCGCCTATCCCTCAACTTCAATGGTGAGTACCTCAGTGAAGTAGGTGCTACCGCAGCCGAAGACATTTTTGTGAAAGACCGTGTACAAACTGATATCAGTGCCGGTTATGCTTTCAATGCCCACTGGCGGTTATTTGCAGAAGTGCTCAATATCTCCAATCAGCCTTTTGAAAGGTACATGGGCAATAAAGAACAACTCATACAGCGGGAGTATTACCGCCAATGGGGCCGCTTCGGTGTTAAGTTCGATTGGTAAATGGCGTATGGTGAGCCACCCCTGAAGGGCGACCCACCATACGCAAAGGGTGGGTCGCCTTCCAAAGGCGGCTCACCCTGATAAACAAATCCTTTCTTCTCATCTTTCAAACTATAAGTATGAAACATTCATGGATAAAACTATCTGTCCTGGCTGCTGTGTTATGCACCACTGCCTGCGACAAGGAAAATGATGACCTGATAACCCCGCTTTCCGGCGACCAGTTCCCGCAGGTGATTGTACTGGCCGACGAAGGCGATGGCGGCCTTGAAGATGAAGACGCTTTCAGCTTCAAGCTTACCCTGCTCGACAGGGTAGATACTTCGGGCGCAGCGCTGGGCGGCAAAGTAGTGCCTCTGAAAGAAGCAGTGACGGTTAATTTCAAGATAACAGACTTTGAAGGCTTCTCAAAGATTGCCGATTATATCAAGGGCGCCGAAGCATTCTATGAAATAGATGATTGCACCACTTCTGCTGATGAGGGTATTGATATTCCCTTGCAGTTTGATGTAGCTGCCGGAACAGGTACCGTTACCTTCCCGGCCGGTGTGGAGGAACTGGAAATAGAATTTGAAGTAGACGAAGACCTTTTTGATGATGACGACTTTAATACGGAAAAGCGCGAACTTACCATACAGCTTACCGGCATTGGCGCCAACAAGAACAATGTGCAGGTAAACAAAACAGCGGAGTTCACCTACCAGGTACAGGATGATGAGGGCATTTATGGTGAGTGGGAACTGGATGCGGCTGATCCGGTAGCTTTTGCCCGTTTCAAGCAACTCTTTGGTCTCATCAATGAGGATATAAAAGACCTGCAGGCTGCGGATGTGGAAGAGATTACCATGGAGTTTGAATATGGAGAAGTGAAAGCTGTGGTGGTATTGAAGGAAACAGAAGAGGTGGATGATTGCGGTTCGCCTTCTATAGAGAATAAGGTTATAGAAATTGAGGCGGAAATAGAAGACCTGGCAGATGATGAACTGGAAGGCGAACTGGAATTTGGGGAAACGCTGGAGCTGGACAATGGTTCCTTTAAGGAATTTGTATATGCCGGTTCCTTTAAGATCTCCGGGAAAACATTAACGCTGGAGCTGGAAGGAGAACTGGACGACGACGAAACCGGCGCCATTACACTTACTTTTGAAAAATAATCTCATTGAGCAATCATTCAATATACATGCGAACTTCTGCTGCGATCATTCTGACAGGCTGTATCATTACCATCATGGCCTGTAAAGCAACAACAGGCATCAATGGAGGCAATACGGACGATATTATAAAGCCGGTGATCATCACCGACACGGTACAACATGATACCGACGACCCGGCGATATGGATCAATCCGGCCAATCCTGCCGCCAGCCTCATATTAGGCACGGATAAAGACCAGGACGGCGCTTTATACGTATTCGATCTGCAAGGCAGGATCATACAAGATAAAGTAGTGTACAACCTGCAGCGGCCCAATAATGTGGATGTGGAATACGGATTGAACCTGCAGGGGAAACCTGCCGATATTGCCGTGGTCACAGAACGGTTTACCCATAAACTGCGCATCTATTCACTGCCCGATATGAAACCGGTTGACGGTGGCGGTATAGAAGTCTTTACCGGTGAAACCGGAACCGAGTACAGGGACCTGATGGGCATTGCTTTGTATAAAGACCCTGCCGGCAAAATATATGCAGTAGTGGGCAGGAAAACAGGTCCCCGCCACGGAGAGTACCTGTGGCAATACCTGTTGGAAGATAATGGGCAGGGAACAGTAAAGGGAACGCTGGTGCGTAAATTCGGTAAGTTCAGTGGTAAAAAAGAGATAGAAGCCATTGCGGTGGATGATGTATTGGGATACATCTATTATTCGGATGAGGGGTATGGCATCCGTAAGTATTATGCCGATCCTGCAAAAGGCAATGAGGAGCTGACTGTGTTGGGAAGGAAAGGGTTTAAGCAGGACCATGAAGGCATCTCTATCTACCCGGTTACCGACAGCACCGGCTATATATTGGTATCCGACCAGCAAACCAATCACTTCCATCTCTTTTCCCGGGAAGGCAGTAACGGCAACCCGCACCAGCATACATTCATCAGATCGGTGCACCTGTCAACACTTGAAAGCGATGGTTCCGATGTGGTGGCAAAGCCATTGAATGCCACCTTCGCCAAAGGGCTCTTTGTGGCGATGAGCACCGACAAAACATTCCATTTCTATCGTTGGGAAGACCTGATGGGCAAAGATCACTAAGGGTTCACATACTTCCACTTATACCCATTCCATTGTGAGTAGAGGCCTTTCGCTACCTGTATAATTTCTTTTTCACCGATACCGGTCTGGCGGGAGGCTTCACTTACACTTTCATATTTGGCAATCAGTCTGCCGCGGTGGTATTGCTTGATGGGCTTGCGGCGGGTATAGCCACCGTAAGTTTTGGGCCACTTGGAGCGGTCGGCTATTTTAAGATAACTATCCTGCCGGTCGCGCGTGAATACCCGTTTTTGCTTCTCGCTTTTCGTTACCAGCTGCAGATTCGATACTTTGTTATTATAGCCGTTGCCGTCTTTATTAATAACATACAGGCCGTCCTTCTGGTAATTGATCTTCTTATTGACAAAGGTGATATAGATCAGGCGCCTGGTATTAAAATAATGTTGTACGCCGTCCATGCTCAGGGATACCCGCAGGTCAATCATGGGTTCACCGGTCTTGATATTGTGGTTCTCGGCAATGGACTGGCTTAAGATGCGGCCTTCTACAAATTGTCGCCCCAGGCGGGCATGTTGTATCGTGCGGTCCAGCGATTTGATGCGGCCAAAATTAGAGGCCTGGTAAATACCTTCAAATCCTGGAATATCTTTCCATACTTCGTTCCGGATGTTTTTAATAGACTTATTCTCGTAAGGATAATGTTTGTCGGTCATAGTCAGTAGCTTAGGTTTAAGTAAACAGTCAACCCAATTTACCGGCAACATGGCGCGTAACATTCCGTAGTATTACTGATTTTTGGCGGCAGGTGTTTTTTTGTCTTAAATCAAATCTGTCAGGCTTCCTGGCGTATGCGTGGAAACCTGTAGTATTTCACCGCAGTGTGTCTGACCTGACAGGTTTCTTTATTCGTTGCAAACGAAACCTGTCAGGTCTAAAGGGACTTGCCGAAGCTTCATTCACAATCGTTTACTTATCATTGTTAATCTCAATCCAGTATCCATCCGGATCCTGCAGGTAAAGCTGCTTCACGCCATCCACCCTGGTCGTGACTGCCTTATTCTCTCCCTGCCAGTTCGAGTAGGGGATATTGTTCTTTTCCAGGCGCTGGATAAAATCCTCTATGGAGGGAACGCGGAAGCACAAATGGGTGCCCTTGCCCGGTACAATGATCGGGTCAGGGTATTCTATGAGGTGCAGGTGGCTATTGCTGGCAATGCTGAACCAGGTATGCCTGCCATCATGAAAAGGTTCAGGAATGGTATCAAGCTGTATGATCTTACTGTAAAAGGCCGTGCTTTTAGCCAGGTTCTTTACGGAGAGTGCAATATGGTTCAGGGTGGGTTTTTGAGACTGTGCAAGTATCGTAACAGGAATAGCCGTCAGCACAAAGCAGGCAAGGAGGCTGTTAATAATGATCTTTTTCATGCCTCAATATACTAAAAAAACATCGGGATACTGTGTAAGTACCCCGATGAATAACACCTGAAATAAACCCTATGTAAACCCTGTAAAAACAATCAGATTAAGGCAATGCCACCTTGGTTTTGCTGCTCAGCAGGTATACCCAGGCACTGGCAGATAAATAAGCTGCTACGGTGAATATGGCAGATAAATAATAGTGCGAATTGGTAAAAAGATGAAAGCTGGCTACACCGGCAATAATGGCAATGAGCGGCATCAGGAATGTTAAGATCGTTTTCATAATTTTATTATTTAAATGATTTGGTAATTGTGAACTGCTTTAATACATAGACCGGCAAACGGGAAGAAGTTTATTAAAGAAATCATAATAGGGCGTTATTCAACCGTTAAAGCGCTTTAACTTTTATACTATGAACTATCATATATTAGGTCAGTCTACACTGGAGGTCAGTGCCATCGGGTTTGGTTGTATGTCGCTGGGAGAAGACTATGCAGCTAATGAACAACTCATTCACCAGGCAATGGGGGCAGGCATCAACCTGTTCGATACGGCTGATATCTACCAGCAGGGACGTAATGAGATCATGTTGGGCAAAGCCATTGCGGGCAAAAGGCAGGAAGTGCTGATCGCTACCAAAGCAGGGAATCAATTAAGGGCAGATGGCAATGGTTTTGACTGGAACCCGCGCAAGGAATACATCCTGTCGGCCGTGGAAGAAAGTTTAAAAAGACTGGGCACTGATTATATAGATCTTTACCAGCTTCATGGCGGCACCATGGATGATCCGATAGCAGAAACCATCGAAGCCTTTGAATTGTTACAGCAGCAGGGAAAGATCCGCTACTATGGCATCTCTTCCATCAGACCTAATGTAATACGGGAATATGTACAGCATTCCAAAATAGCCAGTGTCATGATGCAGTACAGCCTGCTCGACAGGCGGCCCGAAGAAACCTGCCTGCCTTTATTAAAGCAACACAATATTGGTGTGATCACACGGGGAAGTGTGGCAAAAGGATTACTGATCAATAAACCGGCAACGGCTTACCTGAATTATACAAAAGAAGAGGTGGCGCAGGCTGCCAAAGCTGTTCAATCGCTTACCAATGATTTGCGGGACGCTACACAGGTGGCACTACGGTTTGTATTGCAACACCGGGCTGTTACATCGGCCATTGTGGGCATACGTACGAAAGAACAACTGGACGAGGCTGTAAAAACAATTGATTCACCGATACTATCTGAGGAAGAATCAGAACTGCTGCGGCAATCCATTCCTGTCAACTATTATGATCAGCACCGGTAGCTGTTATTTTTTCTCCAGCTTCTTTAACTCCTGTTCAATATATTCCCTGGACAGCCACCTGCCTGCCAGCGATACGCCTTCAATGTTTTTGACGGCATTGATATCCTGTAGCGGATTACCATTCACTAATACAAGATCAGCCACTGCTCCCGGCTTGATCACTCCTGCATCATCCCGCTTAAAGAAAGTGGCAGGATTCACGGTACCGGTGCGCAACGCCTCGTAAGGAGTAAGGCCTGCCTTTACCATATAGGTCAGCTCATGGTGCAGGGAGAATCCCGGTACATCAAATACCTGTGGGGCATCCGAGCCCAGCAAGATCCCTACGCCTGCTTTTTGGCAGGCTTTGATCAGTTTCCTGCGTACCTCCACATACCGCTGTACGTTGGCCGGGTTATAGTTGGGATTGCTCATTAAGCTCTTTTTTGTATTCACCCATCCGTTCAGGGTATTGGGCGCCATATAGATCATTTCCGGTTCCTGGCTCAGGGCTTCCGGTGTTTTCTCCGGCGACAACCACCTTTCCGCCAGCGCCTGCGTAGGCGCTACCCAGATATGCTTATCCCGCAGGGCATTCACCAGTTTGGGTATACGGGTGGTATCTGCCTGGTGCCCGGTAAACACAGCGAAAAGACCTACCTGCTGCTCGGTCATACTTTCTATACCGGGTATCAGGCTCTCTACAAACCCATCCATATGGTCAATGGAAGCATAACCGGCGTCTATAGCCCGCCACACACCTACTGCATACGATACATGCCCGGCAAAGGGGATCTGCACTTCCTTCGCCGTTTTCACAATCACATTGAAGTTATCTACCGTAAGGCCCGGATGTAGTTTCAGGAAATCATAGCCTGCGGCTTTCTGGTCCCTTACCATCTTTTCGGCAGTGGCTGCTGTATTGGCTGTCTGGCCATTGATGGAAGGGCCGGAGGTATACAGGCGGGGGCCAATGATCTCGCCGGATTGCAGCTTGCTGCGCAGCTCAAGGTGTCTTGGATGGCCCAGCATACCCCGGATGGTGGTGACGCCTTTCAGGGCAAACAGCAATACTACTTCCTTCATGGGCTCAATATTGTCTATGGGAGGTACATGGGCATGCATCTCTGCAAGGCCCGGCATCAGGTATTTACCGGTACCATCAATCACCAGGGCGCCGGCGCCATATTTTACGGTACGGGCATCACCGATCAGTGAGATCCTGCCATCCTTTATGATCACCACCTGGTTGGGCAATACCTGCTCCCTGTCCATAGGGATCACATTCACATTGCGGATAACAATTTCCTGTTTCCTGGAATCCGGCAGGTCCTGTGCCAGCAGGGACAGCGTGGATATCACCAGCAGGATAGGCAGTAATACTTTCATGAGCAGGTTATTTATTACAAAATAACCAAAATAGTGCCTGGGTGAACTACCATTAATCAAAACGCCCGTATTCTTACCTTATTAGTGTAATATCACCTGTTTTCCGCAATGGCCTGCCGTCTGTAAACACCACATCCAGGGTATACGTATATACATCCATGGGTTGCAGCTTACCCTGGAAAGTGCCATCCCAGCCGGTATTCCGGTTGGTGGTTTCAAATACCTTTTGTCCCCAGCGGTTATAAATCCGCCAGGTCATCTTCTCAATACCAAATCCTGCTACTTTCACAATGCTGGCCCTGTTGCCTCTGCCCGGTGTAAAGGCATTGGGCACATCCAGCAGGGGATCAATCAAGGCGCTCACCGTATGATCGGCTGTATCCGTACAACCGAATTCGTTAAACGTGATCAGGTAAGCTGTATAGTCGCCGGTAGCATTGTATTGGTGCTGTACATTTTGCATGGTGTTGGTGACCGTGCTGTCCCCATCGCCAAACAACCATTTATACCGGTTACCGCCGATAGACTGGTTCAGGAAAGTAGTGGGTTTATTTACTTCCGGTACGGTGGGGGTGATGCTGAAGGCGGCTGTTGGTTTGGTATTCACCGTTAAAATGAAATCCAGGGTATCCACTTTGTTACAGGTGTTGCTATCTGTTACGATCAGCCTGATATTGTAAGTGCCGATATTGTTGTACAGGTGAGTGGGACTCATTTCTGTGGAGGTATTGCCATCACCGAAATCCCAGAAATAATCGTGCCCGCCCAACGAGGTATTGTTGAAAAATGCATTATAGGGGGCACAGCCCATTAAGGGTGTTTCCACCCGTGCTTCTACATTGGCCACCACGCCCAGCTTCAGCGGCACCCAGTCGCCGGTATTGCAATAATTGGTATCCAGTAGGATCAACCTGATATTGTAAGTGCCCGGTGCTGTAAAATTATGCTTCACTGTAGCAGTCCCGGTAGGCGTGATGGGCGTGCCATCACCAAAATCCCAGGCAAAACTGGTGGGGCCAAATGGCTTGCCCACGGGAGGAGTGGACTGATTGATAAAATTGAAGGCCAAAGATTCGCAATCGCCATCCTTTTCAGCCGTGAATTTAATATCCGCCGGATCATCCCTTACCCGGATAGTAATATAGGCGGTATCCCGCTGGTTACAGGTAGAAGGGTCAATCGCGATCAGCCGCACCCGGTAGGTGCCAATTGCATTAAAAGTAAACGTTTCTTCCACATTGGTCGTTGTGCGGTCGGTAACGCCATCCCCATCAAAATCCCATTCATAGCTTTTGGCATTGCGTACGGTATCCCTGAACTGAAGGGTGAAAGGTACACAGCCTACCGTATCGGGCAGGTTATTGAAAAAAGCTTTAGGGCCTGCCGCCACGCCTGCAAAATTGAAAGCCAGCTTCACGGCTGCGAGGTTACAATCCCTGCTGCCATTGGTAGGGGCCCATACTCCTGGAGTAGTGGGAAAACGCCGGGTAATAGGGTAGTCCCTGCTTTGGGTACAATTGGCGCAAATCGCCTGGTAAATAATACCCTGTTCATCATACCGGCTGGTGCCGCCATCCACGTGCTCGCCAAAGCCGCCATCCTGGCCAAAATAAGTACCATATAACAATGCTGAGGCATCCCTCTTGATCACAATGAAATAAAAGTCCCGGTTATCACCTATATTCTTAATGGCATCAGGCGTAATGGGCATATTATTAACGCCATCCATATTAAAGGAATTGGCAACAGGCACCAGCCAGCCACCCCAGCCGGAGATGTATACATTCTCGCAGCGGTCTACCAGGAATGCTACCGGCGACATATTGGGCCGGGCCGAACCATTGCCAAAAACAGTGGAATAGATGAAACCGGAGAGGTCTGGTTTCAGCTTGGCAATAAACTGTTTTGAATTGGGATTGCTGTAGGCGGCATTCTGCACCGGCCAGCTTCCTTCGGTAACCCCCATGATATAGGGGATATTATTCCTGTCGAACTTAAGGCCATAGATCGCATCAAAAGAAGGAGTGCCTGCATAAGTGGTATTGATCAGCGTAGTGCCATCATTGGATATGCGTGATACAAAACCATCCGTAATGCCTCCCCTATAGGTCGCCTGGTAAACACCCGGCTTGCTGGCGGGCGGGAACCGGTCGCTGGTAGTAGCGCCGCCTACATAAATATCTTTATTGGCAGGATTAATCGCTATTACAAAAGCGCCATCGGTACCAGCCCCCCCCAGGTAACTGCACCAGGTAATATCCGTACAGTTAGGATTGATCTTGATAATGGTGCCGTCCTGTCCGCCGGCGTTCGAGGGCTGAAAAACGCCTGTAGTGACCGGCATGCCATCGGTTGCTCCTGCCGATTGGGTTTGGGCCGCTACATAAATATTGTTTTCATTGTCCAGTATCACTTCACTGCGCGAATCATCGCCATAAAACCGGAAAGTAGCAGTAGGCGTCATACCGGCGCCCAACTGGTCCTTGATATTAACACCATCGTTGGAGGTACCGCCGATCCGCAGCGAACCAATAATATTGGTGCCCGATGCATTCAGCTTGGTAACTACGATATCAGAACCACCTCCCCTGCCTTTCAGCGTGCCGGGGTAATTGGTGGAGAATGTTTTGCCCATGATCACCAGGTTGCCCGATGCATCGCAGATGAGACTGTGGGGATAATCATTGCCATTGCCGCCCAGGTAAGTGGCATAAGCGCGCTGACCATTGGGCGTGAACTTAAAAATACCCATGTCAACAGGCTTCCCGCCCGAAGAGCCGGTGCCTGCCCCGAAATCCACCTGGTAAGCGCCTGCAGTAACAGGAAATCCCCTGTCAAATACGATACCACCCGAATACAGGGAGCCATCAGGGCCGGGTGTAGCCGTATAACCATACTGATCGGCGGTGCTGCCGGTAAAGGAGCACCACACCAGGGTAGGGTCAATCACCAGCGTACTGGTTTTGGAATAATTGGCCACCCTGAACTTCACAGTGTTCTTATCTACCAGTTCATAATTGCAGGTTACTTCCTTCTTACCACTGGTCATGTCGAATGTGTAAGAATAAGGATATAACTCTTTCAGGTCGCCTACCGATGTTTTAATGATCAGTTCATTGTTCTTTACGGAGAGCTTATCAGCCCCTTCATATTTCATGGCGATTTTGCTGACATCGCCGCCGGGGTGTATGATGAGGTCATACTTCAACCGGCCGTATTCGGAATAATAGCGGATATCGATATTGGGATAGATGTTCTTGTATACGATGGCCTGGTACACGGGTACATTGACAGCCCATTTGGAAGGATCATTACCGATAAAATAGCTGGTATTGGTTTCCACCGCTTTCTCCGGCACTACCATACTGTTCTCATCGGCACCGGCAAATTCCACGCGGTAGGCATGGGCACGTACGATGCCGGGTGAAGGATCGGCCTGGCCGGGCGGCTTTCCATGGGGTCCCCTGTCTGGCCGGCTTATTCTTGTTTGCCCGGTAGTGGGTTGTGTGGAATGGTGGGTATGAAAAAAGCGTTCCAGGTCATCTCCATGGTATTGGGCAACGGTAAAGCCGTTTCGTTGCAGGAAAAAAGCGCCGGTAGACAAAGTGCTTTTGAACCGGATGTTTTTCTCCCACTGGCCTTTATTTTCTGTAAAATCAAAAGTAGCGGCACCATCCTGGGCAATCGCCCGCAGCATGGCAAGAAGGATAGGAATAACTACGAGGTTTCTCCTGTTCAAGGGTTCACTTTTAAATTGACTAATAGCAATGCTAAGCGCTATGTCCCGTTTTAAGTTTCAGCCCCCGCTGTATGCTATGCTGGATTCGGAATGCTGTATGCTTTCCTAAAACGTTGGACACAGCGATTGTCTTCTGTCTCCGTTGTATTCATCATAAAAGCCCCTGTTCATCAAGGCAAACTCATAAGCACCCCGGCTATTATTGTATTGTTTGAGAGAAGAAGTTGTAGCATCATAAGTGAAGGTCAGCCGGATATTCTTGTATTCAAACCCCAGCATGGGAACAAAGGCATCGCCTGGCCGGTAATATAAACCGCCCAACAGTTGCATTTCGCCTGCATTGGCCAGGTTGTACTGTACATTGGCGCCCGCCACCAGCTCATTGGATTTGGCCTGTGTACTATAATAGGCCATTGGGTTGAGGATCACATCATCCGTTACCTTCAGGCTGGCATTCACAAAGGCATTATAGCGGGGCGATATGCGGGAGTCATATCCTGCAGGGTCGGAATTGAAGAACGATTCACGGGGCCTGTTGATATGCCAGGCCGACAAACCGCCGTTGATATAGATCTTTTCAGTAGGGAAATAGGCATAGTTCACACCAAACTGCACATCAAAATAATTGATATTGGTAGCGTCCGGGATGCCATCCGAAGGGAAATTGGAATCGAAGAATTTACCATCAAACTGATCGGGGAATTTCAGGGCTGCTGTATTAATGCGTTTGTTCGACCAGCCGATATTAAAGCCTGCCGACAACAGGTGGGCTATTCCGATCATCTGGTGGTAGGCTGCGGAAGCATATACCTTGGTAGAGGTAAGCTGACTGGAGCCGGCCACATCACGCAGTATTACACCGCCCAATCCCAGCCAGCCGCTTTCAATGCGGTCGCGGAATACCTGGGCATCGCCCCAGATGCTATAGGTTTTATAGGGTACCGACATTACGTTGGACCACTGGTTACGGTAATTGGCGCCTATGCGGTAATCCGCATCGGGAATAAAACCGGTATTGGCGGGGTTGGTCGTCAGCGGTGAATTGAACCATTGAGAGAAATGGAGGTCCTGTGCGGTGGAGGTCTTTCCCGCCAGCAACCCGCACAACAGGATCAGGAAAGAAGTCCTGGCACAAAAAGCGGCCGTTAATACAGACATTCCTTTTCCTTTGGCAAAGTAATCGCTTGCTTTTTCCTGGTGCATCCCGCTTGGCTCACACATAGTCGTTTTTTTTATTGCGATGACTGAATGGCTCACAGATTCACGCTTAAGTAATATACGTTTATAACCGGTATATCGGTTGGTTTTAATCAGCTTTTAAGTCCGGTTACCGGATCAATGTAATATCACCCGTTTTCCGCAATGGCCTGCCATCTGTAAACACCACATCCAATGTATAGGTATAAACATCCATCGGCTGTAGCTTGCCCTGGAAAGTGCCATCCCAGCCGGTATTCCGGTTCGTGGTTTCAAATACCTTCTGCCCCCAGCGGTTATAAATACGCCAGGTCATCTTCTGAATACCAAATCCTACCACTTTCACAATACTGGCCCTGTTGCCCCGGCCCGGCGTAAAGGCATTGGGTACATCCAGCAACGGATCAATCAACGCTTCCACGGTATGCCTGGCTGTATCTGTACAGCCAAACTGGTTAAAGGTGATCAGCAGGGCGGTATAAGTACCGGTTGCATTGTACTGGTATACTACATTTTCCATCGTGG
The DNA here is from genome assembly GCF_011759375.1 of Paraflavitalea devenefica. Classification (NCBI taxonomy): domain Bacteria; kingdom Pseudomonadati; phylum Bacteroidota; class Chitinophagia; order Chitinophagales; family Chitinophagaceae; genus Paraflavitalea; species Paraflavitalea devenefica. Next base: position 115,990 of record NZ_JAARML010000001.1, on the reverse strand, counting down.
TGGTCCTGGTGGAATCCCCATCTCCAAAGAACCAATGGTATTCGGTACCGCCGATAGACTGGTTCAGGAAAGTAGTAGGTTTATTCACTTCCGGTACGGTGGGGGTGATGCTGAACGCGGCTGTTGGCTTGGTATTCACCGTTAAGGTGAATGTATAGGAATCTGTTTTATTACAGGTGTTGGTATCGGTCACGGTGAGCGTGATGTTGTAAGTACCGATATTATTATACAGGTGCGTAGGGCTCATCTCTGTGGAGGTAGTACCATCACCAAAATCCCAGAGATAATCGTGCCCGCCCAGAGAGGTATTATTGAAAAATGCCTCATACGGTGCACAGCCCATGGAAGGTGTTTCCACCCTTGCCTCTACATTGGCTACCACACCTAAATTGATCTGTTTCCAGTCGCCGCCATTACAATAATTGGTGTCCAGCAGGATCAGCCGCACGGGATAAGTGCCCGGCGCTGTGTAATAATGCTTAACCGGGTCGGTATTGGTAGGCACAATGGGCGTACCATCACCAAAATCCCAGGCAAAACTGGTGGGGCCAAATGGCTTGCCCGCAGGGGGAGTGGAGGTGTTCTTGAAGTTGAAGCCCAATGATTCACAGGGGCCATCTTTTTCCACCTCAAAATTAATATCCGCCGGGTCATCTCTTACCCGGATGGTAATATAGGCGGTATCCCGTTGGTTACAGGTAGCAGGGTCAATCGCGATCAGCCGCACCCGGTAGGTGCCAATTGCATTAAAAGTAAACGTTTCTTCCACATTGGTCGTTGTGCGGTCGGTAACGCCATCCCCATCGAAATCCCATTCATAGCTTTTGGCATTGCGCACGGTATCCCTGAACTGAAGGGTGAAAGGTACACAGCCTACTGTATCGGGCAGGTTATTGAAAAAGGCTTTAGGACCTGCCGCCACCCCGGCAAAGTTGAAAGCGATCTTAACGGCTGCGAGGTTACACTGCGGGCTTCCATTCCTTTCGGCCCATACACCCGGTGTAGTAGGGAAGGATTGGGTAATAGGATATTCCTGCGAACCAAAACAGTTGGCGCAAATAGCCTGGTAAATAACACCCTGCGCATCGTACCGGCTGGTGCCGCCATCCACATGTTCTCCCTCGCCGCCACTTTGACCAAAATAAGTACCGTATAATAGTTCCGTAGCATCCCGCTTGATCACGATAAAGTAAAAATCACGGTTATCCGTAGTGCGCTTGATCGCATCTGCTGTCAGGGGCATATTGCCGATGCCACCCATATTATAGGGATCAGGCCCCGGCTCCAGCCAGCCACCCCAACCAGAGATATATACATTCTCGCAACGGTCTACCAGGAATGCGACCGGCGATATATTGGGCCTGGCCGAACCATTGCCAAAAACAGTGGAATAGATGAAACCGGAGAGGTCTGGCTTCAGCTTGGCAACAAACTGTTTTGAGTTATCTACCTTGTAAGCAGCATTCACTACCGGCCAGCTTCCCTCTGTTACCCCCATCACATAAGGGATGGCGTTCTTGTCGAAGCGGATGCCATATATGGCATCAAAAAGATTGGTGCCGAGAAAGGTGGTATTCAGGATCGTGCTGCCATTATTGGATATACGCGATACATAACCGTCTGCTACGCCTCCCTGGTAACTATCCTGGTAAACGCCCGGTTTGCTGGCCGGGGGAAAGTTGGTGCCGCTGGTAGTAGCCCCGGCTACAAACAGTTCATTATTGGAAGGGTTCAATGCCAGTACAAAAGCGCCATCATCTCCCTGTCCGCCCAGGAAACTGGCCCATAATACATCATTACAGGCGGGATTGACTTTAATAACAACGCCGTCCTGTGCGCCCCCTGCGGTGGTCTGGAAAGCGCCGGCTGTTGCCGGGAAGTTGCCTGACGATGTTTGTGCCGCTACATAAATATTGTTGGCGGCATCCAATATCACTTCACTGCGGGAATCATCGCCATAAAAGCGTACGGTAGATTTTTGCGAGCCGCCGCTTTCGATCTGGTTGCTGATGTTTACGCCATCATCTGCACTGCCGCCAATCCGCAAAGCGCCGATGAGCGCCGTACCATTGGCATTTAACTTGGCCAGGGCAATATCCGATGCGCCGCCTGATCCTTTCAGGGTGCCCGGCCAGTTGGAAGAATAGGTTTTGCCCATCACGATCAGGTTGCCCTGTCCGTCACAGATAAGGCTGTGCGGATAGTCGTTCCTGTTGCCGCCCAGGTAAGTGGCATAGGCACGCCGGCCATTGGGTGTAAATTTGAAGATGCCCATATCAATACCGCCCAGGTCATGCACATCATCACCGCCCACATAACCGGTTTGATAAGCGCCGGGTGTAGTAGGGAAGCCACTGCCAAAAACAATACCGCCCGAATACAGGGAGCCATCAGGGCCAGGTGTAGCCGTATAACCATACTGATTGGCGGGACTTCCGGTAAAGGAACACCATACCAGGGTAGGGTCAATCACCAGGGTACTGGTTTTGGAATAATTGGCCACCCTGAACTTCACGGTATTCTTATCCACCAGTTCATAATTACAGGTCACTTCCTTCTTACCGTTGGTCATGTCGAACGTGTAAGAATAAGGATACAATTCCTTCAGGTCGCCTACCGATGTTTTGATCACCAGCTCATTGTTCTTTACGGAGAGCTTATCCGCACCTTCATACTTCATGGCGATATTGCTGACATCCCCACCGGGATGTACAATGAGGTCATACTTCAACCGGCCGTATTCGGAATAATAGCGGATATCAATATTGGGATAGATATTCTTGTATACGATGGCCTGGTACACGGGTACATTAACAGCCCATTTGGAAGGATCATTACCGATAAAATAGCTGGTATTGGTTTGCACCTGTTTGTCGGGCATCACCACACTGTTCTCATCGGCGCCTACAAACTGTACCCGGTAGGCATGGGAGCGAACAACACCCGGTTGGGGAGCAGGTGGCTGTCCCGGCTGTGCATGAGGCCCTCTGTCGGGCCGGTTGATCCGGTTGTCTGCTTCATGGTGCCGGTGAAAGAAATTGTTCAGGTCATTGCCATTGTGCTGAACTACGGTAAAGCCGTTTTTTTGAAGAAAGAAAGCGCCTGCGCCGGCCTCACCCCTGAACCTGACCTGCTTGTCCCACTGGCCTCTATTTTCTGTAAATTCAAAGGAAGATGCGCCACTCTGTGCGGAAAGTTGTAGGGTGACAGCAATAAGGAGCACGGTAACTATTAAACTTTTCCTACCCAAAGATTTATTTTTTACAAATTACTAATATATAACGTCAGTCTTTCCTCGTTCTTATTGGCAACAAGGGGATTTAATTCCTTTTTTAAGCAGAATAAACAGTTGATTATGGAGCTATTAAAGAGTAGCGTTCTTTTTCATGGATACCGGATACTATAGATTGGTTGTTGGGTCTCTGTACAAGTTACGAAATCTTGCTCCATGCTGTTTTTCCCTGTAATGACTGCAGGTACTCCCTGAGCCGCAAATTTTCTGCCGAACTAAGGTCTGGATCATTTTCGGCGATCTTTTCTGCTATTTCCCGGGCTGCTTCCAGCCATTGCCTGTCCTGCAAAATATTGGCCAGCTTGAAATTCAGTACACCACTCTGCCGGGTACCTTCAATATCTCCCGGTCCACGCAATTCTAAGTCTTTTTCCGCCACTTTAAACCCATCGGTTGTTTCACACATCGTCTTTAACCGTTCACGCGCGTCATTGTTGAGTTTGGCGCTTGTTAATAATATGCAAAAACTCTTTTCAGCGCCCCTCCCTACACGTCCGCGTAACTGATGCAATTGGGATAAACCGAATTTCTCTGCATTCTCGATCACCATCACACTGGCATTGGGCACATCTACGCCTACTTCAATTACGGTGGTGGCTACCATGATCTGAGTGTCATGGTTTTTAAAACGTTGCATATTTGTTTCCCGCACCTCATTCGTTTGCCGGCCATGCACCATGCTCATCCAGTACTTTGGTTCGGGAAAATACGCCTTCACATTTTCGTAGCCCTTCATCAGGTTTTCATAATCCAGTTTCTCCGATTCCTCGATCAGGGGAAACACGATATAGGCCTGCCGGCCCTGTTGGATCTCGGCTTTTATAAAGCCCATGACCTGACTGCGCGCTGTCTCATAACGATGTACGGTTAAAATGGGTTTCCGGTTGGGCGGCAGCTCGTCCATAACGCTATAATCCAGGTCGCCATAAGCCGTCATGGCCAGCGTGCGCGGAATAGGGGTGGCAGTCATTACCAGGATATGGGGAGGTACGGGCGCCTTATTCCATAATTTAGCTCTTTGGGCTACGCCAAAGCGGTGTTGCTCATCCACGATGGCCATGCCTAGGTTCTTAAACTGTACGGTATCTTCTATTACGGCATGGGTGCCCACCAGCATTTGTATCTCGCCTGCTTCCAGCTTCTTCAGGATCTCCCGCCGTTCTGCCGCCTTGGTAGCGCCGGTGAGGATGCGGATATTCACCGGCAGGTCTTTCAGCAATTTGGTGAGGCCGGCAAAATGCTGCCGCGCCAATATTTCGGTCGGTGCCATCAGGCAGCTTTGGTAGCCATTGTCGGCTGCCAGCAGCATTATCAGCAGGGCCACGATCGTTTTGCCACTGCCTACATCCCCCTGCAGCAGCCGGTTCATTTGTTTGCCGCTGCCGGTATCCTTCCGGATCTCCTTGATCACCCGCTTTTGCGCTCCGGTGAGCTCAAAAGGCAGGTATTTTTCGTAAAAAGTGTTGAAAATATCGCCAACCTGCCCAAATACTACGCCCCGCGAATAGCGGTGCCGCTTTGCTTTCACCAGGTGCATCCGTAACTGGGCAATGAAAAACTCTTCAAATTTCAGCCTGTTTACCGCCTGTTGCCAGGCTTCCTGGGAGGGCGGGAAGTGGATATGCGAGAGGGCCCGGTAGCGGGGCACCAGTTGCAACTGTTGTAAAATATAGTCGGGCAGGTTCTCCGGCAGCTCTTTTTCGTTGAGGTGCATAAACAGGGCCTGGGTGAGCTTGGCCATTTGCCGGGCGCCCAGTCCCCTTGCTTTCAGCTTCTCGGTAGTGGAGTATACCGGTTCCAGCAAATTCCTGCCGGTAGCTTTCTCATCTGTCAGGGCTTCAATTTCCGGGTGGGTCATCTGCGGCATTCCCTGGAAAAAGCTCACCTTGCCAAATACCTGGTAAGATTGCCCTATCGTGAGCATCTTTTCCACCCAGGTGATGCCCTGGAACCAGGTCAGCTCCAGCGTGCCGGAACTGTCTTTGATCTCTGCTACCAGTCTTTTACTCCGTTTTTCCCCCATTATGCCCATGCTGGTAATGCGGCCCGCGATCTGGATAAAGTCGGTTTGCGGACCGATCTCCCGGATCAGGTTTACCTTCGTTTTATCAATATGGCGATAGGGAAAATGTTCCAGCAGGTCTTTGAATGTAAAGATCCCCAGTTCTTTCTGCAATAGCTCGGCCCGTTGAGGGCCTACCCCCTTCAGGTATTCGATCGGATTGGCCAGAATATGTGTACCCCTGCTGCTGATAGTGAATTCTTTGCCGCAAAAATAAGCGAACAAAGGTTAACGCCTGCTCTCCACAGTATATACGAAACTATCAGCCCGGTAATAGCCAATATTGTATTCGATCGGGCGGTCGCCCTGGTCAAAAACATAGCGTTTGCGCAGCAGGATAGGGCTGTTCTTGTCTACATCCAGCTTACTGGCTATAAAAGGGTCTGCCGCCGTGGCGCTGATCTCTTCCTTGCTGAGGGTGGCGATCACAGAGTGGTCTTTCTCGAAGATCTCGTACAGCGGGCGCCGGAAATCTTCTTCCCCCGTAAGCCCGATACGCGGATGGAAATAGGATACAAAAAATACGAAGGGCCATTCCTGTTTGCCCCGCAGCCTTTCCAGCTTAAGTATCTTCTTATCCGTACTGATCTCGAAAAAGTTGGCCAGCTTTTCATCCGGGAATATCCAGCTCAGGTTCAGTTCATAATTCCGGATGGCAATGCCGCGGGCTTCCATTTCCTGGGAGAAACTAAGCCAGTTCATCGACCGGGAGCTCACAGTTCCCTCTGCTACCCGGGTACCCACGCCTTTCTTGCGTGTCAGCAGGCCTTCATATACCAGTTTATTGATCGCCTGCCGGAGTGTAGTGCGGGAGATAGCCAGTTGTTTGGACAAATCCACTTCGTTGGGCAGCAATTTGCCATCCTGGTACTCTTCCTTTTGGATAAGGTTGCGTAATAGTTCTTCTGCCTGTATGTGAAGCGGAACGTGGCTTTTGTGATTGAGACTAAACTTCATAATAGTAGCGCCAGGTAATATTTAGGAGGGATTACCTTATTCTCCCGGCAAATCTATCTGAAATAACAGAAAACAATTTATTTGTTTTGCAGTATAATGTTAGTATGTTTGTACATATTGATGCTATGACTCGTAAATACTTAATACTGATTGCTTTATTGATATCTGCTGCAGCTGTTGCCCGGCAGACTTCTCCTGCTCCGGCCTTTACGGCTGTTGAACTGCAGCCCGTAGCTGCCTACCTGAAGTACCAGGGAAAGGAATGCCGCATGGCCAGGTTGCTGTTTAAAAATGGTAAATGTTTTGCCGAAACCGTCCTTACTGTTTCTTTTAACGGACTTACCGAACAAGTGATCATCCCCGCCTCCAAAGACGGGCTGGAAGTATTTGAAGTGCCCCTGCCCGGCCCTCCTGTTACCAAAGACGTACAGGCGACTGTTACGGTACAGGCCGGCAGACAAACCTACCAGGCGCGCTGTATGGTGTCCCCTTCCCGCAAATGGACTGTTTATGTACTGCCGCATTCGCACGTAGATGTAGGTTATACCAATGTACAACCTAAAGTGCTGAAGCTGCACATGGATAATATTGATGAGGCCATTGCGCTGGCTGCCAAAACGCAGGAGTATCCTGCAGAGGCCCGCTATAAATGGAATACTGAAGCCATGTGGGTAGTAGATAATTACCTCCAGCAGGCCAATGAAACAAAGAAGAAAGCATTTTGGGAAGCTGTACGCAAAGGATGGATAGGCCTGGATGGGGCTTATGGTAATATCAATACCAGTGTTACCGACTCACGCCAGTTAATGCAGATGTTTTATGATGCCACCAAAGAAGCCAGGCTGCAGGGTATTACCATTAATACTTTGTTCCAGGGCGATGTACCCGGTTCTTCCTGGGGACTGGCTACGCAGGCTGAGCAAACGGGCATCCGATATTTTCTTTCCGGTCCCAATGCTTCTGACCGCATCGGTTACCTGGCACAGTGGCAGGATAAACCGTTTTACCTGGTGGCTCCTTCGGGCAAACATAAAATGTTGTTCTGGCAATGCCAGCCCTATTCCATAGGTTATGCTTTGAAAGGAAGTAAGATCCCTAACTTTTTTACAGTAGAAGATCCAAAGCCCTATTATACCGGTAAACCCTCCGAGAACTTTCTTAATCCGTACTTATTTAATTATCTGTCGGGCCTGGAGCAAAAAGCCTTTCCATATGATATGACCATCCTTACCTGGGCTATGAGCGATAATGCGCCGATCGATCCGGAACTGCCCGATGCGGTAAAAGCATGGAATGAAAAGTATGCATCCCCGAAGCTGGTGACCACCACCACGCAACAATTCTTTACTGCTTTTGAGCAAAAGTATCAAAGCAGCATACCGGAGCTTTCCGGCGATTATACGGAGTACTGGACAGATGGCCTTGGCTCCGGCGCCCGGGAAACCGGTATCAACAGGGTCACTTCCGATAAGCTGCAACAGGTTGATGCTATCTGGGCTATTAAGAACAAACCTGCTTATCCCGGCAATGATTTCCGGACTGCCTGGAAAAACCTGCTGCTCTTCAGTGAGCATACCTGGGGCGCGCACAACAGCATTGGCGAGCCCGATGATCCCAAGGTAAAGGAGCAATGGCGGATCAAGCAGGCATTTGCGCTCGATGCACAAAAGCAAACCGATGCACTGATGCGCAAGGCATTGGAAGGAAAAGCTATTGGTCATAGCATTGACGTGTTCAATACTTTATCATGGCCACGTACTGATCTGGTAACGGTGCCTGCGGCGATGAGCAAAGCCGGAGATATTGTCGTTAATGAAAAGGGAGAACAGATACTTGCTCAAAGATTATCAACCGGTGAGCTGGTATTTGTGGCAGCAGCTATTCCGGCATTGGGGAAAAGCAGGTATACCATTCAAAAAGGCAAAGGGACACACGTCACTACCTTATCTGCGTCTCCTGCTCTTATGGAGAACAGCTTATACAAAATAGTGATGGACCCTGCCACCGGTACCATTGCCGGCATAGAGAAAAAGAATAGCAACAGGAAACTGGTAGATGGTGTGGGATTTAACAAGTACATCTATCTGCCCGGTGATTCTGTAGATAAGCAGGTCACTGCACGCAATGCAAAGATCACCGTCAAAGAGCAGGGGCCTGTGTTAATAAGCCTGCTGGTAACAGCCGATGCTCCGGGCGCCAACAAGCTGGAGTCGGAGATCAGGTTGATCAATGGCATTGACAGGGTAGAGGTGATCAATACGGTAGATAAGAAAGCGATCCGTTCCAAGGAAGCTGTTCATTTTGCTTTCCCCTTTCAGGTAGAGCGCCCGCAGGTTCGTTATAATATTCCCTGGGGCAGTGTGGAAGCGGAAGCCGATCAGCTCATTCACTCCAACCGTAACTGGTATACCATGCAACGCTGGGTGGATATTTCCAATGCCGATTATGGCGTTACCTTATCCAGCCTTGATGCGCCCTTGTTTGAAATAGGCAGCATTACTACAGGAGGCTTGCTGGGAGGACTCAGGTTTTCACCCTTGTGGATGAAATATACCAATCCCTCGTCGCATCTGTACTCCTGGGTCATGAATAACCTGTGGCATACCAACTTCCGCGCCGACCAGGAAGGCCCGGCCACCTTCCGCTATTACTTCACGGTGCATGAGCAGTTCAATACTTTCCAGGCCAACCGTACCGGTATGGAAAACCATCGCCCGTTGATAGCAGCGCCGGCACAGGGTAAGGCTTCAGCCGGCTCCTTGTTTGAAGTAGAGGGCGCCAATGTGTATGTAGAAGGGATCAAGCCCTGCTATGATGGCAAAGGCATACTGGTTCACCTCATCAACAGCGGCGATAAAGACAGTCCCGTTACCATCAAAAGAAAGCAAGAGCCGGTAGTGATCACGAAAAGCAATCTGCTGGAAGAAGACATCACCACCCTGCAAAACGGGTTTGTATTACCAGCGAAAGAGATTATCACTATAAAACTACAATAGCGAAGATTATTGCCAAAGCGCTGCAGCTCCCAATACAGGCGCCTGTTCTCCTTTTTGCGCCGGCAATACCTGCATGGTAGAACCATTGCTTTCCAATAAAGCCTGCATGGGCGGAATGAACAGGTGCCAGGCACGGGCAATATTGCCGCCAATGATCAATACATCCTGGCTGCCCGGTGGGAATTGTAGTAATAATATGTTGGCGAGGTGTTCACCAAATGTGGTAAACAGGTCGCGAACTTCGGACTCTGTGGAATACTTGCCGGCCAGTTCCCGAACGCCGCTCACCGTACCGCTGTATTGCTGCAGGAACCACCGGGTGGAAATATAGTCCTCTGCCATGCCATCGAGGTAAGGTAATTTATACAAGGCTCCCGGATAAGTCTGATCATTATGATACCAGGCTGATCCCAGTCCGGTACCCAAGGTAATACCGGCTACCCGCTGGCGGCGCAATACTTCATTATCGCATACTTCTCCCAGCAGGAAAGCCGTAGCATCATTCATCATCCTGATCTGTGCAGGGACGATGTTCAGCCGCTCTGCCAGCATCGTCTTTACATTCAATCCATACAGCGACTCATATTTTCCCAGTCCATTGATATAGCTAATGCCCTGCTCGTAATCAAAAGGCCCGGGCATAGCCATCCCCAGGTAAAGCTCAGCAGTTGTAGCATGAGCAAGGCTTTCCCGGACCGTGAGCGACAACACGTCCAGTATCTCCTCCGGAGAGGCTGCCGGGTTTATGGTATAACGGCAGGTACTGCCTGGTATAATTGTCATCGTATGCAGGTCGGCCCGGCAGGCTGTTACATGCGAGCCGCCGACATCCACCCCCACTACTGTTTTGACTGCCATGATAATGGTTAATCGTTATTTGAGTTGGCCCTGTAACTACGCTGATGATGTGTAGCTAACTATTGCTTCAGGGAGGCGCCAATCTCTTCCAGTGTTTTCCCTTTTGTTTCGGGCACCATCTTCCATACAAATACATAGCATAGTACCGACATGCTCATGTAGATCCAGAAGGTAGGGGCTTCACCGATAGCTGCCTGCAGCATAGGGAAGGTTTGGGAAACGAGGTATACGGCCGCCCACAGGAAGAATATGCATACACTCATCGCCTTGCCCCGCATCGCTGTAGGAAATATTTCTGATACTACTACAAATGTCATCGGCCCCAGTGATACCGCAAAGCAGGCGATGTAAGCAAGGATGGCTACCAATATCAGGTAACTGCCTACCGCCTTGTAATAAAACACAGTGCCTATAATGGCCAGGCACAGGGCCATGCCACCCGAGCCGATCAATAATAGTTTGCGTCGGCCCCACTGGTCGGCATAACGGATAGCGACCAGTGTGAACAATAAATTAATAATACCGATCAGGACGGTTTGCAGCATGGCAGAAGAAGCACCATCGCCGGTAGACTTGAAGATCTCCGGTGCATAATACAGGATGGCATTCATGCCGGTCACCTGCGAGAAGATAGCCAGTATAATGCCGATCAGTAAACGCTTGCGCATAGCAGGCGATAGCAGGTCGGCAAAATTGTTTTCTTTCGTGGAAAGGTCATCACGTATGGCCTGTAATTCCTCTTTTGCTTTGGCGGCGCCGTTGATCCTGTCCAATATCGTACCTGCTTCCAATAACCGTTCGCGGCCAGCCAGCCAGCGCGGGCTTTCGGGTACGATGATAAGCAGCACAAGAAATAATATAGAAGGCAGCAGGCCACTGCCAAACATCCAGCGCCAGCCTGTGTCAATATTCCATTCGGCTGTATGCAGTCCGGCAATGCCCGCATTCACAAAATACACCGTTAATATACCACATACGATACCCATCTGGTAAATAGATACCAGCCTGCCGCGTATGGCGGCCGGCGCTAATTCTGAAATGTACAACGGCGCTATCATGGAGGCAATCCCAATGCCGATACCGCCGATAAGACGGAACAATACAAAAGCGCTCAGACCCCAGGGCACCAGAATACCCAGCGAGGATACCGCAAAAGCCACGGCACTGAACACCAATACTTTTTTACGGCCAATGGCATCACTCACCGGCCCGGCCAGCATGGCGCCGATCACACACCCGATCAGGGCGCAGGAGGCTATCCATCCTGTTTGTGCAGGTGATAAAGTGTATTTGTCGGTAATAAATCCTATGGCTCCTGATATCACTGCAGTATCATACCCAAATAGTAACCCGCCAACAGCGGCTACATAAGTACAGCGATATACGTATTGCAATCCTTTTTTGTGCATCGTTAGTTATTAGTTGATCCGGTAATCAATCAGGTTTTCGGGGCGTACATAGGCTTTGACCGTGGCGCACTCAGTACCTGCTCCTTCTCCCCAGGGCCGTATGGTATAAGTATCTATGGCTGCCGGTACAATAAATGTTTCGGCATAGTGAACAACAAAAGGAGCAAAAGCGCCTGTAGGGCTTTCCACAATCGCTTCCCTCCCTTGTACCAGGTTTAATACATTCACACTGCCATTGGTATGGTGGGTGACTGTTTTGGTAAACCAATGCCTCCTTGTTTCAATGAAAGATTCTTTGTGCAGGCCGGTACGTTCTTCTTTCCATCCATCACCGGCAGCGATGGGCTCAATATGATTAATGATATTTTTCCGGGTCCAGTTGGTGGTACGGTCCCACTGGATAGAATTCTTTCCATGCTCCAGTGATATGGGCCGGGGTTTGCCATCCAGTCCCATGCGGCCCCAGTCCCACAACTTAAAGGTGAAAATATAAGGGGTGGCGCTGATCTCCAGTACCACACTATTGGCGCCGGAACAATGTACGGTACCGGCAGGGATCAATACATGGTCATGTTGTTTTACCGTCCATTTTTCTACATATTCATCGGCATCAAATTCCCCGCCTTCTTCTTGTGCAGTTTCCAGCGCCTGCAACATCTTCTCCGGTACTACCTTTTCCTTTAAGCCGAGGTATACAAAAGCGCCTTCTTTGGCTTGCAGGAAATAATAGCTTTCGTCCTGCGTATAGGCCATGCCAAATTTATCGCGTATATAGGCTTTCAGCGGGTGCACCTGTAAGCTCAGGTTGCCGCCTTCCATGGTATCCAGGAAATCAAAGCGGATGGGGAATTCAGGCCCGAATGCTTCATACACCTTATCGCCCAGCAAGGCTGCCGGCTGGAAAAATACAAGATTAAGAGAGGGTGTTTCAAATTGCAGGTTATCAAAACGGAACAGCAGGCTGTTCTCTTCGGGCACACAATCAAAGCCCCAGGCAAAATTGGGCACTGTGCGTTCCAGGTCGAAACTTTCTTTCAGCCATTGTCCGCCCCAGGGACCCGGATCAAAGAAGGGTACTACCCGGAAGGGGCCCTTGTTCGTTTGCTGCAATGCCTGCCTGAATGCAGGACCGGTGATCATTTTAGGGGTGCCGGCAATGGTAGTGTCCAGCACATAGTCCCACTGCTGCATCTGACCGGCCTTGTGCTTATCACATACCCGCCAGTCGACAAAAAAAGCCCGCTTATACTGGTAGCTGAAGGGGGCTGTGTAGTTGGAAGTGCCCAGGTTGGCTACTTCATCCCTTTTAAAGCGAAGCTGGATCTCCCAACGGGGCATATCGGCATATACCAGCAGCTCGGCGGCTGGCGTTATCACCGATGCGCCGGTACCATATACCAGCACAATGCCTTCGGGTATCGCTTTGATCTTCTCCTGCAGGGCTTTAACGGCTTGCTTATTAAACAGGTCGGCCATTTGCAGGCTGGTGATATAGCCAAAAACAGGGTCATCGGTTACATAGGGGTATACTTTTTCATCCAGCACGTTTTCCGGCAGCAGGGCATCGCAACTGCGGAAGGAGGCGGTAATGCAGGCCATGCCCGCAAAAGCCTGTTCAATTTCCCGGGTAAACACCCCGTGATAACAATCTATGCAAATGACCTTGCGGCCGGGGAGGGTACGTAGCTGTTGCAGAAGGGCTGTTGTTATATTCTCCCATCCCTGGTATCCTTGCATGTTCTGAATAACTACTTCCGGATGCTTATTGAAATTCGTTTTTTCCAAAGGGGTTCAGTTAAATGATTAGTTTTTAATTCATTATATGTAACTGGTAAGCGCTTGCCTGCCTGGTGTCCTGCAAATGTATCAATTATGTAAGTATGTATGTACATGTTGGTTAACTTATTTTGGATATACTGGGGGTATTCAGCCTAACAGCCTGTAAATGCATATAATAGCGGAATGGAAAGTATGCTACGGCTTCACATACACTTCCACCCAGGCGTCGGTGCTGGGCTTGCGGGGGGCTACAAACGCATCTACTTTTTTGTAATTGGCCTGCAGGGCTTCCCGTACTTTGAAGGGATAGAAATTATTGAGGTAGGGAATGTATTCAAACAATACCAGGTCGTAATGCTTGTTTTGAATGCGGTTGATGAACATATTGGTTTCCTTGTCAAACATGCCCACGCCTTTGTGGAACCAGAGCGGGTACTCCGGGCCGGTTTCCAGGGTATAGGGTATTTCGGCTGCCAGCGGGGTCAACTCACTCATGTTCAGCACCTTCAGGTTCTTGTTATTTTTCACCAGGTCCATATTCATCAGGCGCTCGATGCCATCGGCAGTGGGGTTGGGCACCATGATCTTTTCAAACGATTTCAGGTTGGGCACCCGCCATTGATTCAGGGAAATATCGGTCGTATCCATTCCGATCATATATGTATTCCGGTTCACCACATTGGCATAGGTATGACCTTCATGCGTCATAGTGGTATAGGATTCGCCGCCCTTCAATACAAAGCGCTGTACATAACGCCAGTAGGTGTGGCTCCACCACAGTAGTACGCCGGCGGCACAAACGATCACCGGCTTCCAGCTATCAAACGGGATGGGCAGCAGCAGGGACAACAGGGAAATGATGAACACAAAGGCAAAGCTGTGAAAGAAAATATTATTGTCTACCGGCACATAGCTCGTTACCTGGAAAATAGCCGCCTGCGCCAGGATACCCAGCGTGAGCAGGGTGAAGATCATCTGTTGCTTATTCAGCCAGAATTGCTTCCAGTTCTTAACAGCTACCAGCAACAGCAGGGCAATGATAAACAGGTAGAACTTCAGCCACTGGGAAGCGGCGAGGAAGTCGCCGATGATATCGCTGATCGACATGCGGGAGCTATGGGGCGGCTGACCATGATTGAACCAGTAACCGAAGGTGCCTGTTACCGGCAGGATCATGGCAAGGCCGGTGATCAATACAGCGCCGATGAAGATGCCCAGTGACAACCACTTCTTCTCCGTAAGGGCCGAATAACCCAGCAGGGCGAGGCAGATGAGCAGGGCCAGTCCGCCGCCATCCTGCTTGGTAAAGAAGGAACAGAATATAAAGAAGCCGGAAGCCACCAGGTAAACGTATTTCCACCTGCTTTCGGCGGCAGCAAAGAGGTACTTCATCAGGAAGGCCAGGCCAATGAGCTCATAGGCAATAACCGTATTGTTATACCAGGGCCAGTAATTACCGAATACATAGGAGAGACAGAATACCAGTACCGCGGCAAAGCGGATGCCCGGCTCTACCCCCAGGCTCCTGAAAATAGAGCGGAAGGCCAGTCCGGACAGGATATTGATAAAAGCCTGCGCCTTGACCAGTGTAATAAGCTGGGGACCGAATATTTTGAAGAAGAAGGCAGGGATCACCCAGTACATATAACCTACCGGCATGCCGAAATCCTTGTAAGGTACCTGCCCCTGGTAGAGGCGGTAAGCTCCTTCCCACGATAAAAAGATATTAATACGATAGGGGAAGCTGGCAAATACAGGGATCATTGCAATAATAACAATGACCAGTATCTCTGCGGAGGATAAAATTCGTTTCATGTAGATTGAATATGGTGTAGGGCGCCGAAAGCCGGTTTAAGGTTATGCGAAAGTAGCGAGCGGAAAAATAAATAGCAAGTAATTGTATTTTGTTGATAAAAAGCTGTTTTTCCGCTACTAATGGGGATTGGGTAAATTCCCCCTGCCCGTGAATTAATCTTTATTTCATGTGCGTCACATAGGCTTCGGGCTTGCATTAGAGCTTTTTGTGCTGTATCTTGTGCCCGGAATTGACTGTTTCATGCGGGATTATATCAAATTATTACGACCTAAAGACTGGGCAAAAAACCTTTTCCTGTTCATCCCCTCTTTCTTTGCAGGTAAACTGTTTAACCCTTCGGAGTTCAAAGAGCAATTTTTGTTGCTGATCGGCGGCTTTTTTGCTTTTAGCTTCCTTGCCAGTAGTATTTACATCATTAACGATTACAGGGATATTGAGGACGACCGCAAGCATCCTAAAAAGTGTAAGCGGCCGCTGGCATCCGGAAAGGTAAAGAAAGGAACAGGTCTGGCTATTTGTATCCTGCTGGCTGTGGCCGGCCTGGGTATTGGCGCCCTGCTCGACAATACGTACAAGTTCCTGTTTATTACCGGTATATATTACCTGCTGAACCTGGGATACTGTTTTGGATTGAAGAATATATCCATCGTGGATATCATCATCGTTTCTACCGGTTTTGTGTTGCGGGTGAAGGGCGGTGCTGCCCTGGGCGATATCCATACCACAGAATGGCTCATTATTATGACCTTCCTGCTGGCCCTGTTCATGGCCATTGCCAAACGCCGGGACGATGTGATGCTCAAGGTTTCTACCGGCACCGATATGCGGAAATCCATCAAAGGCTATAGCCTGGAATTCCTCAATACCCTGCTGGGACTTTTTTGCGCCATATTGATCGTGTCCTATATCAATTACACGGTATCGGGCGCTTTATACAAAGAATTTGGACACCGTTTATATTATACATCACTGTTCGTAATAGCCGGCATTATGCGCTATTTGCAGATCACTTTCGTGCTCAACAGAGCCGGCTCGCCTACCGAGATCCTTTACAAAGACCGTTTCATCCAGCTTACCCTCGTTCTATGGATAGCCAGTTTTTATTTTATCCTTTACCTGAAGGATATCACTGTTTTCAAATAAAAAACGACTATTCGCATGAAAAAAGAAATTGCCAACTGGGGTAATTACCCCGTGATGGAGAGTGATGAACAGCAGTTCAGCTTTGATGACCAGTTGCAGCAAATGGTGAAGGATACCCACCACTTTATTCCCCGTGGCAATGGCCGCTGTTATGGCGATGCCTCCCTGGGCGGACAAACTATTTCCACCCTCAAATACGATAAGATACTCTCCTTCGATGTGCAGAACGGCGTGTTTGAATGCCAGAGCGGACTGGTACTGGACAAGATACTGGAAGTGATCGTGCCCAAAGGCTGGTTCCTGCCGGTAACGCCCGGCACCAAATTCATCACCGTAGGGGGCGCAGTAGGCAGTGATGTACACGGAAAGAACCACCACGTGGATGGCTCTTTTTCCAATCATATTGTGGAGATGGATATTGTGCTGGCTGATGGCCGGGTACTTACCTGTTCACCCACACAATACCCCGACCTGTTTGAAGCTACTTGCGGCGGCATGGGCTTAACAGGCATGATCAGCCGGGTGAAATTCCGCCTCAAGAAGATCGAGACCTCCTGCATTAAACAAAAGCAGATCAAGGCTGATAACCTGGAACATATCATTCAGTTGTTTGAAGAATACAAGCACTACACCTATTCCGTGGCCTGGATAGATTGCCTGAAAAAGGGCAAGGGTTTTGGCCGCAGTATCCTGATATTAGGCGAACATGCTACGATCAATGACCTGAATGATAAACAGCGTAAAGACCCGCTGCAGCTGCCTAAGAAGAAGCAGATCACATTTCCTTTCAACCTGCCTTCGTGGGTGTTGAACACGTTCACCGTAAAAGCATTCAACTTCTTATACTACGGCAAGAACTTCAAAAAGGAGATCAACAATGTGGTAGGTTATGAACCTTTCTATTACCCCCTGGATGCCATCCTGCACTGGAACCGTGGTTATGGCAAGAAGGGTTTTATACAGTACCAGTTTGTAGTACCCATGAATGCCAAGCAGGGATTGATCGAGATACTGCAACGCATCAGTGATAAAGGGATCGGTTCTTTCCTGGCCGTGCTGAAAGTATTTGGTAAGCAGGAAAGTCTTATTTCTTTCCCGGAAGAAGGATATACCCTGGCGCTGGATATACCGGTGCGCAAAGGGCTTTTTGAATTCCTGGATGAGCTGGACCAGATCGTGCTGAAATACGGCGGCCGTTTGTACATGAGCAAGGATGCCCGTATGAAACCCGAAGTGCTGGAAGCCGGTTATCCCAGGCTGCAAGAGTTTAAGGACATTGTAAAAAAATACAACCCGGACGGTAAGATACGTTCTACGCAATCGGACCGCTTATTATTGACCACCAACTGATGAAGGATATCTTATGTCTACTGTTTTAATTTTAGGAGCTGCCTCAGATATGGCGGTGGCCATCGCCAAGAAATATGCGGCCGAAGGCAATGCCATACAACTGGCGGCGCGTAATATACAAAGGCTGCAACCCCTGCAATCAGATATTGCTATTCGCTACAATACCACCTGTACGGTGCATGAATTTGATGCCCTTAACTTTAATTCCCACCAGGCCTTCTTTGACCAGTTGCCGGTAAAGCCCGATATCACCATCTGTGTGTTTGGCTACCTGGGCGAAAATGAAACCGCCAGGGCGAGTTGGGTAGAAAGTGAAAAGATCATCCATACCAATTATACCGGTGCTGTTTCCATACTCAATGTGGTCAGCAATTACTATGCAGCACAGCAGAAAGGCGTTATTGCCGGTATCAGCTCTGTGGCTGGTGAACGTGGCCGGCAGAGCAATTATATCTATGGCAGCGCCAAAGCCGGCTTTACGGCCTACCTATCGGGACTGCGCAACCGGATGTTCCATGAAAAAGTACATGTGGTAAGCGTGCAGCCAGGCTTTGTGTATACGCGCATGACAGAAAATCTTACGTTGCCTCCTTTATTGACAGCAAATCCCGAAGCAGTGGCCAATACAGTATACAAAGCTGTAGCGAAAAAGAAGAATGTGGTGTATGTAAAATGGTTCTGGCGCTGGATCATGCTGATCATTAAGAGTATTCCCGAATTCATGTTCAAAAAACTGAAAATGTGAGCCGGCCTATTGCTTTCTTCGATTTTGATGGTACCATTACCACGAAAGATACCTTGCTGGAGATCTTTAAATACCGGCATGGAAAGCCGAAATTCTACCTGGGCTTTCTGTTGAACAGCCCTTTCCTGGTGGCGTATAAAGCGGGTATTATCTCCAATCAGCTTGCCAAGGAGAGAACATTGAAGCATTTCTTTGGCGGCATGAAAGCGGATGACTTTAATGCCTTCTGTGAGCAGTTCGCCCGGGAGATCATTCCCTCCCTCGTACGTAAAAAAGCATTGAAAGAAATAGACCAGCTAAAGCAGGCCGGGGCAGAGGTGGTGATCGTATCTGCCTCACCCGAAAACTGGTTGCAGCCCTGGTGTGCTACGCTCAACCTGCCATTGCTGGCTACCCAACTGGAAGTGAACAACCATAAGATCACGGGCAAGATCAAAGGCACTAACTGCCACGGCGAAGAAAAAGTACGTCGTATTAAAGAAGTCTATGATCTTTCGGCTTATAAAGAGGTTTATTGTTATGGTGACACCAGTGGCGATAAGCCCATGCTTGCTTTGGCTACCCACGCCTTTTACCAGCCATTTAGATAATTCCCGCCGGCGGCGATGCTACCGATCGCATTATTTCAACCATGCACACGCTAAGTTTTTCATTAAAATGACTGACCGTTATTGGAAATCGGGTTAAATCTCCTTACCTTGAACTTCCTCCTAACAGTGAGGATCATACCCTTCCGCACCGCCCCCTTGACGACCAATCAACTTATCCAGGTTTCTATTCCGAAGGCCATAGATATAGCATATTGACAATATATAAATATGTTTAAACCCCTTTTGGCTGTTTGGAAAGGGCGCTGGTATAAAAAATTGGTGTTAATCATTAGCCTTATCCTGGCATCCCTTTACCCGATTCACAGAAATTATGACCATGGCCTGGGCGCCTGGCAATACGACCGTCATATCCGGTTCTTAGCCTCCGAATCTGACTTCTTCAATCCATGGCAATACCGTATTCTTTGCCCTTTAATTGTTGAAGGCGTTAAATGGGGTTATGATCACAGCATTGATCGTTGGGTCCCTTTGGATTCTGTCATTCACTTCGATCCGCAACAGGCAGCCAATACCACCGATATTAACCAATCTCTCTTAAACAATAAGGACGCGTTGATCTACCTGATCATCTTTACGGCACTCAGGTTTGCCATTAACGTATTGATCTACCTGCTCACCTTTTCCATCTTTGCCTGTTTCACCCGCAACAACTGGCTCAATGCGCTGGGGGTGTTGCTTGTTTCCCTGGCCATGGGCAACGCCGTATACAACAGCGATCTCGCACTCAATACCTATCTTGATCTGTTGCTGTTCTTATGGATGGCCTGCATTGTTCTTTACAAAGGGAATGACTGGTGGATATTGTCCATTACTATTCTTGGTGCATTGAACCGGGAAACAGCGCTGCTCATTCCCGGACTGTACTTTCTGGCTTCGGTCGTTGATACCTCCCGTGGGAAACCGCTGCCAGGTATCAAGTGGCTGCGCAACCCTACGGGGCGTACCTGGACCATCACTGCGGTATCGGTCGTTGCTTTCCTGCTCATTTTTATCGCCATCCGGTTGTATTATGGATTCCGGCCTCCCGGGATGCAGGAAGACTATAATCTGTCTTTTGGATGGACCCTGATAAAGATCAATGCCTTCAGCAGGCAGGCCTTGCGGACCTACAGTGAGATCTATGGCGTGTTGGGTTTCCTGCCATTTATTTGTTTGCTCACCTTCCGCTACAATTCCATGCTGCTACGTGTGTGGGCGGTGGTGTTGGTGCCTGCCTGGATAGGTTTACACTTCGTGACCTCTGTAGCAGGCGAAAGCAGGTATTACATCGTAACATTGATCCTGGTGCTGGTGCCGATGTTGCTGGAGATGATCAGGCGGGCGGAACCGCAATCATCATCAACCTGATCTCCAATAAAAAAGCCGGGCCGCACTAAGCGGCCCGGCAGCGATCATCATTCATGGTGTGCTTTTATCCAACAGCTTCTTTATTTTTTAATAATCTTCCTGAGCTCTCTTAACTGGTCGCCTACCGTAATCTCCATCAGGTAAATGCCGGGCACCAGTTGAGCCATTTCCATCACTACGGTAATACTTTCTTCCTTCTTCATCCACTGCCGTTGCTTCACCAGTTTACCATCCATGCTCAGGAGGCGCACCTGCAGTGTTCCTTTCCGTTCATCGGCCAACTGTACTGTAACATTTTCGGCTACGGGGTTGGGAAAATATTCCAGTCTTGCGGGCGCCTGGCCGCTCTTCACCGGTAGAATAGATGAATACATAATGGTTTGGCCATTGGCATTTACCAGCTTTAACCGGTAATACCAGGTGCCACTGTGTACCTGCGGATCAGTGAAGGTATAGGACT
This sequence comes from Paraflavitalea devenefica, assembly GCF_011759375.1. Taxonomy (NCBI): domain Bacteria; kingdom Pseudomonadati; phylum Bacteroidota; class Chitinophagia; order Chitinophagales; family Chitinophagaceae; genus Paraflavitalea; species Paraflavitalea devenefica. The sequence goes on along the minus strand of NZ_JAARML010000001.1, from coordinate 95,165 downwards.
TCTGTTGCATCGTGCTGCCTGCTCCCTGTACGGATCCGATCGTGGTAAATCCTTTTCCATCTGCACTGCTCTCTACGTCAAAATGATCATTGCCTTCTTCCATAGCGGTAGACCATGAAAGCTGGGTGATGCCTGTATTGGTATTCGCTTTAAAGTACAGGAGTTTAGTGGGCAGCATGGAAGCAGAAGAAGTCACCGACACAAGATCCTGTGTTTTGGCGCCTTGTGCATCCGTTGTTTCCAGCCTGAACTGGTAAGTGCCTACCAGCAGGTTGCTGAGGTCGGGATTGGCTACTGCATCATTGGAAAGGGCATATACAGCAGGGCCGGCAACCTTGGTCCATTTGTAGGTAAGCACGGCGCCATCCGGATCATAGGAATCACTGCCATGCAGGGTGGTGGAGGACACGGCTGTATTGATATTGATACCTGCCTCTGTAACCGGTGGCACATTGGTGACGGCTCCGTTTACAACAGTTACAGTAATTGTCGTTTTGGTAAAATCAGCCCGGTCATCGGCCACTGTTAATTCAAAAACATAAGTGCCTGCTGTCGTAAGACCGTTGATACGCGTTAAGCCATCAGTAGATACCGGTGTAACAATGCTGCTGTTAACAGGGCCGGAAGTTTGTTTCCATACATATCGCTGAATAGTGCCATCGGCATCGGTAGATTTGGCGCCGCTCAGGTATGCTATACCACTGGACGTGGAGATCGTAAAGTTGGAGCCGGCATTGGCTACGGGACGAACATTCACCGGTTTACTTTTATCCTGTCCCAGCATCCATTCATATACGTTGGGGTTTTGCCAATTATACACCGTATCAAAAGCACGGTCCCATACGCCATGGCCGCCAGTGGGCCAGAGGGTCATATACCCTTTCACCGGGGCACTGCAGTTGTTATTAATATAACTTACAATGGTGCTGGTACAGCTTGCCTGTGTGGTAGGATCATTTTGCGCATGGAAAGCCCATACCGGTAAGTTAGCTGCAGCGAGGTTACAGAAGCTAAGGCTTTGGCAGGTAGGGCAGCAAGGTGCTACAGCACTTAATTGTTTGGCCTTTGCCACCGATTCACCGGGATAGTACCATACACCGCCGCCGCCAAGACTAAGTCCTGCCAGTGCAATACGGTTGGTATCCACATTCAGGTTAGCTTTTGCATACTTGATCATTTCTTCTGTATAAAAATTCTCCCACCAGCCATAGCTCGAACTTAACTGGGGTGATAATACCAGGAATGTTTGCCATTTGCCATTCCAGAAGAAACGCATTTTGTGGCCTGCTTTAATGTATTTGGGAATGCCGTTGGCGGTGACCCTTGTTAATTCGGTGGTGCCATTGCCACGTTCGCCCATACCATGCAGGAAAATAATGAGGGGGTACTTTTCCCCGCTGGGGTTGTAATCTGTGGGCGTATACTGGTAGAACCCGATATACACACCATTGGATGCCGTCAGGCTTTTGGCTACTTGCTGGCCTGAAGCAAGTGCAGACATGAGGATGCCTGCCACGAGTAGAGTGGTTTTCATAGATGCTCGATTTAGGTAATGAACATGGGCTTTGCTCTGCCATGTAATGCAAGCATTACATGGTGCCCGATACGGATCATGGTACTGGGTGAAAAATCCGCAATTACTGTACCACTCAGCAGTTTTGGCACGCCTGAGCTGCACAAACACGCAAAATCGAGTGGTTTTGCAGGCCCATAGTAGATTTCACATTGTTTGGCTGGTAGATTTCTTGTCCGGAAAATAACATCCCGGAAAGGCCGGCCAGTTGCTTTTTGATCTACAGCAAAAATAGTCCGGCTATCTTTGCGCCAACATGACCAGTCACAAGCCCCTTATACACCGCATTGCTGCTTCCTGCTTCTTTTTTATATGCGGGTTTGTATTTGCTACCTGGGCCTCGCGTATTCCTGCCATCAAAGAACAATTTCACCTGAATGAGGCCGAGCTGGGCGCTGTATTATTCATGTTGCCCCTGGGGGCATTGGTGGCATTGCCTTTTGCCGGCTGGGTCGTGTCGGTAGCAGGCAGCAGGATCATGAACTTTACTTCTGCCATCAGCTATGCGCTCGTCCTGCTGTTCATTGGTTACAGCAATACGGTATTCCTGCTATCCACCGCTTTATTCCTGTTTGGTTTTTGTGGCAATACACTCAACATTGCCATGAATACACAGGCCTTGCTGGTGCAGGAGGAGATGTATAATAAGTCCCTGCTTTCTTCTTTTCATGGTGTGTGGAGTATCGGCGCTATGACAGCCGCGGCCTTTGGAGGGTACACAATGAAGATTGGAGCTACTACAATGCAACATTTCCTGACGGTAGCTGGTATTGTAGCGCTGCTCTCCTGCATCATGGTTTTCTACCTCATCCGGAAAGCTAAACCGGAAGGTGAACAAAAGATCTTTGCTTTGCCCGATAAGACCCTTTGGTTATTGGGCGCCATTTGTTTTTGCTGTGCTATTTGTGAAGGCGCTATGGCCGACTGGAGCTCGCTGTACTATAAGCAGGTATTGAATGATCTTCAGCGCGTGAGTACTACCGGTTATATGGTGTTTGCCTGTATGATGGCATTGGGACGGTTGATAGGTGATGCAGTGATTGGCAGGCTGAGTTATAAAGGAGCGCTTATGCTGGATGGTATATTGATCACAGCAGGATTGATAATAGCTACTTCGCTGGCGCATCCGGTAATGGTTATAATAGGTTTGGGGCTCATTGGTTTTGGGGTGGCTACCGTAATACCTATAGTATATAGCCTTAGCGCCAAAACCACTACCATGAGCACCAGCGCTGCCCTTGCGGCGGTGAGTACAGTAGGTTTCTCCGGTTTCCTGGTGGGGCCGCCTGTGATCGGTTTTATTGCCCATCAAACAGGATTACGTTTTGCCTTAATGCTTTTATCATTGCTTGGCATCATTATTTTGTGGTTATGCCGGAAAGTGAAATCGTGAGTGGTGAGTGGCGTTTGTGTTCACAACTCACTGTTCACAACTCACAATTTAATCTCCTTTTAATACTGTTATAGCCCTGTTAAGCCCGCTTCCACACTAAACCCTGGCACCTGTTTTTACGTCTAATTGGCGTAAATAATAATGCAATGAAAAACATATTCTTAACGATTAGCGCGGCAACAGTGATCGGGCTGTTTGGAAGCTGTACCAAAGAGCCGCTCAATAACCTCACAGAAGATGAAAGCCGCATTTATATTACCAACCACGATAGTGCAGCCGTTTTCAGCTCGTATAGAACATTCAGCATCGTTGACTCGGTATCTGTTATCAATAATAACAGGTTAGTGGAGAAAGCCGTCACGGACTATGACCTGGCTGTTATTGATGCCCTGAAGAGCAGGTTACAGCAACAAGGGTATACACTGGTGGCCAAAGACGCGAATCCTGACCTTGGTATTAACGTAAGCCGGATCTATAATACCTATACCGGCATTGTAAGTTATACCGATTACTGGGGTAGCTATTATGGTTACTGGGATCCTTTCTACTGGGGTTATCCCGGCTACGGTTATGGGTTTCCCACTTACTATGGGGCCTATGAGATCAGGGAAGGCGCCTTATCTATTGATGCGCTCGACCTGAAAGATGCAGGCGCCGACAAAAAGATCAATGGGGTATGGATGGGATTGGCGCGTGGTTCCGGTGTGTTCCGCACTTCCAATGTGACCAATCATATCAAGAACCTGTTTGATCAGTCTGCTTACTTTAAAGCTGCCCAATAATTTACAGGACAATTAAAGATTACAACAATGAAAACTTCCTATAAAATAATAGCAGTGCTGGTGGCCGGCCTTTTTATTGCAGGCATGGCGCAGGCACAGGAGGGACGGCTGAGCCTCAACCTCAATTACTCTATCAATACCCCCACAGGTGATTTTAAAGACTTTGTCAATAAAACCTCTTACCGTAGCTGGACTGCCAGCTTGTTATACGGCCTCAATGATAAGTTATCGGTAGGTTTTGGAACAGGCTTCCAGGATTTCTACCAGAAATATCCGCGCCAGGTATATAAGCTGGATGATGGCAGTGATATTTCTGCTGTAGTTTCCAATTCTGTACAGGCTGTTCCATTGCTGGCCCAGGTACAGTATAACTTCATACCGCACGCGGCTGTGCAGCCTTATGTAGGTGTAGGAGTGGGTGGTAACCTGATCCTGTACCGTCAATATGTGGGTGAGTTTTCCGACAGTAAGAATAAGTTTGGATTTGCAGCAAGGCCCGAAGCCGGTGTGTTCATTCCTTTCCGTAAAGAAGGACCTGCCGGTATTACCCTGCGGGCCGATTACAACTACATGCCGGTTACATACGGCGCCCTGGATGGAATGAGTAACTGGGGGGCAGGTATTGGTGTAAAGTTCCCTTTACAATAGTAATATAAATAATAAGTGCTGAAAGTTTGATGAGAAAGCCCCGCAATTCGTTTGCGGGGCTTGTTGTATATCGGAATATTTCAATTAGTAGTTTATACTTATACGTTAATCATTAAACATTTAATTATGTGTCGTGCGGTAAATATAAGTGAAAATGGTAACGGTTACTTTGTGCCACAAACGAATAATAGAAAATGGCCGAACACAGGAAAGAATTTTCTAATAACTATTTCGATTCGGGTGAGCATAAAGTGGGTGAGTACAGTTCCTATGAAGCAGAGCGATTTTACCCGGCCTTTATATCAATGGTGACTGAAATACAAAAGAGATTTCCCGGTAAGAAGATTTTGGACCTGGGTTGCGCCAAAGGTTTTTTGGTGGATGTACTCAGGCAGAACGGATATGATGCCTATGGAACCGATATCAGTGAATACGCTATTAAAAGTTGTCCGCCAGGACTGACGCCATTTTTACAGGTATGTGATTTGAATACTGATAGAATACCCTTCCCGGATTCCTTTTTCGATATTATTGTTTGTATGGGTACGCTGGAGTATGTCGAAAACCAGGAACACGCTTTACAGGAAATAAACAGGATATTAAAACCGGGTGGCGCGTTTTTAATGACAACGCTTAATTCGGTGACCAGGGAGGATGAATTACGGAAATATGCACGAAAGGAAGAAGACTGGCAAGCCACATTTGCTAAACTGGGGTATAGCAGTAAGAAGGAACTGGCGGTTAAAGTCTTCACCGGTTACGTTAAAAAGATCACCGAATACGATTTTGCCAGGTCATTAAGTGATCCGAAAAACAGTAACCTGAAAATGAAGATTGCCGGTCTGTTTTTTAAAACGATTGGGAAGGGGATGATCGTTCAGTACCTGCTCAATAAGCAACTGCAATCGGGTTACCTGATGCTTGGATATATCAGGCAATAATACCTCGTTGTATATATTCCCAGGTTTTCGGCTTAATTCAATTGCGGATCAATCGGGAAGTTGGCCATCATTTCATAATCACCACCCAGGTGTTTCAGGGCTTCCCGCCATATCTCATCTGTTTTACGGTGGAAGACCAGTTTTTTGGTGGCTTCGGCAGTAAGCCAGGATTTCTCCTTCAGTTCATCATTCAACTGGCCGCTGCCCCAGCCGGAGTAGCCTATAAAGAAACGTATCTTGTTCACATCAATGGAGCCTTCACGGATAAGGTTGATGGCCGTTTCAAAATCGCCTCCCCAGTAAATGCCGTCCAGTACTTCATAACTGCCCGGGATCAGTGTGGGGTATTGGTGCAGGAAGTGAATGGTGTCCATCTGGACCGGGCCGCCATAAAAAACAGGTAATTTCAGTTCATCCAGGTCATTCATCAGCTCATTCAGGGTATGCTCATAAGTGCGGTTCAGTACAAATCCAAAACTACCTTCTTCCTGGTGATCACAAAGAAAAACGACCGTACGCATGAAATTAGGATCTTTTAAAAAAGGTTCGGCTATCAACAGCGTTCCAGGTCCCGGTGTAATCATATTCCTAAATTAAGACTTATTTACTGCTGGCAAAATGATTGTTTAAAAAAAGGGATTCGTTAAGTAAATCTTCATAAGTTAGCGGTCAGGTACCCGGGAGGCGTGGTACCCGGTAAGCCGCCCAGGAAGGGCGATTCTTCCGGCATCCTGATAAAACTTAGTTAAATCAAACCCTCCCGAATTCATACCTGTAGCGGTTCTGTAATCAGTTTATTAAATTTGCCGATTGAAAATTACCTGCAGGGAAAAATTGACCAACCAGAGTTGATTGCGTGGCTGAGTTGTTGAGTAACAGGCAGGTAAATGGACGTGGCGTTAAAATCATATCAGTTGCAATTACGGAAAGTATTTCCTGTTATCATCGTATTGATCAGTTTGTCGCTGATAGGCACCATCTATGTGCAATACAATTGGTTGCAAACAATGCTGGTGGATAAGCAGGGGGAGGTCCAATTTAAGATAACCCGTGGAATGGGTGAGGTAGGCGCCTTGCTCATGGACCAGAAAGGCACGCTGCCATCGCTCAAAAACTTCCGTACCAAGCCCGGGTTCAACTGGCCTTCCGAACAGTTTCAGAATGAATTAATGAGGCCGCCTACCATTGCACAGAAGTTTACCGAATTTGAAGTAGAAGAAAAGCTGCGCAAGGCATTTGATAGTCAGAACCTGCAAAACCTGAAATTTGAATTTGCGATAACATCCAATGTCAACCTGCTGTCTTATGAGCTCAAGTCAAAAGGGTTTTTGAAAGCAGCGGAAGATATTGATACTACGAATGGGAATAACATCACGTTTGTGTACTATTTCCAACCGCCCAGTGGCAGTGACCTGGAGAACCTGGTACCCGATGAAAGAATGATCGTTATTGTTCCCAATGTTAAAAAAATCATTCTGCAGCAAATGAAATGGATGATCGTCGGGGCCGTTTTTTTCACCATCATGATCATAGCTGCTTTCTATGTGACCGTCAACGCCCTGTTGCGGCAGAAGAAGCTGAGTGAGATCAAGAATGATTTCATTAACAATATGACGCATGAGTTTAAAACGCCACTGGCTACCATCTCGCTGGCAGTAGACGCATTGCGGAATGACAAGGTATTACAGGACCGGACCAAGATGGACTATTTCAGCAGCATCATCAAGGAAGAGAATAAGCGGATGAACAAGCATGTGGAAACCATTCTGCAAGCAGCCGTGATGGACAGGCAGGAGCTGCAGTTGAATAAATTGCCCCTCCATGTGCACGACCTGATCCATGAGATCATGGATAATTATACTTTACAGTTGGATGAGAAGCAGGGGCAGGCCGACCTGAACCTGAGCGCCCGCAGGGATTATATACAGGCCGACCCCGTGCATTTCCGCAACCTGATCTCTAACCTGATAGACAATGCAGTTAAATACTCCAAAGAGAACCTGCTGTTAAAAATAACTACACACAGTACCAATAAGAACCTGGTGATCCGCATCGAAGACAATGGTATTGGTATGAGCAAGGAAACAGTACGCCGCATCTTTGAAAAATTCTACCGCGCACATACCGGCAACCTTCATAATGTAAAGGGATTTGGCCTTGGCCTCAGCTATGTGAAGACCATTGTAGATGCACACAATGGAAAGATCAAGGTAGAGAGCGTATTGGGCAGAGGCTCTGCCTTTACGCTGGAATTACCTTTGCTGAAAGAAAAACCGGTTACCGAAACAGCAAGCATCCATCACCATAACTGAGAAACCGGAATTCATGTTCCAGTGCATATTCGTAGATACTTTTCCATTGCTCTCCCGCAAAGGCTGCCACCAACAATAACAAAGTAGATTGTGGCTGATGAAAATTCGTTACCAATGCCTTTGGCAGGCGGATGGTATAACCAGGTGTTATTAATAACCGGGTTTTCGTGATCAGCCGTTCCCACTGTTGTTTTTCCATATAGCGCAGCAGGGAAGTAAGCGCTTCCTGCACTGTAATAGGCGAGGCCTCCAACTCATACGCATCCCATTGGTTAATGACAAGTTCTTCAGGAGGCAGGGCAGGGAATAAGATAGTTTTGACGCCCAGCCAGTAAAGACTTTCCACGGTGCGCAAAGTAGTTGTGCCAACTACTGTAATGTGCCGGTCAGCATAATCAATCAATTGTTGGATGAGTGCTGCCGGTACATCAATAAACTCCGCATGCATTTCATGGCCATCCATGTTATCGCTTTTCACCGGCTGGAAAGTGCCGGCGCCTACGTGCAGCGTTACATAATTGCGCAGGATGTTTTTGGCATCCAGTCGCTCAAAGAGTGCTGGTGTAAAGTGGAGGCCCGCTGTGGGCGCTGCCACTGAGCCCGCTGTATGGGCATAGATGGTTTGATAGCGGGTAGCATCTGAGAGCTCCGCTGATCTTTTAATATACGGGGGAAGTGGAATGATCCCTGCAATATGCAGTACCTCTGCAAAGCTCAGGGAGGTGGGCGTCCAGGATAGCTCAATGGCAAAGCTGTCCTTTATCTTTTCCAGGTACCTTGCCTGCAGTACAATAGAGCTGTCGCCCCAGGGAATTTGTTTCGCCAGTAATTGACCGCTCTTCCATTTTGACGCTCCGCCGATGAGGCACATCCAGGTTACCCGGGTTTGTTGCGACATGGCAGTGGTGATATCGCGGTACATGGGGTGTGGCTCCAGGCAAAATACTTCAATGGAGGCGCCGGTGGGTTTTTGAAACAATAACCTTGCTTCTACAACTTTGGTATCATTGAATAACAGCAGGGAGTCTGGCGGCAGGTGTTGATCAATGTTACGGTAAATATCTTCTTTGATCTTTCCTTCTTTATAGATCAGCAATTTGGAGCTGTCTCTTTCGGGTAAAGGGTATTTCGCAATCCGGTCTTCCGGGAGCAGGTACGTAAAATCTCTGATGGCTATACTTTTGGGATGCATATCGGGCACGGCTTTCTGCCGCATTTTTATCGTTTTGCCTTGGGTACTACTAATTTCAGGCCACTCCATTGTTCACTGACCGCACAAACCTTAATATCAACCAGGTCATGCTGTAAAGCATACCCGCGGATGGTATCTTCTGTAAGGTCTGTAGCTATGCCGGAACTTTTCTTGTACCAACTGACCCAGATAATAACGGATGGGTTGGCTGTATATACCGCTTTCAATAACCGCATTTCCTGTTCAAATTGTTGCTGGCTGGTTACGAACAGGTGGATGAGGTCGGGTACGTCTTTTTTGCCGGCCAGTTGGGCGCGTATGTCAGATTCCAGTAATTCCATGTAATTGCCGGGTGCATGCAGAAGTTGCACTTTCATATTTTCCTTGATGCCCAGTTTCTTTAGCAGGGGAGTTCCTGAGTAGCCTGATGTTGCCATACTATCGCCGGTTTAGTGACGGGCCGGCCTTATTCCCACAAATGTACACCTTCACCGATATATGCACCCCATCTACCTGCCAGGGAAGGGTAATCCTCCTATCTTCTACCTACCATCCTGGGGTCATCTTAGGGTCATCTTAGGGTCATCCTAGGGTTTTCTTAGGGTATTCTTAGGGTTCTAACCTCAGGATGACCTTAGGATAACCCTAAGAATACCTGAGGGTACCCTGAAGATGGAGCCACCATGTTCGAACCTTCCTATAACCCATGCAGGAGCAATGGGTTTCGATACTTTCCGGGATAAAACAGCAAGGCCCGCCGGGTGGTCTGACCAGGCAGCGGAATCACACACAATGCACATGGGGAGTAGGCTTATCCACAGGTTTTGCGCCGCAATTCACAGTAAATGCACCGGGATATGAGCTTCCGTTGATGAAGGAGTGGTTGAAATGAAGCCGTAGCCGTACTTGTATGCAAATCAAGACTTGTGGAAAAAATAAAAATTCCAAATCCACGTTTAAAAGTGGGAAAAAGTGTTATTTTGTGGTAATTAAAAGCGATAAGGGGTTAAGTGATTAGAAATGAATGGTTTCATAGGCGAATACGAAGCAACTTTGGACGCAAAAGGTCGCTTCCTCTTGCCGGCGGGCTTTAAAAAGCAGTTGCCGGAAGAGGCCGGAAGCCAGTTTGTTGTTAACAGGGGGTTTGAAAAATGCCTGACGCTGTATCCCATGAAAAGCTGGGACCCGATTTTCGCTGAGTTGGGCAAATTGAATGATTTTGACCCCAAAGTTCGGGAATTCAGAAGATACTTTCTGAATGGGGCGCAGGTGCTGGAACTGGATAGTGCAGGTCGTTTGCTGGTGCCGCCGAATTTGAAGGACCATGCCGGGCTGGAAAAGGACATTGTGTTGGTGGCGGCGATGAACAAAATTGAAATCTGGGATAAGGATAAGTACCAAAAGCTCTTTGAATCTTTTTCACCCGAAGCTTTCAGTCAGTTGGCGCAACAGGTGATGACGGCGGCCAGCCTGCCGGGAGGTCAGCACTAAGCAGATGAGTGACAATGATAACCATAGCGCTGAATTTCCCTCTGCCTCCGGTAATACGGATTATCACGTACCGGTATTGCTGCAGGAAACGGTAGATGGTCTCAACATGCAGCCAGATGGCATATATGTGGATTGCACATTTGGCGGTGGCAGTCATTCCGGCGAAATACTGAAACGGCTTGGTAAAAATGGACGATTGCTGGCTTTTGACCAGGACGCAGATGCGAAACAAAATGTGCCCGATGATCCCCGGATCACTTTCGTGCCACATAACTTTCGTCACCTGCAAAGGTTTCTGCGCCTGCATAAAATAGCACAGGTTGATGGCATTATGGCCGACCTTGGCGTAAGCAGCCACCAGTTTGATGAGGCAGACCGTGGTTTTTCTATTCGTTTTGAAGGTGATATGGATATGCGAATGGACAAGCGACAGGATCTGACCGCCTTTGAAGTGGTGGATACTTACGACGAGCAACGATTGCACAAGTTATTTGAGCAATACGGCGAAGTGACCAACTCCAAAACCCTGGCAAAAACAATTGTGCAGGTGCGGCAAACAGTGTCATTAAAAACGATCGCCAATTTCAAACAGGCTGTACAGGCGGTGGTGAAAGGGAATCCCAATAAATACTTTGCCCAGGTATTTCAGGCATTGCGCATTGAAGTGAATGATGAATTGGGGGCTTTGAAAGAGATGCTGCAACAAATTCCTTCGCTATTAAAGCCCGGTGGCCGTGTGGCCATCATCACCTTTCATTCGCTGGAAGACAGGATTGTCAAGAATTTTTTCAGGAAAGGTGATGTGGATGAAACAGTCGTTGAGGACCCGTTTGGTCGCAACGTTCCTGAACCTCCGTTAAAAGTAATTACCAAAAAGCCAATTACTGCTGCGCCAGAAGAGCTAAAGCGTAATCCGCGTTCGCGGAGCGCCAAGCTGCGTGTAGCAGAGAAAATGTAGAGTTCTTATCATCAAAATAAAGGGTATAATTTCCAATGTCTGTATGAAAACCGAGTGAACATTCAGCAATTTTCGTTAGCGGTTGGATGGTGAGTAACTGTTCAGCCGCTAATCTTAACCATTATGAGCGAAGAAAAAGAACAAGAAGAAGTTGTAGCCGGTAAAGAGAAAGAACGCAAGCGCGAGCGGAAGCGGATATTCAGCTATCGCTGGATCGTCAAAAACATTCCGTTCTTCCTGTTCCTGTCCGTGCTGGCGGTAATATATATATATAATGGACACTATGCGGATAAGACCATCCGCAACATCAATAAGGTGAGCAAGGAATTGAAAGAGCTGCAATACGAATACAAAACGCTGAAAAGTGAAGTGATGTACCGGAGCAAGCAGAGTGAGATGGCGAAGGCAGTAGAGCCGCTGGGGTTGAAGGAACTGGTAGCGCCGCCGGTAATATTGAGTGACTCCATCAGTGAGGAAAAGAGCAACAATTAAATATCAGTAACTATATAGATAGCCTGTCCCTTGGAAGTTAAACGCGATATATTATGGAGAGTGTACCTGTGTTTTATAGGCATAGTGATATTTAGCGTGGTGATATTAATGCGGGCGGTGTACATCCAGCAGGTGCAGGGAACTTACTGGATCAACCAGGCCAAAGATCAGCAACAACGTTTTGTGGAAATAGATGCTGAGCGGGGAACGATCTACAGTGAAGATGGCAGTATGCTCAGCACCTCTCTGCCTTACTTCAATATCTATATAGATTTCATGGCCGAAGGCCTGCGGGAGAAGAATGGCAAGCGCTTTAAGGATCATGTTGACTCTTTATCAGGTTGCCTGGCCAATTACTTTAAGGACCGCAGCAGTACTGAATACAAGCAGTTATTAACGCAGGGGTATCGTAAAAAGGACCGGTTTTTTCTTTTTAAAAAGAATCTTTCTTTCCAGCAATACAAGGAGCTGCGTACCATGCCGCTCATCAGGCAGGGTAGGGACAAAAGTGGATTTATTCCCGAAGTGAAGGACAAACGGCTGAATCCTTTTGGCCTGCTGGCGAACAGAACGATCGGCTTATCGAGGGAATATATTGATAGCGACGGCAAGATTAAGAATACGAATGTAGGGATTGAGAAAACGTATGATACGGTATTAAAGGGGCAGAGTGGTAAGCGGTTGATGCGGAAGATTGCGGCGGGCGTGTTTGTGCCGGTAGATGGTTCCGAGATCGAGCCGCAAAATGGAAAGGATATCATTACCACGCTGGATGTGAATATGCAGGACATTGCGGAGAATGCATTACTGAAGGTGTTGACACAGTATGAATGTGAATATGGCACCTGCCTGGTAATGGAAGTGAAGACCGGCAAGATCAAGGCGATTGCCAACCTGGGCCGGAGAAGTGATGGCAGCTACTGGGAAGATATGAATTATGCCATCCGTGCTTCAGAGCCGGGTTCCACCTTCAAGCTGGCTACCATGCTGTCGTTGCTGGAAGATAAATATACCTCCCTGAATCACCGGGTAAACCTGGAAGGCGGTGTGTGGACGGTAAATGGCAGAACGGTTTATGACAGTGAGAACCATGGTTATGATGTATCGGTGAAAGAGGCGTTTGAGATGAGCTCTAATGTGGGCATGGCCAAGCTGGTAACAGCTTATTATTCAAAAAAGCCGCTGCAGTTTGTAGAACATTTAAAGCGGATGCGCTTTGATCAATACTCCGGTATTGACCTGTTGGGTGAAACAACGCCGATCGTTAAAACACCCAAATCAAGAACATGGAGCGCTACCTCTTTACCCTGGATGAGTTTTGGCTATGAAGTGCTGGTAAGCCCCTTACAAACGCTGATGCTGTACAATGCGATAGCAAATGATGGCAAAATGATGAAGCCCTACCTGGTGAATGCCGTGAAAGAGAACGGACTGGTAGTAAAAGAAAATAAACCAGAGGTATTGGAAGAAGCTGTTTGCAATGAGCAAACGTTGAAATTATTGCAGGAGTTGTTGAAGGGTGTGTGCAGTGATCCTCACGGAACAGGGACTACTTTGTTTAAAGGGGCGCCTTACAAAGTAGCTGGTAAAACCGGCACCTCGTTGATGGCCAATGGTAACCGGGGATATGCAGATCAAATTTACCAGTCGTCCTTTGCAGGCTATTTCCCGGCCGATAATCCACAGTACAGTTGCATTGTGGTGGTGAAGAATAAACCTCGTGCCGCGGTGTACTACGGTGCAAAAATAGCCGGACCGGTATTTAAGGAGTTGGCGGATAAATTGTATGCACTGAATGCTGATAAGGATAAAAAGAATCAACCGGTTATCCCGGTAAAAAAGGATAGTTCTTATTACCTGTACGCAGGCGCTGCGGAAGATATGCAGCAGGTGATGAAAACCCTGCAGTGGAAATACAGGGATTCTGCAGGCGCCCATGAATGGACAAGGTTATATGCAGCGAATTATGAGCCGGTGATGGATGGCCAGCCGGTATCCAAAAAGAATATGCCCGATGTGCGGGGTATGGGATTGAAAGATGCTTTGTACCTGTTGGAAAACATGCAGGCAAAAGTAATTGTGAGAGGCCGCGGAAAAGTGAAAGCGCAAAGTGTGGAGCCGGGAACGGCTTTTGTAAAGAATCAGTCAGTAACGATCGAATTGAACTAATCATAAACAGTGTTGATCGCACCCTTTTGAACACAGGGTATAAAGCTATATGGCAGTTTTACAGGATATATTGTATAAGGTAAGGATACGCTCGGTACATGGAGACCTTTCTGTATCCGTGAATGCCCTGCATATAGACTCCCGTAAAGTGGGCAAGGGAGATGCGTTTATAGCGATCAAAGGGGTGGCGGCCGACGGACACCAGTTTATTGATAGTGTGGTGGAGAAAGGAGCGGTGGCTGTTGTGTGTGAAGTGATGCCCCCTTCTTTAAAGGAAGGCGTTACCTATGTGCAGGTGGAAAACAGTGGCGCTGCTGCCGGTTATATGGCGCATAATTTTTATGGCCAGCCATCTGAAAAGGTAAAACTGGTAGGAGTTACCGGCACCAATGGCAAGACCACTATCGCTACGTTGTTGTTCAAACTGTTTACCGGATTGGGGTATAAGTGTGGCTTGCTGAGCACCGTGGAAAATCATATTGGCAACGAGATTGTGCCCGCTACGCATACCACGCCCGATGCCATCAACCTGAATGCCTTGCTGAAACAGATGGTAGATGCCGGCTGCACCCATGTATTCATGGAAACCAGCTCGCATGCCTTACATCAGCAACGGGTGGCCGGATTGAAATACGTGGTGGCCCTGTTCAGCAACATTACGCACGATCACCTGGATTACCACAAGACCTTTGATGAATATATACGGGTAAAAAAGTCCTTTTTTGACTCCTTGTCTTCAGATGCCTATGCCATCTCCAACTTAGATGACAAAAGAGGACCGGTGATGCTGCAGAATACACAGGCGCACAAGTATTACTATAGCCTGCGTACGATGGCAGAGTTCAAGGGGAAGATACTGGAGAATGGATTGATGGGACTGGTAATGACGATCAATGACCAGGAAGTGCATTTCCGCCTGATCGGTGAGTTCAATGCTTACAACCTGCTGGCAGTATATGGCGCGGCCATTTGCCTGGGGGAAGACAAGTTTGAAGTGTTGCGGGTACTGAGTGAACTGACGGGCGCTGAAGGAAGGTTTGATTACATCGTTTCGGCAAAAGATAAAGTGATCGGTATTGTGGATTATGCCCATACCCCCGATGCCCTGCTGAATGTGCTGGCCACGATCAAAGGACTGCGGAAAGGACATGAGCAGATCATTACCGTAGTAGGATGTGGGGGAGACCGCGACAAGACAAAGCGGCCGGTGATGGGAGAAGCAGCCTGCGAGCATAGCGACCGGGTGATCTTTACCTCCGATAACCCCCGCAGTGAAGATCCGGAACAGATACTCCGGGATATGGAAACGGGGTTGAATACAGCGGCCAAAAGAAAATACATCGCCATTGTAGACAGGAAGGAAGCGATCAAAACGGCGGTAAGCCTGGCTAAGCCGGATGATATTGTACTCATCGCAGGCAAGGGCCATGAGAAGTACCAGGAGATCAAGGGCGTGAAATCCCCTTTTGATGACAAGCAGGTGCTGGCAGAGATGTTTAAGTTGTACGAAAAATAATTATCACGGACGGTTCCCTATAAGCTAAGAGTAAAAAAGAGCAGAAGAGAACAGGAAACAACAAAAGAAGAGATTGAAGACAAAGAAAAAGACCACGGAAACCCTGAAGAAAGTAGCTTACCTCTCTCTTTTTCTGCTCTTTAACTCTTAGTCAAACAAACCAACATGCTGTATTCTTTATTTGACTGGTTTAAAGACATGGGTGTGAAATTCCCGGGTAGTGCGCTGTTTCAGTTCATTACATCCAGGGTATTGATAGCGGTCATCTTGTCGCTGGTTATTTCGGCTGTGTTTGGTAAGAAGCTGATCAATTACCTGCGTAAAAGGCAGGTGGGTGAAACGGTGCGTGACCTGGGACTGGCAGGCGAACAGCAGAAGAAAGGAACGCCTACGATGGGTGGGTTGATCATTATCCTGGCTATACTGGTGCCTACTTTGTTACTGGCCGACCTGAGTAAAGCCTATATACGGGTCATGATCTTTACCACTGTTTGGATGGGTATTGTTGGTTTTATTGATGATTACCTCAAGCTGCGTGCAAAGAGGATTGCCCAGCAACAAGGAATACCTTATAAGAAAGGAGATAAGGACGGACTGGCGGGATGGTTTAAGGTATTAGGACAGGTGGTACTGGGTATTGTAGTAGGAACGGTATTGATGTTTAACGACAATACCAAGGCATGGAGGGAATATACCGGCGAAGTAAAGGCTGACGATAGCATTATCATCAAAAAAACATTTGACGGCAAGACAAAATATTTCGTGGAAGCGAATGAGCCGATCACTACCATTCCTTTTGTAAAAGGGCATGAGTTCAATTATGCCAAGTTATTGCCGGAAGCGGTGAGAGGGCTGACCTGGGTGTTATATATCATCGTGGTTATTTTTATCATCGTGGCAGTTTCAAATGGCGCCAATATTACAGATGGGATAGATGGGCTGGCGGGTGGTGTGAGCGCTATCATTGGAGCATGTCTGGGCATATTTGCCTATGCCAGTGGTAACCTGCGGTTTGCGGAATACCTGAATATCATGTACATCCCCAACCTCGGTGAGTTGTCCATCTTCATCGGCGCACTGATCGGGGCCTGTGTGGGATTCCTGTGGTACAATGCTTATCCGGCCCAGGTGTTTATGGGCGATACCGGTAGTCTGACGCTGGGCGGTATCATAGCAGCCCTGGCCATCATTGTGCGCAAGGAATTGCTGATACCCATTTTCTGCGGCGTATTCCTGGTGGAGGTATTGAGTGTGACATTGCAGGTAAGTTATTTTAAATACACGAAAAAGAAATATGGAGAGGGGCGAAGGATATTCCTGATGAGTCCTTTGCACCACCACTACCAGAAGCTGGGATACCATGAAGCGAAGATTGTAACCAGGTTTTGGATCGTGACCATCTTGTGTATCGTGTTTGCGATCGTAACCTTAAAGATCCGGTAAAAGCTATTGCCGGAAAGGCGGGAAGACGGAAAGAAAAGTTGTAAGTACTTCACGCCTTACCGTCATACCGGCGAAAAAAAGCATTGGAGAAGTAAGTACTAAAGTTCCTCTTACGAAAAACCAACATAGTAGAGTAGTTGGAAAAAAGTTCAAACTACCGAAGAACCCCCTTAATCCGATTCGTAGACAATTCCATGAACTGTCCGGGAACTGTATCCGGCAGCAGATCAGTTAAATGACTTTGGCTATACATGAGCAAACGTTTGGTAATACTGGGAGCAGGCGAAAGTGGAGTAGGTGCAGCCATACTGGGCAGGCAGCAGGGCTATGATGTTTTTGTATCAGACGGTAAGGCCATTAAAGACAATTACCGGGAAGAGTTGGAAGCCCATGATATTCCTTATGAAGCCGGGCAGCATACCGAGGCGCTGATACTGAATGCCGATGAAGTGATGAAGAGCCCGGGCATACCAGATAAGAATGAACTGGTTAAAAAGATACGGGCACAGGGTATCCCTGTGATCAGTGAGATAGAGCTGGCCTACCGGCACAAAGGCGATAGTAAGATCATTGGTATTACAGGCAGCAATGGTAAAACCACCACTACGGCGCTGGTATACCATATCTGTAAAACGGGTGGCCTGGATGCGGCGCTGGTAGGTAATATAGGTTATTCTTTTGCGAAACAGGTAGCGGTTGACCCTAAACCCTTGTACGTAGCAGAGATCAGCAGTTTTCAATTAGACGATATACAGACGTTCAGACCAGACATTGCTATACTGACCAATATCACCGAAGATCATTTGGATCGCTATGATTACCAGTTCCGGAATTACATCAACAGTAAGTTCCGGATCACAGAGAATCAAACAGAAAAGGACTTTTTTATTTATTGTGAGGATGACCCTGTGACCATGCAGAACCTGGGGCACTTTACTATCAAATCTAACCTACTACCATTCACTATGAGCAGAGAAATTAACCGCGGCGCTTTTATTCAAAATGGGAAAATGACGGTCGCAGCAGGTGATGAGAAGATCCAAATGAGTATTTATGATTTTGCCCTGAAAGGGAAACACAATCAATATAACACTATGGCTGCAGGTATTGCCGGCGCCATGATCGGTATCCGCAAGGAGAAGATCCGTGACGCAGTACAGACGTTTGAAAGCCTGGAGCACCGGATGGAACCGGTGTCTACAGTGCGGGGGGTGCAGTTTATTAATGATAGCAAGGCTACCAATGTGAACAGCACCTGGTATGCGCTGGAAAGCATGGAAAAACCTACCATCCTGATATTGGGTGGCGTAGATAAGGGGAATGATTATTCTTTGCTCACGGAGCTGGTAAAAGAAAAGGTAAAGGCCATTGTGTGCATGGGTATTGACAACCGCAAGATCCACGAGGCTTTCCAGAATGATGTGTCGGTAATGGTGAATACCTCCAGCGCCCGCGAAGCGGTACAGGCTGCCTTTCACCTGGCCAATAAAGGAGATATCGTATTGCTGAGCCCTGCCTGCGCCAGCTTCGACCTGTTCAAGAATTATGAAGACAGGGGCGAGCAGTTCAAGGCGGCGGTGCGGGAGTTGTAAGTGGAAAGATATAAGTAGTAATGAGTAACTCAAAAGATATACGGTTTGATGAGATGGCTTCTATTGGTAGAAGCCCCGGTAGCCTTTTGAGCAGAACGAAAGGAGATAAAGCAATATGGGCTATTGTGCTTGTATTGGCGCTGGTGTCTATGCTGGTAGTATATAGCTCTACCGGCTTGCTGGCGTATAAATACAACCGGGGTAATACCGAGATCTACCTGTTCAAACAGATCATGTTCATTATTGTGGGCATGGCGGTGATCTATTTTTCGCACCGGGTGAATTACACCTTGTATTCAAGAGTAGCGCGGATATTGTTCCTGCTGTCCATTCCGCTCCTGATATATACGTTGTTTTTCGGGGTGAGGCTGAATGAAGGCAGCCGCTGGATCAGGCTGCCGATCATTAACCTTACTTTCCAAACCTCCGACCTTGCCAAGCTGGCCCTGTTCATGTACCTGAGCCGGCTGCTGAGCAAGAAGCAGGATAAGATCAAGGATTTTAAGCAAGGGTTTCTGCCGGTAATATTGCCGGTTGTTGTTATTTGTATACTGATTGCCCCGGCCAACCTGTCAACCGCTTTGCTGGTAGGCGCTACCAGTATGTTGCTGATGTTCATAGGGCGGGCGAGTATGAAACACCTGCTGATGACGATCGGATTACTGGCCATCCCGGTAGTGCTGCTCGTTACGATCGCTGTTGCCTATTATGATAAAGAAGAAGGAAAGACAAAAGACCTGCCCGCCATCCTGGAAGCAGGACGTTTGCCTACCTGGATCAAGCGGGTACAAAATTTTGTGTACGACAGCAAACAGACGGATAAAGATGAGAATTACCAGATAAACCAGGCTAAGATCGCGATTGCCAAAGGTGGCATGCTGGGACTAGGCCCGGGTAATAGTGAAACGAGGAATTTCCTGCCACACCCGTATTCTGATTTCATCTTTGCCATTATTATTGAAGAGTATGGTATTGTAGGAGGGGCCTTTATCATATTGATCTACCTGTTGTTCCTGCTGAGGAGCATACGGGTATTCCGGAAATGTCCCTATGCGTTTGGGGCTTTCCTGGCATTGGGATTAAGCTTTACGCTGGTGATTCAGGCCTTGATCAATATGGCGGTGACGGTGAACCTGTTCCCGGTAACAGGTGTAACGCTGCCACTGGTGAGTATGGGTGGTAGCTCCTTCCTGTTTACCTGTCTTTCGATTGGGATTATTCTCAGCGTAGCCAGGAATGTGGAACAATCAGAAGGAAAGGCGGCGGCGGAAGCGGCGAAGGCATGAGTAGTGAGTAAGGCAGCCCCTTGAGCATTGAACATTGAGTATTGAACATTTAAAATAGATTGAAGAAAAAGATCATCATAGCAGGAGGAGGGACCGGCGGGCATATTTTCCCGGCCATTGCCATTGCCAATGCGCTGAAGAAAAATGATCCGTTTATTGACATCTTATTTGTGGGAGCGAAGGGAAAGATGGAGATGGAGAAGGTACCCCAGGCTGGCTATTCCATCGAAGGAATAGATATTGCCGGTTTTAACAGAAGCTCACTGCTTAAAAATATTGGTCTGCCTTTTAAACTGATCAAAAGCTTTTTCCAGGTAAGGAAGATCATTACCGATTTTATGCCGGATGCGGTAGTAGGTGTAGGTGGTTATTCCAGTTTTCCGGTGTTGCGGTATGCGCAGGCAAGGGGTATCCCTACGTTCATCCATGAATCTAATTCCTTTGCCGGCAAATCGAACATGATGCTGGGTAAGAAAGCCACCCGTGTATTTGTGGCAGGTGATGGGATGGAAAAGTTTTTCCCGGCTGATAAGCTGCAGATCACGGGTAATCCCGTCCGCAGTGTGATCGCCAACAATACCATTAACCGGGAAAAAGGGATAGAGTTCTTTGGACTGGACCCGGCTAAGAAAACCATACTGGCTACCGGTGGCAGCCTGGGCGCCAAAGGTATTAATGAAGCGCTGGACGCACAGATTGACCTGTTTGCCAAACATGATATTCAACTGATCTGGCAAACGGGTAAGCCCTATGCTGAGAAAGCCGCCGAACGCGCTGTAGAGAATAAGCATATTTGGGTGAACAGTTTTATTACGCAAATGGAGTATGCCTATGCTGCAGCCGATATTGTGATCTCCCGTTCGGGAGCAATGGCCATTGCGGAACTGTGTGTGGCGAAGAAGCCGGTAGTGCTGGTTCCATTCCCTTTTGCTGCGGAAGACCACCAGACGGTGAATGCACAACACCTGGTGAATAGGCAGGCGGGTATTATGGTGCGGGACAGCGAAGCAAAAGAAAAACTGGTAAGCACGGTGATTGAACTGGCGAAGGATGAACAGCGGCAGGCACTGCTGAAAGAGAATATAGGCAAGCTGGCAGTAACGAATGCGGATGAAGTGATTGCCAAAGAGATATTAAAGGTAGTGAGTGCGAATGTTGATAAGAAAGGTTGATTGTTATGATCGAATTAAAAGATATTCAGCGGGTTTATTTTATCGGTATAGGTGGGATTGGCATGAGTGCGCTGGCGAGGTATTTTAAGTTTCATGGCCGGGAAGTAAGCGGGTACGATAAAACAGCCACCCCGCTCACCAGGAAGCTGGAAGAAGAAGGGATACCGGTACATTATGAAGAAGACCTGTCAAAAGCGCCAAAGGATGCACAGTTGATCGTATATACGCCGGCTGTACCTAAAGCGCACAAGGAGCTGGTGTATTATCAGCAAAATAATTATACCCTGCTGAAGCGTAGTGAAGTGCTGGGGTTAATTACCAATAGTTCTTTTAATATCTGCGTGGCAGGTACGCATGGCAAAACAACAGTGAGTACCATGACGGCCCACCTGCTGCAGGACAGTGGTTATGGTTGCAATGCTTTCCTCGGAGGCATTGCCGTAAACTATAACAGCAACTACTGGAGCCATGAGCGCAACGTATGTGTGGTGGAAGCGGATGAATACGACCGGAGCTTCCTGCGCCTGAGTCCCAATATCGCTGTGATCACTTCCATGGATCCCGATCACCTCGATATTTATGGAACGCCGGAAGCGATGGAAGAAGCGTTCATTGAGTTCTCGGGTAAGGTAAAGCCGGGCGGTTTGTTGCTGAGTAAGTATGGATTACCCCGGTCGGGTGATCTGAGGACGGGTAACCATCTTACCTATAGTTTGCAAAATGAAAAGGCGGATGTATATGCTGCCAATATCCGCCGGCAACACGGGAGCTACACGTTTGATGTGATAATGAAAGACTGGCAGTTGAAGGATGTGGAACTGAACATGGGCGGACTGCATAATATCGAAAATGTGATCGTAGCCATTACAGTGGCGCACCAATTGGGCATAGAAGATAATAAGATCAAAGCAGCGGTGGCTGGTTTCAGGGGTGTGAAGCGGAGATTTGAATACATCGTTAAGTCTGCTGAAGGTGGGATTGTGTTTGTAGATGATTATGCGCATCACCCGGAAGAGTTGCGGGCGCTGATCACCGGAGCCAAAAACCTGTTTCCGGATATGCATTGTACGGTGGTCTTCCAGCCGCACCTGTTCAGCAGGACAAGGGACTTTGCAAATGAGTTTGCCGCTACGCTGGACATGGCCGATGAGGTGATCCTGCTGCCTATTTATCCGGCCAGGGAATTGCCGATGGAAGGTGTAACAAGTGAGATGGTCCTGCAACGGATGAAAAATGAGCACAAGCAATTGTTGCAAAAAGAGGAGTTATTGAAGTGGGTGGAAGGGGTGGTTCGTGGGGACACGAACCACGGCGGAAAAAGTGGCGGCTGGTTGCTGATAACGGCAGGGGCAGGAGATATTGATGCATTGGTGCAGCCGATTAAAAAGATCATTGAACAAAAATAGTAGTCATTGCCCGGGATTCCTGGGTCTGTTGTACCCATCTGACGGTCCTCTGGCCGTTGGGTGGGGCTACCGGCGAAACAAATGAAAGTGAACCGTCATATCAGGAAGTTGTTGTTTATCGGCCTCTGGTCCATAATAGGGGCCGGCGTGGTGGTATTGCTGGTAGCGGCCATCAGGAACAGGAAGGACAAAACCTGTGCAGGATATGAGATCAGTATGACCAATGCCGAGGGGCAATGGTTCATGAATAAGAAAGAAGTGGTGGATATACTTACCGGCAATGGCGCTGTAGCGCTGAAGGGCCGGTCATTGAAGCGGTTTGACCTGCGCAGCATGGAAGAACGCCTCAAAAAGAATGTGTGGATACGGGATGCTGAATTGTTCTTTGATAACAACGAGGTACTGCAGGTGAAGATCGAGGAGCGGGAGCCGATTGCCCGCCTGTTTACAGTGACAGGCAACAGCTTCTATATTGACAGCAGTTGTGAAAGATTGCCGTTGTCGGAAAAAGTGTCTGCCAGGTTACCGGTATTCACCGGTTTCCCGACAGATAAGCTGCGGGTGGGCAGCGCTGATAGCACATTGCTGCAGCATATCAAGCAGGTAAGCCTTTTTATCGGGCACAATCCGTTCTGGATGGCGCAGATAGCGCAAACGGATATAGTGACGGATAGAAAGTTTGAAATGATACCCATGGTAGGGAACCATGTGATTGAATTTGGCGATGGTACAGACTTCGATAAGAAGTTTGGGCGCCTGCTCCAGTTCTACCGCATGGTGTTAAGTAAAACAGGCATGGATGTATATGAGCGGGTAAATGTTCAGTATGACCGCCAGGTAATAGGCGTAAAGAAAGGCGGTTATGTGAGCAGGGTGGATTCTGTACAGGCTGCACGCAGCATACAAAACCTGATGACAGCGGCACAAACAGCTTTAACGGATTCTGTAAACAGGCAAAGCGCACGGGCCCAGGAGGCCCTGACCTCGGTGAATAACTCACCGGCTAAAAACCCGACGACTGAAAAACCACCCATACCTGCGACGACGACTGTTCCGAAGCGAACGAACAATGTAACCCGGAAAAATTCACCTGTGAAAGACCAGTCCTATGAAACCTCCCGGAAACCTGTGAAGAAACCTGCTCCTGTGAAGAAACCACAACCGAAAGCCGTAATGCCGAAGAAGACATAGGCATAAAGGCAACAAGGTATTGAGGCAACGGGGAAGAACAGACCGTAACTATGAAACAGTAAAAGCAACTAATCAGTCATACCAACAACTAAAAACAGGATAGCATGAACAACGAGCAACAACCCATCATCGTAGGTCTGGATATCGGGACCACGAAGATCGCAGCGATTGCCGGCCGGAAGAACGAATTCGGCAAACTGGAGATCATCGGCTTTGGCCGTGCCAACTCCAACGGCGTGAAGCATGGACAGGTATTAAATATTGATGAAACGATTAAAGCCATACAGATGGCTTTGGACAATTGCTATACTTCGAACCCCAACCTGGAGATCAGCGAGGTGTATGTAGGTATTGCAGGTCATCATATCAAGAGCTTGCAGACCCGTGGAGATATTGTACGTCACCAAACCGAAGAAGAAATTACCCAGCGGGAAATTGATCAACTGATCTCCGACCAGTATAAAACGTATATCCCGGCAGGTGACCAGATCATTGATGTAATACCCCAGGAGTTTACGGTAGATAATTTCCAGAATATTCCCAACCCCATCGGGTATGGCGGTGTTAAAGTGGGCGCTAATTTCCACATTATCACCGGTGATAAGAATGCCATCCGCAATATCAGCCGCTCTGTAGAGAAGAGCGGGTTGATCACCAAGGACCTGGTACTGCAACCCCTGGCCTCTGCCGCAGCGGTTATGGGACAGGAGGACCTGGAAGCCGGTGTAGCCATCGTGGATATTGGTGGGGGTACCACCGACCTGGCTGTGTTTTATGAAGGCATCCTGAAGCACACAGCCGTAATCCCCTTTGGTGGTGAGAATATTACTAATGATATTAAGACCGGCCTGGGCGTGTTGAAAACACAGGCTGAGCAGATGAAGGTACAGTTTGGTAGTGCACTGGCCAATGAAGCCAGGGGCAATGCCTTTATTACAATACCCGGATTGCGTGGTATGCCTGCCAAAGAGATCAGCGTGAAGAACCTGGCGAATATTATACAGGCGCGCATGAGTGAGATCATGGATTTTGTGACCTATCACCTGAAGCAGGTAGGCCTGGATAACCGTACGCTAAATGGCGGTGTAGTATTAACCGGTGGTGGTTCGCAGTTGAGGCACCTGATCCAGTTGACAGAATATGTAACTGGGTTGAATGCCCGCATTGGTTTCCCTACGGAGCACCTGGCTGCCGGACATATTGAAGAGCTGGCCAAGCCGACTTATGCTACCTGTATCGGTCTTATTTTAAAAGGTTACAGCGATTATGAACATAACCGCAAGCAGTTTGAACACCGCTTCCGGAAAGTAGAAGTGCCCGAAACATTAAGAAAGGCAGCAGAGCCGGCAGAAACATTGGTTGCAGCAGCAGAAGAAGAAGAAACACAAGCAGAAAAGGTAAAGAACAGGAAAGGCATTAAAGATTTCTGGGGCAAGTTCAAGGACGGCATTATTGATCTGTTCAAAGAAGAAGAAGATCACGCATTATAAAGGCATGAATCTTGATTAGAACATTCAGCATACAATATGCTGGTTTCCTATGAAAGGTCACTGATTGGTACTTTTCATTTACTACTAACCTGTTAATTTTTAATGGTCTCCGGACGGGCTTTCAGGAGAGTAAGGCCTGGTGAGACAAAAAAAGAAAGCTATGATTCATTTTGATCTTCCGAAGGAAAAATCATCTATCATCAAGGTCATTGGTGTAGGTGGAGGTGGCAGTAATGCAGTGAACCACATGTTCGGTCAGCAGATTGACGGGGTTAACTTCATTATCTGTAATACGGATGCGCAGGCGATTGCTACGAGCAAGGTACCTAATAAAGTACAGCTGGGGCCGCACCTTACGCAAGGGCTGGGTGCGGGCGCCAATCCCGATATTGGCCGCCAGGCTACAGAAGAGAGCCTGGAAGAGATCAGGCGCATACTGGAGGTGAATACCAAGATGGCATTCATTACAGCCGGTATGGGCGGTGGTACAGGAACGGGTGGCGCACCGATCATTTCAAAAATATGTAAGGACCTTGGTATACTTACAGTAGGTATTGTTACTACTCCTTTTTCCTATGAGGGAAAGAAGCGCCAGTTGCAGGCCGAAGAGGGTATCCGGATCCTGAAACAATATGTAGATACCCTGCTGGTGATCAGCAATGATAAACTGCGCCACCAGTTTGGTAACCTGAAGATGAAAGAGGCTTTTGCCAAAGCGGATAATGTACTGGCCACCGCGGCCAAGTGTATTACCGATGTGATCAATAGCACCGGTCAGATCAACGTAGACTTTGCGGATGTATGTACCGTCATGCGCAACGGAGGCGTAGCCATTTTGGGTAATGCGTCTGTTGGTGGTGAAGGCAGGGCGCAACGGGCTATTGAAGAAGCCATGAACTCACCATTGCTGAATGACAATGAGATCAGCGGCGCCAAGTGGATACTCATCAATATCAACTCTGCCGAAGGTGAGCACGAGTTCACGATGGATGAAGTAGATATTATTCAAAATTATTTATTGAGCTCAGCCGGTGAAGGCACTGATGTGATCCTGGGTATGGGTTATGACAATACGCTGGGCGACCAGATCGGTATTACCCTGATTGCCACCGGTTTTGAGTACAAGGACCCCTTTACCAAAAAAGAGGAGAAGAAGGCCGCTCCGAAGAAGGAGGAAAAGATCGTATTGTCACTGAGCCCGCAACCGGAGCCTAAGACAACCCTGGTAAAGGAGGCGAAAACCGCTGCGCCTGAGCCTAAGAAAGAGAAGCCGGTAGTGGCGGAACAGCCTGTGAAGGAAGAACTTGCGCCGAAGCTGGTGGAAACGGAGCCAACTCCTAAGTTTAAGCCGTTGGTGCTTTTTACGAATGAGGACGATAGTAAAAATACTGTGGACAAAAAGAGCGTGGAAGAAAATACGGAGGAAAAGATCGAATGGGTACTTTCGCAGCCATCCAAATCTGCCGAAACACCCGCTAACGTATCCAGTCAGTCATCATCAGCAACTCAACAAAGTAGAAATAATTCTTCGGCGTCTGCAGCGTCCGGAGGATACCTGGCCAGGCCTACCAATATTTATGCAGAACCAAAGACAAATGAATCCATCCCTGATCACTCACCTGTGAAGGAACCAGTCTTACATACGGGTGCAAACACAACCCAGGAAGACGACACTTCCAACGACATGCAACTCGTATTTAAAGATGACATTCCAGCAGCGGCGGATGAGCCTGGGGCCCACCAACCTCACCCTATTGTTATAGCGAATGACGCTTCTGTTGAGGAGTCCCGATCCGGGAACGAAGCAGAAGAGCAAAAACGCCGGGCAGCAGAGAGAATACAGAAATTACGTAACCTGTCATTCAACATCAATGCTGCCGACCCTAACAATGAGTTTGAAACTGTGCCGGCTTACATCCGCCGCAATTTGGAATTGTACAATACCATCACGAACGTAGAGAACTTCTACAGCAATTACGAAGTCAAGGCTGATGAAAATAATAACGGACAGATCTCTACCATCAATACATTCCTGGATGGTAAGAATCCCGATTAAAATTGTTCTGTACCTCAAGTCCCTGCAAAAAATGAAGTCTATTTAAAATGCAGCGATTGTTGTTTTTAGTTGTTTCCCTCCTGATTCTTCAGGAGGGATTTTTTTTGATGTAACTTGAACCCCGAAACATCCGGCTTATGGCAACCATTCTCATTACCGGGGGCACAGGTTTGGTAGGAAAGGCGGTAACCAGCTTATTGATCAGTAAAGGGTACGAAGTCATTATCCTTTCCCGGGGGCAGTCTGCCGCTGGTAATGCAGGTTATTCGGTAGCGCATTGGGACCCGGCCAAACAGGAGATTGATGTAACCGCTGTTCAAAAAGCCGATTATATTATTAACCTGGCAGGAGCAGGGGTGGCCGATAAGCGCTGGACCAAAAAGAGAAAACAGGAAATTGTTGATAGCCGTGTGCAGAGCGGGGAACTGCTGGTGAAAACGCTGAAAGAAAATCCCAATAAGGTAAAGGCTGTGATCAATCCCTCCGGTATCGGCTGGTATGGTGATGATGCCAAAAGAAAACCTGGCCGTAAAGCTTTTATAGAAGATGACCCGGCGGATGATGGATACCTGGGTGAAACCTGCAAATTATGGGAAGCCAGCATTGACCCGGTGCAGGAACTGGGTAAGCGGTTGGTAAAGTTCCGCATAGGCATTGTGCTAAGTAAGGAAGGTGGTGCTTTAAAGGAATACAAAATGCCGGTACGTTTTGGCGTCGCTCCCATCCTGGGCAGCGGTAAGCAGGTGATTAGCTGGATACATATTGACGACCTGGCGCGCCTGATGCTCTATGCCATTGAACATGAACAATTGCACGGTGTATATAATGGAGTTGCCTCACAACCTGTTACGAACAGGAATTTTATGATTATGCTGGCCGGGAAAATAAAAGGCCGCTTTTATATTCCCCTCTATGTTCCTTCTTTTGTATTAAAGATCTTATTGGGTGGCCTGAGCATTGAAGTGCTGAAAAGCGCCACCGTAAGTAACAGTAAAATAGGTCTTACAGGCTTTCAGTTCCTTTATCCCACTATTGAGGCTGCATTGGGAGACTTAACCAAAGAATAGCTCAGAGATCATCTGTCTCAAACTTCCGGCTGATAAAAACAAAATAAGCTGCCAGGTACACGAGGGCTGTTATAAACAGTGCGGTGATATTAGGCGGCTGAATGATCTGGCGCTGTACATTTTCAAATAAGGGAAATGGCACCAGGTTGTCTGTTGATTCCAGCGGAAGATAACGGCCGCTATAATTAAGGTAGCGGTTCATGAGACCCGCCAGTAGGTTCTCCAGCACCAGTGCATACAGGAAGAATACGCCAATGGCCAGTCCACCCCGTTTAAAAAGTATGGCAAATAATAAGGCTACGAAAGAATAACTCAGCGCCTGGATGAAGTAGTAGAAGAGGTAAATGGTTTTTTCTGTGCTGAAGGATTCAGAGCCCTCTATAAACCCAAACAGTAAAGCCGTCAGCGTTACCACAACTGTGGAGACCAGGGCGCCTATAACGGCCATGATGAGTTTTACAGCAATGAACTCCCGGCGGCTCCAGCCGTCAATGATGTTCTGGCGGTGTGTTTTGAAATTGTATTCATTGGTAACCAGCATGATGAGGAGCAGGCCAGGCAGAAACAGCAGGAAGCTGCTGATGTAACTGGTCATATGCCATACATTGGGGAAAGCGAAAGGAGGCGTGCCAATGATCATTTGCGCCATGCCTTTTGCCTGCTTTTCTTCGTATATCGCTTGCTGGATACGAAAGCCAATGTAGTTAGCGCCAAATATGCTTACGATGTACAAGATGGCCAATATCCAGAAGGTACGGTAGTTCTTCAGCTTCAGCCATTCTATGGATAGTAATTGCAGCATGATCACTTGTTGTTTTGGGTGAGTTCAAAGAATTTGGCTTCGAGGCTTTTCTTGCGCAGGCGAAGGTGGTTGAGGATGATGCCTTGCTCAAAGCAGTATTTATTAACCGCTTCCAGCCTGGCGGTGCCATTGGGAAAGAATGCTTCCACATGGTGTTCGTTCATGGCTACCTGTGCGGCGCCGGGATAGGATTGCAGCGCGGATAAGAGTTGCTGCATATTGGCGGCGCCTGCTTCCACAATATCTTCCTGCACCAGTATTTCATCTACATGACCGTGGGTAATTAAGGTACCCTTTTGCAGGATCGCTACATGGGTACATACTTTCTCCACTTCATCCAGCAGGTGGCTCGCCATGATGATGGTTTTACCTTCTTTGTTCAGTTTTTTGATCAGTTCCCTTGTCTCTGCTATGCCAACAGGATCGAGTCCATTGGTAGGCTCATCAAAGATCAGTACATCCGGATTGCCCAGCAGGCAGGAGGCGATGGCCAGTCTTTGTTTCATACCCAGTGAATAGGTACTGAATTTGGAAAGCTTACGCTGATCAAGGCTAACCAGCTTCAGCACCCGCTCTATATCTTCCTGGCCGCGTCCCTTGATGGCGGCAGCAATGTTAAGGTTCTGTACTGCATTAAGGTAGTGGTAGAAGTTGGGCGTTTCCAGAAAAGTACCGATCTGCTTGCGGTGCTTCGGGCCGGGTACTTCATCAAAGAGCTTAACCGACCCGGAAGTAGGGCGCAGTATATCCATAATGATACCCAGTAAAGTGGTTTTCCCACTTCCGTTAGGCCCCAGTATGCCGAATACAGATCCCTGGGGAACTGTAAAAGAAACATTTTTGAGCGCCTGAATGTAACCGTAGTTCTTGTGCAAACTTTCAATAGTGAGAATAGCCATGTAAGGGCGTTTATCCTATAAAGATGGTACTTTCTTTTTATTGTTGAAAGTCTGTTGCTATATGTTTTTGGTGATACATACTGGAAAAATCGCCTACGATGGCCATGCCCTGCTGGTTAAAATCCAGTTTATGCAGTTTCAGCCCTTCTACATCTGCCGGCAATACTTTCCGGAAGCGGGGATCGAGGGTACCGCCCTCCTCTCCCGGTACAGCAGCGGGATTGTATTGGAATGACGGATCGCAGAGGGTGCCGCGCGGGTACATGATGCCGGGGATACCACCGCCGCGGAGGTCCAGGTTCCCGGGGTGATCGAGCCCGAGCGTATGGCCATATTCATGGGCGGCAGTAGTGGGTGTTTGCAACAGGTTGGAGAGTTTGAAATAGCCGGTATTGCATCCTACGCCGTCCACGAAGGAGATATTGCCGCCGGCAAATTCTTCAATGCGGAAGAAATTGAGCCGGGGGCGGTCATTGTACCATACCTTTTCGGGATCGAGGTCGGGTGCATAGATGCCTTCCACGTTGAATTGTACTGTGTAAAGCTCCCGTTTGATATTGACGGGTGCTTTGGGTTCATTCCAGCAGGCGCTGATATCATCGGCAATCCGGATAGACAGTTCCAGGGAGGCTGCATCACCGTAGAAATAAAATACGGAGTGGATCGTAAGTTGTAAGGATGATTTGTCTAACTGAGCTTCTCCCATAGCATTCAAGGTAACAAAAAAGGGCGCAACCTTGATGGTTGCACCCCGGGATTTCTCATGTGACCCTTTTATAATTGAACGCGTAACAAACGATGGGTCTAATTGCGTACCGGCTTTCCGCCTTTGAGTACGCTTTGTATCCTTTCCAGTGTTTTCTTTTCACCACAAAGGCTGAGGAAGGCCTCTCTTTCCAGGTCGAGCAGGTATTGCTCTGTAACGGCGGATTGCTCACTAAGATCACCGCCGCACATTACATACGCCAGCTTTTTGGCTACTACCACATCATGGTCGGTAGCATAACCTGCGCGCCACATACCATTGATACCGGCATATAAAGCACCCAACGCTGAACGTCCCAATACTTTTATATCAGACCGTTGTACGGGGGTAATGTAACCACTATCATATATTTCCTGTACACTATTTTTGGCTTCTGCTATACGGCGACCCTGGTTTAAAATAACTTCATCATGGCCTTTACGCAGGATGCCGAGTTCAAAGGCTTCGGCAGCAGAAGTGGCTACTTTGGCTGTAGCAATCGTGAGAAAGCGGTTTTTCAGGGTAATGGTTTCGGGCTCATCTTCATGCATTTCATCGGCAGCGCGCAATACAAATTCTTTGGTGCCGCCACCGCCGGGAATGAGGCCCACGCCCAGTTCCACCAGCCCGATATAAGTTTCTGCAGCAGGGCATACTTTATCGGCATGCAGGCTCAGTTCGCAGGCGCCGCCCAAAGATAAAGCATGTGGCGCTACTACTACCGGCACCGAAGAATAACGCGCCCGCATCATGGTATTCTGAAAGAGGCGGATGGCCATATCCAGTTCGTCATATTCCTGTTCAATGGCCAGCATGAAGATCATGCCTACGTTGGCGCCGGCACTGAAGTTAGCACCTTCATTGGCAATCACCAAACCCTTGTATTTATTTTCTGCCAGGGCAATTGATTTTTGTATGCCTTCGAGTACTTCGCCACCAATGCTGCCCATTTTGGTATACCATTCCAATCCCAGCACATCATTGCCCAGGTGGTAGGTACGGCAGGAACTGTTCTTCCACACCGTTTGGTTTTCGAAGTTCTTCATGACAATGAAGGCTTCGCCGCCGGGTAAGGACTTGTACGACTTAGACGCTATATCATAGTACAACTTTTGGCCATTCTCCACTTTAAAGAATGTTTTAATGCCGGCGGCCACCATTTCCTGTACCCAGGGTGCTACGGCATAACCTGCATCCTGCATCTTTTTCACAGTGCCTTCCACGCCCAGTACATCCCAGCTTTCAAAAGCGCCTATTTCCCAGCCAAAGCCGGCCATCATGGCGTCATCTACCCGGTATATTTCATCACTGATCTCCGGAAGGCGGTGGGATATATAAGAGAATAAACCGTAATGGAAATGGCGGTAAAAATCACCTGCCTTGTCCATGCCGGTGCACAATGCTTTGAGTCTTGTTTTGAGGTCATCAATCGGCTTGGCCGCTTCCACGGTGGCAAACTTTGGCTTTTTGCGCGGCTCATACTCCATGGTCCTGAGGTTGAGTACAAGGATCTCTTTTTCTCCGCCGCCGCCTTTGGTCTTTTTAAAGAAGCCCTGTCCTGTTTTGTCGCCCAGCCACTTATTCTCTACCATTTTGTCGAGCCAGGCAGGGATGGTAAAGGTGTTTTTGGCTTCATCGTTGGGACAGTTATCATGTACGCCTTTGGCTACTTTTACGAGGGTGTCAATACCTACCACATCGGCTGTGCGGAAAGTGGCCGATTTGGGCCTGCCGATGATGGGGCCTGTCAGAGCATCTATCTCATCAATGGTAAGTCCCATTTTCTCTACCAGGCCAAAGATGGCCATGATGCCATATACCCCGATGCGGTTGGCAATAAAGGCCGGTGTGTCCTTACACAGTACGGTGGTTTTGCCCAGGTACAGATCGCCATAATGCAGGAGGAAATCTGTTATGGCCGGATCGGTATGCGGGGTAGGGATGATCTCCAGCAGGCGCAGGTAGCGCGGCGGGTTGAAGAAGTGGGTACCGCAGAAATGCTTTTTAAAATCCTCGCTCCTTCCTTCGGCCATCAGGTGGATGGGAATACCGGAGGTATTGGAGGTGATGAGGGTGCCGGGTTTACGGTATTTTTCTACTTCGGTAAAGATCTGTTGTTTGATATCGAGCCGTTCTACTACAACTTCAATGATCCAATCACAACCGGCAATATCTTTCATATCATCCGTGAAGTTGCCGGTCTTTATTCTTTTTACTACGTCTTTGGTATAAGTGGGGGAAGGGTTGGATTTGATGGCGGCCGCCAATGCTTCATTAACGATGCGGTTCTTTACGGCCGGATGATCGGGAGATAATCCTTTGGCCTTTTCCGCATCGGTTAGTTCTTTAGGGGCTATGTCCAATAATAAGACCTGTAAACCTACTCCTGCAAAATGACAAGCTATGCGCGATCCCATGACTCCACTGCCCAGTACTGCGACCTTCCTGATAAGGCGTTTTGACATAGAATAAATTAGTTAGTTAAACAACTATTTAACCCGAAGGTAGTAAAAAAGCTGGAATAAAAAAGTTTCAGGCCATGTTAAGCTTTGCCGGCACTGGTGGGGGGTAATGCTGTATACCGCCGGATTGGGCAGGGGGGTTACTAACCCTATGAATGCCTATACAACGCCACTGGTTCAACAAGGGTCTGAAGCTTCTATAAGACCTCTATAGGTGCTCTATAAAAGCTCTGTAAGAGCTCTATAGCTTTTTATTGTATTTTATTGATTTTAATATGAAGATGGCTTAAAGGTTATTTTGAGGCACCAAGAGAAACAGCGCTCCAGTCTATGGATTCTTTTCCGTTGTTGACCAGTTGGGCCAGGTGGCCTTTGAGCAATTCTGCCAGGGGTAAGGGCTGTTGGGCCAGCGCACCCTGTTGCAATACCAGGTTGAGGTCTTTCAGGCCCAGTTTGGCGGTGAAAGCGGCGGGCTCAAATTGCTGGTTGAGGATGATCTTGCTGTAGTTCTGGTAAATGGGGGCATTGAAGATGGTTTGGCCAAACATATCCCACATTTTATGGGCGTCTACGCCGCTTTGCTGCGCCAGCAGGGCGCTTTCGCCAATGGCTTCGAGGGCAGTAGCGATTAAGAAGTTGCCACATAGCTTAACGGTATTGGCAGTGAGCACGTCATCGCCAAAATCCCATACGCCAGTGCCACCGGCCTCTTTAAGCAGGGGTGTTGCCTGTTCGCGGATGGTCTTTTCGCCGGAGATCACAAAGTTGAGCTTGCGGGCTACGGCTGCTTCGGGCCGTCCAAATACCGGGGCAGACAGGTAGTGCTGACCTTTTTCCTGGTGCAGGGCGGCCAGTTCACCCGCTGTTTGCGCCAGGATGGTGCTCATGGAAATATGAATGCTGCCGGGTTTCCCGTGTTGTAATAATCCGTTCTCACTGGTAGTAATGCTTTTCAGGGCGGCATCATCAGCTACCATGGTGACAACAATATCGCATTGCTGCGCCAGTGCTGCTACTGTATCACATACGATAGCGCCTTTGGCTTCGAGTGGTTTTGCTTTTGCGATGGTGCGGTTGTATACATAGAGGGGATGACCGCTTTCCAGTAAGTTAATGGCAATCGGTGTGCCGAGGCTTCCCAGCCCGATAAATCCGTATTTCATATAGAATGATTTAAATGAATGGTCACATTGATTTGTACAGATAACAAGAAGCCCCGCTGATTGTTGAGCGGGGCTTTATCAATTAAAGAATTGCTGATATTAACTTACGCCTGACCCCTCATCTATTTTGGTGCCGGGGCTGACGAAATGCAGTTTGCCTGCTTTGTCTTCCGCCATCAGGATCATGCCATTGCTTTCTATGCCTTTCATTTTGCGGGGCGCCAGGTTGGTTACCACCACTACCTGCTTACCTACAATGTCTTCGGGTTTGAAATGCAGGGCAATGCCCGATACGATGGTGCGCTTTTCAAATCCGAGGTCTACTTCCAGCTTCAGCAGTTTGTCGGCCTTGGCCACTTTCTCTGCAGAAAGGATCGTTCCTACCTTCAGGTCTATTTTACCAAAATCATCATAGACGATTTCTGGTTTCTGGTTGCTGGTTACTGGTTGTTCTTTTGCTTCGCTGCCCTTTGCGTCAGGCTTTGCATTTTTAACTGCTTCGGATTGTGTGGAAGCTGGTTTTATACGATTGGCTTCAAGCTTGCTTATTTGCGCCTGTACTTCTGTATCTTCTATTTTTCTAAACAGTAATTGCGGTTCTCTTAAGCTATAGCCTACGCTCAGCAGCTTCGCTTTACCGGCATTTTCCCAATCCAGCATTTTTTCCACCACCTTCATCATGTGCAGCATTTTCTTAGCGGTGAAAGGCAGGAAAGGATTGATGAGCACAGCCAGGTTGGCCGTTAACTGCAGGCAAATGTGCAGGCAGTTATCAATGAGTTTTTGCTTTTCAGGATTGTCTGCCAGTGATTTTGCCACGATCCAGGGTTCCTTCTCCTGCATGTATTTATTGCCTTTGCGGGAAAGGTCAATCACTTCAAACAGGGCATCGCGGAACTTGTATTGCTCCAGCAGGTTCTCCACCCTTGTTTTGGTGGCTTCGAACTCTGCGATCATATTTTCATCGGTCTTATCGGCCACATCGGCATGCAGGTTGGGCACTTTGCCGCCGCAGAGTTTGTGCATCAACACAAAAGTGCGGTTGACGAAGTTGCCGAAGATGGATACCAGTTCGCTGTTATTCCTGTCCTGGAAATCTTTCCAGGTAAAATCATTGTCTTTTGTTTCCGGCGCATTGGAGCAAAGCACATAGCGCAATACATCCTGCTGGTCCGGGAAGTCGTTCAGGTATTCATGTACCCATACTGCCCAGTTGCGGCTGGTAGAGATTTTTTCACCTTCCAGGTTAAGAAATTCGTTGGCAGGCACATTATCGGGCAATACATAGTTTCCGTGCGCCTTTAACATGGCAGGAAAGATGATACAATGGAATACGATATTGTCCTTGCCGATGAAGTGCACCAGCTTGGTATCGCTTTGTTGCCAGTAATCGGCCCACTTGTCGGTGAGCTCCTTGGTGGCACTGATATAGCCAATAGGCGCATCAAACCATACATACAGTACCTTGCCTTCTGCACCGGGCAGGGGCACTTTTACGCCCCAGTTGCTGTCGCGGGTCATAGCACGGCTTTGCAGGCCACTGTCGAGCCAGCTTTTGCATTGGCCATACACGTTGTTCTTCCACTCCTTATGACCTTCCAGTATCCATTCTTTCAACCAGGGCTCATAATTCTGCAACGGGAAATACCAGTGTTTGGTTTTCCTTTTCACCGGTACGGCATCACTTAAAGCGCTGCGTGGATTGATCAATTGTTCGGGACTAAGGGTAGAGCCACATCTTTCACACTGGTCGCCATAGGCATTCTCATTGCCGCATACAGGACAGGTGCCGATAATGTAACGATCGGCCAGGAATGTATTGGCCTTCTCATCAAAGTATTGTTCTGTTTCCTTTTCTTCAAATAAACCCTCATCGTACAGCTTTTTGAAGAAACCGGCGGCTGTTTCGTGGTGTATTTTATTGGAAGTACGGGAGTAGATGTCAAAGGAAATGCCCATTTCTTCAAAGCTCTTTCCCATGAAGGCATGGTATTTATCTACGATCTCTTGTGGAGTGACGCCTTCTTTCATGGCGCGGATGGTGATGGGTACACCATGTTCATCACTGCCACAGATAAATTGAATGTCTTGCTTGCGCGCGCGCTGGTAGCGTACATAGATGTCGGCCGGTATATAACAGCCCGACAGGTGACCAATGTGCACGGGGCCATTGGCATAAGGCAATGCGGCTGTTACGAGGTATCTTTTAAAGTCTGTCATTCGTCTTATAGCTTGCTTTTACGGATTGCAAAAGTAACCATTTAAGGGGAATTAAAAGGGTGAGCCACCTTTGGAAGGTGACCCACCCTTTTAATCTTTCAGGTATGTATCAATGTTTTATGGCTGGATGAGGTTGAGCGCCTGTAGTTTTTGTTTGAATTCTTCGGGCGTAGTCTCTGTAAAGGCCAGGTCGCTGATCTCGTCTTTGTCAGTATTAAGTTCCTGGATGCAGGCCATTACTTTCCCGTTTTTGACGCCGATGCTGACAATTTTGACCACTTCGTCCTTAGGTACCTTGCCAAAGTATATTTTATGGTCCTTGTAGCCACCGGGCAATACGGAGCGGTAGCGGGTAAATACGAGGTGGGAGACCATACTGGAGGGCTCAAACCCTTCACCTGGTTTGAAAGCAAACAGCACTTTCGGACCACGGTCCCTGTTAAAGCGGTCGCAATTGAACCAGCCCAGGTTGGTGATGGTAAAGCTGTATTTGTTCATAAGCTGGTGGCGCTTTTCGCGGTCGATACTGTCCACGATGAACTTTTCCAATACACGTATACTGTCTTCCGGTGACAATAATTTCTTACGCAGGGCCTGGCGAAAGGTCATGATTACAGAATCGCCTGCTATGGAAATCCTGTCCTTCCTGTACTGGTATTGCGCTACCGGGACTACCTGTACCCGTTTTATCTTTATTTTATCGAAATAGTAATTGGAATGTTCCTTTAGTTTTTGCTTCATTTCTGCATCGGAGTAAGGGCATGCTTTGGATACATAGAACCATGCTTTTATTTTCCCGCTCTCACTATGCGCAACACGGTAGGGGTCGCCATAGGGGTCCAGCACCTTTATTTCACGGTTAAGGGGATCTCTGAAACTTTGTACCTGTCCCAGGGGGGCCCAGTCAATGTCACCATTTTCATCGGCCTCCCTTTTCATAAAGCGTACCGTGTCAATCATCCGGTTTTCCATGAATTTGGCTACAAAAGCATTCTTTAAGCTGCTCCTTGTGCCCTGGAAAAGCTGCATTTGTTCATCGTATTGTTTGGTGGGCATTTCGAGTTGTATGTTTTTCCGCGGCGCTATTTTTACTTCCTGTTCATTGAGCTTTGCCGCAATGTGCACCATGCCACCGGAGATCAGTTGTTCGCCACCCGAAGTAGTGGAGAGCTTCGCGGCCAGGATATCTTCGTAACTATAGTACTCCCGCAATACGATCGTTATATTTCCTGCTTGTATGGGGCTCCCGTTTTTAAAGCTGAAAGCCTGTGCCGGAACGGACAGGCGCGTACCCTCTTTACCGGTGAGGATGGTGTCTTTATTTATATCTATTACAAATTGCTGTCCTTCTTTTTCCAGTTGCTTATAGAAGGAATTGAGCTGCTGCATGGCCGTTGTGGCATTGGTGGCTGTATTGGTTACAGCAGTAGCGGCGGCGGCTGAATCCCTGGCCAATTCTTCTGCCAGTGTGCTTACTATGGCGGGTGTTGATGGCCGGTCCGTTACCAGTTGCGTGCTGGTTGTATGCTGGATTGGTTGGGATCCGGGTTGGAAACCTATTTTACGTTGTGCCGGTTGCGTGGTGGCAGGCCGGGGGCGTGTGTTAACAGGCGTAATGGGCGCTTTTTTCTTAACAGCAGTCCGGACAGTGGCTGTTGTTTTTGCGACCTGTTGTTTTTGGCGCGCTGCTATTGTTGTTTGGGCAAGGGGGGCTCTAACGGGCGCTTTCTTTTTTGATTTGATGGTAGTGATCACTACCAGTGTGATCACGGTTACCACCGTAAATCCGCCCAGGTATTTTATAATGCGCCGGGTAGTATGCATGCGGTATCCCTTGGGGGTAGGGGTGGCACCTTGCTTCAGCAACCCTCTCATTTGCTCCCAGTGGCTATCGGCACTGCCGGTACCCTGCTGGTATTCTTCCTCTTTTTTACGGAAGAAGTCATCAATATGTTGTTCTTCAGATCGCATTAGAGTAAATTTCTTTTTTCAATAAAGTGTCCAGTTTATGTTTTAGTAGGCGCCTTGCTTCATTGAGGTGCCATTTGGAAGTGCCGGTGGCGATACCCAGCATTTGTCCTATTTCTTCGTGTTTGAAGCCATCCAGTACGAACAGGTTAAAGACCAGGGCTGTATTGCGGGGTAGTTCCTGTAAGAGGCGCATCACATCGCCGGCCGAAAGCCTGTCGTAAATATCCGGGTCTATTGAATTGGTGTTGTCCGTTACTATTTCGAGTGACTGGTGTTTAAATTTGGCCTGCCGGCGGCAATGGTCTATACAGGTATTGACGATGATACGTCTTATCCAGCCCATCAAGTCGCCTCTTCCTTCATATTGGTGGATGGTATTAAATACTTTCAGCATGCCTTCATTGTACAAGGCGGCTGCTTCATCGGCGTCGCGGGCGTAGCGGGAACAAAGTTTGATCATGCCGGTATAACAGGCACGGTAAAGGGCTTCCTGGCTTTGCGGGTTTTGTTGTTTACAACCTTCTATGATGTCATCCCTGTTTGTTAGCACGACTTTTTTTAAATAGATGGTGACAGGATCAGATTTACACAGGCCGCACGGTTTCGGGGAATCACTATTGTATTGACGAAGGGATGCAAGGGAAAGGTTGGGGAAGGGGAAGAAAAAGGCGTTTAAGGCAACGAGGCAACAAGGCGTTGAGGCAACGAGGGGAATAGCAAAGGGACCACTCTTCACAGGTGATCCCTTTATAAATATATTGAATGTGTTAGTTGCTGTTAGAGGGGCTTACTGCCTTAATGCTCTTAGCAAATTCCTTATTGTTCTTGCCGGTAGGTAAGGTAAAGCCAAGGCTCAGGATGAGCTCATAGGTGCCGAAAGCCTGCTTAGCCCTGCCTTCATATACCTTGAGGTGGCTATAGCGCGCATAGTCGACCTTTTGTGCAAACTCCACGTAGGCATATTTAAAGGCGGTGAGCCGGAAAGCCGTTTCTATCCCGGTATTCCAACCCCCGATCTGGAAACCGGGTTTATTGGCCTGGCCAAAAAAGCTGTTCTCTACGTGTGGAATTACAGGGCCTATACCGGCTTTGGCCAGCAGGTCGAGCTTCAGGTTATTCTTTTCCTTAGGCTGAACGAGCCTGAAACGCTTCACCAGGTTAAATAAAAGGAAGTTGGCTCCATTGTTCAGGTAATAATAAGAACCTTCTTTTTCTGAGAAACGCTTGGTGGTATTGACTTCCTGTCCATCAAATTTTCCTTTTACGTGTACATCCTGGCCATCGGTAATGATGTATTTGGTATGATCAAAGTTGATCTCAATAGCCAGGTCCTGCTTTTCATTGAAGAAATACCCGAGGCGGTAATTGTACTGGGGGATGGTCATGGCTTTGGAGAAGAGACCATCATCCCAGCCGGGATTGTCATGGGCGCGTACCCTTACCAATTTATAGTCATTGCCCAGGGATGGCTGACTTACATGCACGGTAGAACGGGTGTACCATTCGGTATTATAGCCCCAGCTAAAGTAGAAGCTGCCATTTTTAACAAAAGACCAGTTACTTTTCTTTTGGGCGAGTACAGACTGGTTAAAAAGGGTTAAGGTGCTAATGAAAGCGATACAAAATTTCCTTGCCATACATTAATTCCTTTCAAAAAGGGGGTTTAAGGCCGCAAAAGTATGCGGAATATGTTATTGATAGTATGTATTAACACGCCAATAGCAAAAAAATAATGGATACATTGCTCTTGACGGTGGAATTATATGACAAGCAATCGTGATAACAACAATCCGGCTGAATTGTTAAAAAAATCTTTTATCTGTCTGTAAATTGTGTTTTTCACACTTGTAACGTGCACTGTAACGAAGAGCAATGGATATTATTGCTATTTTGGGAAAACAGGTATAAAATTATTTACATGGATCGTAAGCATTTTCTTTCCTCCCTGCTGGCTGCCGGAACGGTGCTGCCCTCCCTGCCGGGCATGACCGCTGATACGAACGATGAAGATATTAGTAAAAAAGTGATTATACCACCTTACCTGAAGCAGGGAGATACCATTGGCATTACCTGTCCGGCAGGTTATATTTTACAAAAGGATATTGAGCCGGCCATGGAGCAAATGAAAAGCTGGGGTTTTACCATTAAGGTGGGTGATACCGTAGGCAAGCGGGATTTTACATTTGGCGGCAGTGATGCCGACCGGGCAGCAGACTTCCAGCAGATGATGGATGATCCCGCCGTGAAAGCCATTATGTGCGCACGGGGCGGTTATGGCTTTGTGCGTATTGTAGACCGGCTCGATTTTACGAAGCTGGCGGCAAAGCCCAAATGGATTATCGGATTTAGCGATATTACCGTATTGCACGGCCATCTGAGCCGTAATTATGGTATCGCTTCCATCCATTCCAAGATGTGCAATAGTTTCCCGGACGACTGGAGTAAAGCCGATCCCCTACAGATGGATACGATCCTTTCCATTAAGCGGGCGCTGACCGGAGAAACGATACAATATACTACCCTGCCTTCTGCCTTCAACCGGACAGGCACAGCCACCGGCGTACTGGTAGGTGGTAACCTGAAGACGATTGAAACGCTGGCCGGCAGTAAATCGGACCTGCAAACGGCCGGAAAGATCTTGTTTGTAGAGGATACCGGTGAGTACCTGTACAGCATTGACCGCATGTTCTGGAACCTCCTGCGTACCGGCAAATTGCAGGGGCTGAAAGGATTGATCATTGGCGGCTTTAAGGTGAAGCCCGATGATCCCGGTGAGGAATTTGGCCGGGCATTACAGGATATTGTACTGGAGAAGGTGAAGGATTTCTCTTATCCCGTTTGCTTTGATTTCCCGGTAGGGCATCAGAAGAATAATTTTGCCCTGAAATGCGGCGTTGTGCATAAACTGACTGTTTCCCCCGAAGCAGTTACGCTGAATGAAATGTAAAAACATGAAATACACCTTTATCCTCTTCCTGCTGCTGGTTGCCTGTACCGGCTACGGTAATGACGGCAGCTTTTATGCAGCCGGCAATACACTTATCCCCTTGAAAGAAAATGTTGTTCAGTTGAAGAAGGAAATCCTGAACCTGACCCGGCGGAGTGATGATATGCAGGTGGATATTTACTTCGAGTTCTTTAATCCGGGTGAGGAAAAAGAGTTGCTGGTAGGATTTGTAACACCGCCCGCAGCCGGAGATGTATCGGGGGACGCAGAGGCGCATCCACAGATAGCCGGTTTTGCCGTAATGGTGAATAATAGCCTGCTGGCCTATAAGATAACCCGTATGGAAAAATCGGGATTTAAGTTAGGAAAGGATATAGCGCAGGGCGACGATTTTGTGTATCATTTCACCGTGAAGTTTAAGAAGGGAATTACTGTTATACGGCATAGCTACCAATACCGGGGAGGAAGTTCAGTGGAGGCGCATCACGAGTTTCTTTACCGGTTAACAACAGGCGCCACCTGGGCCAATAAGGAGATAGAAGATTTTGAATTGAATATTAATATGGGTGATGATGTGGTATTCATGGCCCCTTATGGTTTCAACACAAAAAAAGCCGACTGGAATATTGTAGGCATTGGTAAGGTAAATACGGCTGGTAAAGCTACCATGCGTTTTGGCGGGGAGGATACCCGGGAAAGTGCTGTGTACATACGCAAGGGATCCTTACAGTTAAAGGAAAAGCATTTTGTACCCACCAGTGATCTGTCATTGATCATGCCGCGGCTGTATATTGAATACCTTTCCTGGTGTCCGGCCAATGAGAAGAATGATTTTGATGAACTGAAGGAGTTCTTTGACAAGGATACTGCGCAGGCCCGGATACGTAATTTTTCCAATGCTCAGTTAAGGCTGTACAGGAACCTGCATTATGCCCGTAAAGGCTATGATTTTAAAGATCCGGTGCTTAGGCAAACATTTAACAAATACATATGGTATATTCCGGACCCCAATCTGAAGCCGGAAGGGTTTACGGAGTATTATTTTAATAAGGAAGTACAGCAGTTACTGGAGGAAGAAGAACATAAGCGGAATGCAAAGAAGTGATAGTATATTAATTCTATATAGCTATACTGGAAATCGGACTTGCCATTTTAACTTCGTGGCGAAATTTTATAATTAATGGTAAAAGCACCTTCCTATCTGGCGCCTGGCGACACTATTGGAATAGTATGTCCTGCAGGCTACATGGTGGCAGCAAAAGCGCAGACCTGTATTGATACCTTACAGCAATGGGGTTACCAGGTTAAAGTAGGAAAGACCCTGGGCAGTGATTCCACTACTTATTTTTCCGGAACGGATGAAGAGCGCCTGCGCGATTTCCAGGAAATGCTGGATGATGATATGGTGAAAGCCATCTTGTGCGGACGCGGCGGGTATGGTATGGGGCGGATCATTGACAGCGTGGATTTCAGCAAGTTTAAAAAGAACCCCAAGTGGATCATCGGCTTTAGTGATATTACCGTACTGCACGCACACCTGTACTCCAATTATAAGATCGCCTCCCTGCATGCCCCGATGGCGGCAGCCTTCAATGAGGATGGGTTTAATAATGAATATGTACAATCGCTTAGGCAGGCGCTGGAAGGAAGAACGGCCCGGTATCATTGCGGGG
Source organism: Paraflavitalea devenefica (assembly GCF_011759375.1). Taxonomy (NCBI): domain Bacteria; kingdom Pseudomonadati; phylum Bacteroidota; class Chitinophagia; order Chitinophagales; family Chitinophagaceae; genus Paraflavitalea; species Paraflavitalea devenefica. The sequence continues at coordinate 52,113 of NZ_JAARML010000001.1, read as the reverse complement.
TGCATGAGTTTAACCACAAAGGAGAAGCCATCGGGGAACTGGTAGGCGGTAACTTATCCCTGTTGGCCCACCTGGTCGGAACACCTTCTGATATGAAGACCAAGGGCAGGATATTGTTCCTGGAGGATATAGGCGAATACCTGTACAATATCGACCGTATGTTGTACCAGTTGAAGCGGGCCGGAAAACTGGACAAACTGGCTGGTCTTATTATCGGTGGATTCACCGATAATAAGGATACCGAACGGCCTTTTGGTAACACAGCTTATGAGATCATCCATAATTGCGTAAAAGAATACGATTATCCCGTCTGTTTTAATTTCCCCGTAAGTCATGAAAAAGAAAATTACGCTTTGAAAGTGGGGGTAGGGTATAAGCTGAAAGTGGGTAAAAGCAAAGTCATATTGGAAGAGTAGTACCCCCCATAAAAAGGTGAAACCGGCATGGGAGCCGGTATCACCTTTTGGTTAACCTATCGAACCGACGTTTAGACTGTTACAGATTGATGTCACATTTGTATGCAAAACTTCATTTATTTTGCCGATAAATCTAATCGATTAATAATATTCACCCATAGATAGCATCTATATGACTTTTGTCCAACTGGAATACGTGGTGGCGGTGGATACCTGCCGGCACTTTGCACTGGCGGCCAGCCGGTGTTTTGTTACGCAACCTACGCTGAGTATGCAGATACAGAAGCTGGAAGAGGAATTGGGGGTCAAGATCTTTGACCGCAGCAAGCAGCCGGTAGTGCCTACAGAAGCGGGGACGGAGATTATAGAGCAGGCGCGTAAAATACTGGCCGAAAAGAATGTAATACAGGAGATTGTACAAAATAAGAAGGGAGTGCTGACAGGAGAGCTGCGGATAGGTATTATCCCTACCCTGGCGCCCTACCTGCTACCTTTGTTTGTACAAGGCTTCAGCAAGAAATACCCGCAGGTAAAGCTGATCGTACAGGAGATGCTTACGGAGTATGTTATTACCCGCCTGCGGGAAGGACGTATAGATGTGGGCATTGTGGTAACGCCATTGCAGGAAAAAGGGATTAAGGAGCATGTGCTTTTTTATGAAGAGCTGCTGGCCTATGTGGCACGCAAGAATGTAGCCTATAAGAAGACCTATGTACTGGCGCAGGATATTGATCCCGAAAAGTTGTGGCTGATGGAAGAAGGGCATTGCTTCCGCTCGCAGATCGTGAACCTGTGTGAGCTGCGCAAGGCCAGTGAGCTAAGCAGCCATTTTGAATATGAGGCCGGTAGTATTGAGGCTTTACGCCGCATGGTAGAACTGAATGACGGGATTACCATCCTGCCCGAACTAACGACCCTGGATATGGACAATAAGCGCCTGCAACTGATCCGCCATTTTCAAAAGCCGGCTCCCATGCGCGAGGTGAGCCTGGTGGTGCACCGGGATTTTGTGAAGAAACGCTTGATCGAAGTGCTGAAGGAAGAGATCATTGGGGCTATTCCGGAGAAAGTGAGGAAGAATAAGAGTGCGAATGTAGTACCGATATAGAGAATCCAGCATCCAGTATTCAGTATCCAGAAGCCATTGCTACCCTGTATTATTCTGGATTCTGGCTTCTGAATTCTTCTATCTCAATAAGGAGTCTAATTTCTGTTGGTAGACCGGGTATTCAGAAAGATTGTTATGACTTCCCCCTTCAATGGTTATGAACTGATCGCCGGGTTTCAGGTAAGGCAGTAACCGCTGTGCATTGCTGTAACGGATAACGCCATCATCCGTTCCGTGAAAGATGGTCACCGGCGCCGTTACCTGTTGCATGTACTGCCAGGTGGGTATTTTGAAACGGATTATCCTTTCAACCGGGTAGATGGGAAAATACATGCCGGTAATGGAAGGAAAGCTATAGTAGGGTGTTTCCAGTACCAGGTGCTTACAGTCGCGGATGGCTGCCAGTTGCGTGGCAATGCCGGTACCCATGGATTTACCGTATAATACAATGCTGTCGGGCTTAAAGCGGGCCCTGGCCAGCTTGTAAAAAGTAAGGGCCCAGTCGTACAGGCGTTGTTCTGTAAAAGGACCAGTACTTTTACCATAACCGGGATAATCAATCATCCATACTTCATATCCCTGTTTGGTAAAGGCCGGGGCAAAGGGCGCGTAACGGCCTATGTTCTGCCGGTTGCCATGAAAATACAATACCACTCCTTTGGGCATGGAATCGCTGGTAGTGAACTGCACCACGCTCATGTTTACCCCGGTGGCATAGGGAATGTTTACTTCTTTGTAAGGTGTGTGAAAATTATAGTTGTAATTCCTGTCCAGCGGTTCGGGATGGAAGAGGATCTTATCCTGCCCGTAAAAGATACCGATGCCGATGATACAATAGATCATGACGATGATACTTACCCAGCGAATGATTTTCTTCTTCATGAGCACTAATACTTCAGGATATCCCGGATGAAATTATGGTATTCGGGGAACGAAGGTAAGTTATTATGCATTCCGCCATGAATGCGGATGAGGGTGATTTTGGAAGGATTGATGGCCTGCAGGTTTTCGCTGTGGCGGATGGGTATCAGCCAGTCCCTGGTGCCATGGATGATGTAGGTATGGCAGTTCACATAACGTATCCATTTATCGGTACGCAGGTGATAGCGCAATACATACCGTACCGGCAGGATGGGGAGGAAACGGGTAACTACTTTACGGAAATTATAGTATGGCGAATCGAGGATGAGGTAACGGGGTTTGTTGTCGGAAGCGATCTTGCAGGCAAACCCGCTGCCGATGCTTCTGCCATATACGATGATATGGTGCTCAGGACAGGTTTGCAATAAAGTATTGTACACAAACTGCATATCTGCCAGCATTTCCTTCTCACTCCGCTTGCCGGTGCTTTTACCAAAGCCGCGGTAGTCTACGATGACCACATCATAATCATAACGGTAGAAATCACGGGTATATTTAGCCCAGCCTTTGATGCTGCGGGTATTGCCATGAAAGTAAAGGATGAGGCCCTGCGGATTGTTGCGGAAGAAATGCAGGCCATTGATGCGTACGCCGGGCGCTACATCGAAAAAGAGCTCACGGAAAGGGACATCGTACTGGAATTTGAAATCCGCCGGCAGGCGTTCGGGCTTAAAGATGAACCGGTCCTGCAATAGCCAGGCTACAGCAGTGAGTATAACTATCCCTAAGAGTATATACCAAATGAAAACCGGCAATATAGTTTATGGTTTGATTGCTATAGTTGTTCTTCCGGCGAGTATATTCTTCTGAGGCCGGGGTTTTCAACGGGCGCCACGATGAGCGGGAATTTCTCAACAGTCACATTCGATACATCCAATCCAAAGCCACGTTCTTCCGACAGACTCCATTCCTTGATCCAGAAATGCAGTTTCATGATAAAGCGCTCAAAGATGGGCAGTTCATTATCCTGGCTCAGGAATTTTTCCATGACCACAAATTGGAAGTCACCTACTACATTGTTCCTTTCCAGGCTTTCATAGCGGCTGGTAATATTTACTTCCTTATTGGCCACCAGGTCGGCTACTACTTTGCGGAACATGAGGTTGATGCGGGGCTCCATCCGGAAGCCCAGCCTGAACTCCACGCGGATGATATCATTGGGAATAATATGGTCTACCTTGTATTCGCAGGTATAGGGATCATCGAGGGTATCTACGTGTACAAACCAGTAGATGTCGGCCCGTTTGGGCTTTTTATTCAGGATGGAATAGATGATCTTATGTTCAATTTCCTTGGGGTTGTTGGCGCTGGTAAGGTATACCAGGTGCGTGGCATATTTGGGAACGGTTTTGTCGTTGCTCAGTTCCTGGATCTGGGGAATATAGTGTTCCAGGCGTACAAACTCCACATAACGGTTCTTGATCTTGCGGCTACGGAACCAGATGTACATGACAGCAAACAAGGCCCCGCCCACAATAAGGGTCACAAAACCTCCGTGTGGAAATTTCTCCAGGTTGGCAAAGAGGAAGGATAGTTCTATGCTCAGGTAAACGATCAGGAACAGGTAGATGAGAGCAGGCTGTGCCCGCCGGGAGACCAGAAAGTTGGCAAACAGAATGGTAGTGGCGATCATACAAATGGTGATGGCCAGGCCATAGGCGGCTTCCATGCTGGTTGACTTTTGAAAGTATAATACGATGCCGCAACAGCCCAGGAACAGGATGGTATTGATGCCCGGAACGTATAATTGCCCTTTTTCCTCTGTAGGATAGTTAATACGCATTTTGGGCCAGAGGTTGAGGCGCATGGCTTCACTGATGAGGGTGAAGGAGCCGCTGATGAGGGCCTGACTGGCAATGATGGCAGCGGCCGTGGCGATGATGATACCGGGTATCAGGAACCATTGAGGCATGATGGCATAGAAAGGATTGAAGCCGGTATTGATCATTTCCTCAGTGATCGTCTTACCTCTGTAGGAGGATAATAAATAAGCGCCCTGCCCAATATAATTCAGGATCAGGCAGGTTTTAACGAAGATCCAGGAGTAGCGGATGTTGGCCCGGCCGCAGTGCCCCAGGTCGGAGTACAACGCCTCTGCCCCGGTAGTACACAGGAATACCGCTCCCAGTATCCAGAACCCTCTTCCATCATCATAGGTAGTGAGCAGTTCAATGGCATAATGCGGACTAAAAGCCCGGAAGATATGCATGTCGTCAAACAGGTGGGTAGCTCCTAAAGCAGCCAGCATGAGGAACCAGCAAAACATGATCGGGCCGAACAGTTTGCCGATAGAGGCGGTGCCAAATTGCTGGAGGAAGAAAAGGGCTGTGATGATACCCAATACAATATAAACGATGGTATTATCCGGTATTACGCCCAGCGTTTCAATGTTCCGCAAACCTTCAATGGAAGAGGTGACGGAAATGGGCGGTGTGATCATCCCGTCGGCCAGGAGTGCTGCGCCCCCGATCATGGCAGGAATAACAAGCCATTTTTTCTGCCGGCGTACCAGGGCATACAGGGAAAAGATACCTCCTTCCCCCCGGTTATCTGCTTTTAAGGTCAGGATTACATACTTAATGGTCGTTTGCAGCGTAAGTGTCCAGATAATACAGGAAAGGGACCCAAGTATTAATGTATCATCAATCACCCGGTCGCGGATGATGGCATTCAATACATAAAGAGGGGAGGTGCCAATATCTCCGTAGATGATCCCTAACGCAATGAGTAAGGTGGCAGCGGTTACTTTATCTAATTTGCCCACGTCTGAGTAGCTTATCCCGTTTCAAAGGGTTTAACAATATATCATCCAATGTTAATGCCGGGTTAAAGGCACCCGGCGGGAACAAAGGTATACGTAAAAAAACTAATTGAGGTAATGTTTTATTGTGTGGGATTGTGCAATATGCCGGACATGCACATCTTTTGCTTTAAATCAGCCCGCGGGGCCGGGGGGACTGGCAGCCTTTCGGGCCGGATGGCCGTCTATAGTATACGGAATGGTGTGCATGGGCCGGAACCGGCAGCCTGTACACTGGGCGAAAAAAGACGGGAAAACCTGGTATTAGTACCACGAAAATCAAATACTTAAAATTGTATGGAAAGTTTGGGTGAGCGTATTACAATGCTTAATTTGGCATGTAAGAATGTATTAATGCATTGCAGCACCATGATGAAGTATCCAATAATGGGAAGGTTGCTGGCCGTTGTCCTGGCTTTGGCATCACTTCCGCTGGTATCCTCAGCGCAAAAGATTTCCTATTCTGAATCAGAACGGGATGATAGCCGCCGCACCAATTTTGAGATCATTGGAAAGGTCGGCGCCAACATACTGGTATTTAAAAATAACCGGTCGGATAATGTTATTAGTGTATATGACAACGAGATGAAGCTGGTAGAGCGGGTGAAGCTGGATTATATGGATGACCGGTGGATCAATGTGGATTTTGTACCTTATACGGATCATGTATGGATGATCTACCAGTTCCAGCGCAGGGGCATTGTTTACTGCATGGGCGTAAAGCTGAATTCAGAAGCCAAGAGACTGACAGACCCCGTTGAACTGGACACTACCCGCATTGGCTGGGCGGCCAGCAATAAGATCTATACCACTGTTTTCAGCGACGATAAGCAGAAGATCATGGTATTCAAGATCAACAGCCGCAATCCCAAGAATTTCCTGTTTACGACCCTGCTGTTCAACAGCGATCTGAAGCTGTTGCAAAAGCATAATATGCAGCTTTCTATGGAAGAGCGGAACGATTATTTTACCGACTTCCTGGTGGATAATGACGGAGATATGGTGTTTGGGAAGTTCATCCGGCGGAATGGCAGCGATAATATTTCAGATGTACGCCTGATCCGGAAGAAGGCGGATGAGGAAAAATTCAGTATCACCGACCTGAAAACGGGTGAAAAGATGCTGGATGAGGTGAAGATCAAAATAGATAACACAAACCGGCGTTATTTATTTACGGCATTGTATTATAAGCAGCGGCGGGGTAATGTGGAAGGATTGTACACTGTTATCTGGGACAAAGCGTCGGATACCATGCTGCGGGAGTCTATGATGCCTTTTTCTGATGACCTGCGGCGGCTGGCCAAAGGCCCTGATGCCAACCTGCGGCTGGCTTTTAATGATTATTTTATTAAAAATATGATCGTTAAGCGCGACGGGGGGTACATTATGGTGGCCGAATCGATGTACACTACTTCCCGGGGCGGTACTTTTAACCGTTGGGATTATTTCTCCTGGAATAACCCTTGGGCTTCCCCGATAGATTATTATTACTATTCGCCTTATTATAATTCCTGGGGTTCACCCTGGAACCGGTGGGGCGGTTCATCGGCCACCCGGTTCCATGCCGAGAATATAATGATCCTTTCGTTTGATAAGGACGGTAATATGGAATGGAATAATGTGATCCCAAAGAGCCAGTTTGATGATGAGAGTGATGGCCTGGTCTCGCACCAGGTGATGAATACAGGGGGCGAGCTGCATTTCCTGTTCAATTTGTATGAGCGCCGTACGTTGCTGCTGAACGACCAGAGCATTGCTCCTGATGGAACGATCACGCGGCGGCCAACATTGAAGGGATTGGACAGGGCAGTGGAGTTTATGCCCCGTTACGGCAAACAGATCAGCGTCACTTCTATTATTGTTCCATGCCAGTACCGTAATTACCTGACGTTTGCCAAAATTGAATTCTAAACCCTTCTTATCCATATCCAGTGACAGGCCTTTTTAAACAGAAGAACTCCGGCAACATTCTGGTGTTGCTGATTTACGGGCTGATACTTAAATTCGGGATGCTGCTGCACCCCATGGCGCCGCTGAGGCAGCCCGATGATCATTTTCTTTATATATGGCTGCTTGATTTTCTGGCGCCATTGCATTTTCCCCCCATCATTTATACCCTGATCGCTTTCTTCCTGCTGTACAGCCAGGCTATTATGTTCAACCGCATCTGTAATGACCATAAGATGATGGCCAGAACCAATTACCTGGCGGGGATGTCCTATATGCTCATCACTTCCCTGTTTATAGAGTGGAACCACTTCTCGGCTCCTTTGCTGATCAATTCACTGCTCATTTGGATCTTCCATCGTGTGAGCATCCTGTATAACTCCAATAAGCCGGGCGCTGCCATTTTTAATGTGGGGCTTATTATGGGGATCGTTACCCTGATGTACCAGCCGGCCATCGTTTTTTCCCTGTTCTTGTTGATGTCGCTCTTTATTATGCGCCCGTTGCGGGTGCGGGAGTGGCTCATTGGCCTGCTGGGTATTACGACGCCTTATTATTTCCTGGCCATCGTGCTGTACCTGTCCAATCAGTGGGACTGGAAAAAGCTGCAGCCGAATATTTCCTTCAACCTGCCGGCGATGCCCTCTTCCATTATTGTGCTGGTGAGTATCACTTTGCTGATCCTGCCCTTTATTATTGGCGGGTTCTTTGTGCAAAATAACCTTACCAAGATGCTGATCCAGGTGCGTAAGAGCTGGAGCCTCCTGCTGGTATTCCTGATCGTGTCTATGCTTATTATAGTGGCCAATGGTGGTAATAATTACGTGAACTGGCTCCTGTGTGCTGTACCGCTTACTGCCTTTCATGCGGCGGCTTATTTTTATCCCTCCGGACGTATTTTCCCCCTGGTGATGCACTGGATCATTTTTGGATGGGCCATGTATATCGGGTATTGGACGCAATAGCGTTTCGTGTGTCGGGTTTTGCGTTCCAGGTTCTTTTGAGGCAGTAACCGGGGAGTTCGTAAGGCGGCAGCAACGCGAAACCTTCAACCCGAAACCCGAAACTTTTGTATCTTTGCTGTTCCTCAAATTTATACTTATAATGAAGTTTGGAGTAGTTGTTTTCCCCGGCTCAAATTGTGACCGTGATATGCAGGATGCCCTGCAAAATGATCTGAATCAGGAAGTTATAATGTTGTGGCATAAAGATAAGGACCTCAGCATGTTCTCTACTGAAGATTGTATCGTGTTGCCCGGCGGCTTCTCCTATGGGGATTATCTGCGTTGCGGCGCTATTGCCCGCTTCAGCCCGATGATGCAGAGTGTGATTGATTTCGCCAATAAAGGCGGTAAGGTATTGGGGGTTTGCAACGGCTTCCAGGTACTGTGCGAAGCGCATTTATTGCCAGGCGTGTTGTTAAGGAATGCCAACCAGCAGTTTATTAGTAAGAATATCTATATCAAAGGCGCAGGATCGCCCGATAAGGCGCTGAAGATCCCTATTGCACACGGCGAAGGCCGCTATTATGCCGAGGCTGCTGTGCTGGATGCCCTGGAAGCCAATGACCAGGTGATCTACAAGTATTGCGATGAAACCGGTGCTGTTATTCCTTCTGCTAATCCCAATGGTGCCATTCGTAATATAGCCGGAATTTGCAATGCAAACAGGAATGTTTTTGGCATGATGCCTCACCCGGAAAGAGCTTGCAGCGATGCGCTGGGCAATATTGATGGCCGAATTATAATGAATTCATTATTAATACATTCCAAATCGGGTGCTACCCGTCCCGCAGCAGCCGTGGCTAATTTTTAAATAATAATTAGCAGATCGCTTTAGTACTTTCTTCCTTATTTTGTGTTCTAATAAGAAACACGCATTATGAAGAAATACTTTCTACTCACTTTGGCTGTTATCGGTTTTGCGGGTGCATCCCTGGCCCAGGAAAAACCGGTTAGCTGGAATTTCAGTGCTAAGAAGATCGCAGACAAAACCTATGAAGTATATATCACCGCTAATATTACTGGTGATTGGCATTTGTATTCACAAAACGTGGGCGTAGATGGCCCGGTACCCACCTCTTTTTCTTTTACCAAGAATCCCCTGCTTACCCTCGATGGTAAGCCCAAAGAAGTAGGTAAGCTGATCAAGAAAAAAGAAGACGTATGGGATGGTGTGGTGAACTATTATGAAAAGAGTGTAAGCTTTGTACAGGTGGTGAAAGTGAAAGGTACTGCCAAGACCAACCTGGCCGGTAAAGTGGAGTTCATGGTATGTAATGACGAGAAATGTTTACCTCCTGCAGAGGTTGACTTTAATGTGAACATCGGCGGATAGTAGTTTAATATGACAATCTAACATAATTGATCAAAACAAACGGGTTCCTGCCAAAGGAGCTCGTTTGTTTTTTTACCCATCAGAAATCCTGATTGCAATGAAGCAATTTATTACCTGTGTATTTGCGCTGTTTCTTTCTATTACATCCCTGAATCTTGTAGCCCAGGACTCAACAACTTCCCCTGTTCAATGGCAGTTCAATGCTTCCAAGAAGTCGGCGAATGAATATATATTGTCTTTTAAGGCAGTTATAAGTCCTGGGTGGAGGCTCTTTTCTACTACAGCCAAAGACGATGAACTGAATACACGTATTGTTTTTGACAGTGCTACGGCGGCTAATGTAACTGTCAATTCCATTACAGAAAATGGAAAACTGCAGCAACTGAAGGAACCTGTGCTGGATAATATGGAGATTAAGTTCTTTGAGCAGGAGGTAGCATTACAGGCTACTGTTACTGCAAAAGAAGGTTTTAAAAAGATAAGGGGAACTGTTACCTATATGACTATGAAAGGCGACAACATCCCCGGTCCCGTAGAAGCACCATTCCTGTATGTAATAGATGCTGGCGGTAATATCAGTACGCAGACCGGTGGCTTACTGGAATCTGCCGAAGCTGCACAGGCTTTAAAGCGAACAGCTATTGATTTGAATAGTCCTGTGAATGACTGTGGAGGTACAGGCATTGAAGACGATCGTTCAAAAAGTCTCATGGGTATCTTTATACTTGGTTTCCTGGGTGGTTTGATTGGGTTGCTGACGCCTTGCGTGTTTCCCATGATACCGCTTACGGTTTCATTTTTTACCAAACAATCTCCTACCCGTCAGAAAGGTATTTTTAATGCCGTCATGTATGGCGTTTTTATATTGTTGATCTATATAGTCTTGAGTATTCCTTTTCATTTCCTCGATTCCAGCAATCCGGAAATATTGAATACTATTTCAACCAACGTATGGCTCAACATTTTCTTCTTTGTCATATTTGTGGTATTTGCACTGTCCTTCTTTGGCTTGTTTGAGATCACCATGCCTGGTGCATTGGCCAATAAAGCAGGTTCAAAATCTGGTACAGGCGGCCTGGGCGGCATATTCTTTATGGCCCTCACGCTGGCTTTGGTATCGTTCTCCTGTACTGGTCCTATACTTGGGTCACTCCTGGCCGGTTCCCTGTCCACTAATGGAGGTGCCATGCAATTAAGCATGGGCATGGCCGGCTTTGGACTGGCGCTGGCTTTACCTTTTACTGTATTTGCTTTGTTCCCCAGTTTATTACATTCCTTGCCACGTTCCGGTGGATGGCTTACATCCGTAAAGATCGTATTAGGATTCCTGGAGCTGGCTTTGGCGGTAAAGTTCCTGTCTAATGCCGACCTGGTAGAACATTGGGGCATCCTGAAAAGGGAAGTATTCTTTGGTATATGGATTCTAATAGGCATCCTGCTGGTATTGTACCTGTTTGGTATCCTGCGGTTCAAACATGAGGGGCCTGTAAAACTTACCAAAGTGCGGGTTGCACTGGCAGTGGTATTCCTGGCCTTTACGATTTACCTGGTACCCGGATTAACGAAAACAAAACATGCCAACCGGGCGCTGATCAGTGGCTTCCCTCCGCCACTCACTTATAGTATTTATGGAAAGGATGCTTTTAAAGGAGTGGAAGCGCAGGTGATCAATGATTATGAAAAAGGATTGCAACTGGCAAAAGCACAAGGTAAACCGTTGCTGATTGACTTTACAGGGTGGGCCTGTGTTAACTGCCGTAAGATGGAGGAAAATGTATGGCCTGTACCGGAGATAAAAGAGATTATTGAGAAGGATTATGTGTTGGTTTCCTTGTATGTGGATGACCGTGCCAAACTGCCGGCTGATCAACAGTTCGTTTATTCGCTTCCGGATGGATCTAAGAAAAATATCAGGACAGTAGGGGATGTATATGCAACATTGCAGAGTCAGAATTTCACCAGCGTATCCCAGCCATTGTATGTGCTGGTCACCCCTGAGGAGAAATTACTGACAAGGCCGGTAGGATATACACCCAATGAAAAAGAATATAAAGCGTGGCTGGAATGCGGATTGGAAGCATTTAAGAAGGGAGGCAAGGACGCTGCTGTTATCATCAAATAGCAGGATGGGTGATCACAGAACGTAAATACGGATTTAAGAAGAATCACCTCTGAATAGATAAAGGCATATTCATAAAACAGTAAAGGGCTCAGCAGAGCCCTTTACTGTTTTATGGATGAATCAAACCTGTATCCTCGTAAATATCTGTAAGTGGTATGGAAAGGCCCAGGGATTGTATTTGTAGTGTTTCGTCCCTGCTTTTGTATTCCTGCAGTTCCCAATGTTGCTGCTGGTTGATGTAGTAAACTTCTATTTTAATAGACTCAGTATCTACCAGGATATATTCTTTTAAAGTAGGGATATCCCGGTAGAGGCTGAATTTTGTCCCCCGGTCATAGCTTTTCTAATATCTCTCCCTGGTAAAATTCATGCCGGATATCGCTATCAATCTCCATTGCCAGGTATTCTGCGGCAGTGTATTTTCTCTTGTTGTCTTTGGTAAGTAGGGCCTTTGTTTCCATGGTTGTACTTACGAAAAGAAAATGAGGTTGGTTTTGTAAAGGGTGGACAAATTTGACCTTTTTTGTTTGTGTGTGCTGCAAGCCGGAGGCTTGCTAATAAGCGTCACCAGCCAGAGGCTGGCGACTGAGTACTGGTTCGTGGAGACACGAGGCAGGGCGTGTACAAAACAAAATCCCCGCTCTTTTACAAGCGGGGATTTCAATTAGGCGTCATTCTGTTCCAGCCTTCCGGCTAGCAAGCAATGTTATCATTCTAAAGGTCGGAGGGAGGGCCAGAATGACAATATCTTTCCAGTCTCTGATTTGGTTAACAAAGCTAAGTAGTTGTCCGTTCCCATTTTTACGGTCACCGTTAAACTTTTGTAAAGAGACAAGGATTAATATTATAAGGCGATCTTTTTCTGCATCATCATTTTGCGCAGATTGATAAGCCCATAACGCATTCTTCCCAAAGCAGTGTTAATGCTGCAGTTGGTGAGGGATGCGATTTCCTTAAAGCTCAGGTCTGCATAATGACGGAGAATAATTACTTCGCGTTGGTCTTCGGGTAAAAGATCCAGCATTTGGCGAACACGGTCATGACTTTGTTTCTTCATCATTTTCATGTCGGCGCCTTCTTCAGTGAAGTTGATCACTTCAAAAATGTCGCGGTCATCGCTCGTACGGATCGATGGGGTACGCTTCACCTTACGGAAATGATCTACGCACAGGTTGTGAGCAATACGCATTGCCCAGGGTAAAAATTTACCTTCTTCTGTGTAACGGCCTCCACGAATAGTGTCGATAATCTTGATGAGAACATCCTGGAAAATATCTTCAGCCAGATATTTGTCTTTTACCAGGAAAAGAATCGAAGTGTACATCTTGTCCTTATGACGCAGAACAAGGGTCTCGAGGGCATACAGGTCTCCATCCTGGAAATCCTGGATGAGTTCATGGTCGGTCTTTTTGCGTAGTAAATTCATAAACTTCTACGGTTTTGAAGGTGATAGGATATTTAAATGAATGGATTTTATTTTTGAACGGCTTTTCTGTGTAGAAGTGACAATGTCAATAGGCAGTAAAATTTTAGTTTTCTGATTTATTGTACAAATTACCAACTAAAGATAGAGACTTTTTTCAAAAAACAAAACTTTAAGAGAACTTTTAAACTTTTTACTCACTCAATGGTAAATAGTTATACCTATTGACAAAACTCAAGCCAGTCTATTAGAAATACTATATATTATTTTTAATAGATATAATTGTAAAAAGTTATCTGAAATAGTTACCGCGCATTGCAATATTTTTGTGATCCTTTCTTATGCCTGATACAGCTAAAAAAAACAGTACCGTAAAATCTATCCGGCCGGTAAAAGCCTTCGACAATATTTTTATCAAGGGCGCCCGGGTGCACAACTTAAAGAATGTTTCTGTTGAGATCCCACGTAATAAATTAGTGGTGGTAACAGGGGTTTCCGGCTCCGGAAAATCTTCCCTTACCATCGATACGCTGTTTGCCGAAGGCCAGCGCCGTTACGCGGAAAGCCTCAGTGCCTATGCCCGCCAGTTTATGGCGCGTATGGTAAAACCGGATGTAGACTATATTAAAGGCCTTTGCCCGGCCATTGCCATTGAGCAAAAAGTAATTACCCGTACGCCCCGCTCTACGGTGGGCAGTATGACGGAAGTATATGATTACCTGCGTTTATTATATGCCCGGGCAGGCAAAACCATTTCCCCCGTATCCGGGCGGGAAGTGAAGAAAGACGATGTAAAGGACGTAATAGACGCTATGTCGAAGCTGAATGCGGGCGACAAAGTACTTATCCTGATCCCCTTTAAGCAACATACCCACCGCAATGCCCAGGAAGAGCTGAATATCCTGATGCAAAAAGGTTTCTCCCGCCTGTACGACGGTACCATCCTGCGTATTGAAGAGCTGCTGGAAGATGCCAAATGGAAGCCCTCCAAAGAGATGTATGTGCTGATAGACAGGCTGGTGGTAAAGGAGTTTGATGAAGATGACCTGCACCGGATCGCGGATTCAGTAGGCACTGCCTTTTATGAAGGCGAGGGCGCGCTGCTGCTGGAAGTGAATGGCTCCAAAAAGTTATCCTTCTCTAATAAGTTTGAACTGGATGGTATCCAGTTTGAAGAACCGGTACCCAACCTGTTTTCTTTTAATAACCCATTTGGCGCCTGTCCTACCTGCGAAGGGTTTAGCCAGGTGTTGGGTATCGACAGTGATCTGGTGATTCCTGATAAGCGGCTGAGTGTATATGAAGGCGCAGTAGCTCCCTGGAAGGGGGAAAAGCTGGGCTTGTGGAAAGAGCAGTTTATCAAGGGCGCTAAAAAGATTGATTTCCCTATTCATAAGCCCATTATTGACCTTACCAAAGCACAGTACAAGATGTTGTGGGAGGGCAATGGGGACGTACAAGGCATCAATGATTTCTTCAAAGAGGTAGAACAGAACCTGTATAAGGTACAGTACCGTGTGCTCCTGTCGCGCTACCGGGGCCGCACCCAATGTCCCGACTGCAAGGGGTACCGCCTTCGGAAAGAAGCCCTGTATGTACAGGTGGGCGGCAAGCATATTGGCGAATTGTGTGAAATGCCGGTAAAAGACCTGGTGCAGTGGTTTGATCAGTTGAAGTTGAGTGAGTATGACGGGCAGGTGGCAAAAAGGGTGCTGATTGAGATCCATCACCGGTTAAAGACACTGATGGATGTGGGGCTGGGTTATTTAACCATGAACCGCCTGGCCAATTCCCTCAGCGGGGGAGAAAGCCAGCGCATCCAGCTTACCCGCTCCCTGGGGAGTAACCTCACCGATTCCTTATATATCCTGGATGAGCCTTCCATCGGATTGCACTCCCGGGATACAGAACGGCTGATACGGGTATTAAAAGAGCTTCGCGACCTGGGCAATACGGTAGTGGTGGTAGAACATGATGAGATGATGATGCGGGAAGCCGATCATATTATCGATATGGGGCCCCTTGCTTCGCACCTGGGCGGTGAAGTAGTGGCCAGCGGAGATTATGATGAATTGATCGCCAACGAAAATAGCCTTACCGGTAAATACCTGAAAGGAACTTACCAGATCGAAGTGCCTAAAACGCTGCGCAAGTGGAACCGTTCTTTAAAAGTGGAAGGAGCGCGGCAGAACAACCTGCAGGACCTTACCGTAGAGTTTCCCCTGAATACCCTTTGTGTGGTAAGTGGGGTAAGCGGAAGTGGTAAGACCACCCTGGTCAAACAGATCTTATACCCCGGACTGCAAAAGATCAAAGGAGAGTTTGCGGATAAGGTGGGTTTGCACAAAGCCATTACCGGTGATATAGATTACCTGTCGCAGATAGAGATGGTAGACCAGAACCCCATTGGCAAATCATCGCGCAGTAACCCGGTAACCTATATAAAGGCCTACGATGAGATCAGGGACCTGTATGCCAGGCAACCGCTGAGCAAGATGCGCGGATTTCAACCCAAGCACTTCTCCTTCAACGTGGATGGCGGCCGTTGTGATACCTGTAAGGGTGAAGGCGAACAGGTGGTGGAGATGCAGTTCCTGGCCGATGTGCACCTTACCTGTGAGGTGTGCGGCGGTAAGAAGTTCAAGGAAGAGGTGCTGGAAGTACAGTACAATGGCAAAAGCATTTATGATGTACTGGAAATGAGCGTGGATGAAGCGCTGGAGTTCTTTAAGGCGGAAAAAGATATTATCCAGAAAATTAAGCCCCTGAGCGATGTGGGGTTGGGATATGTGAAGCTGGGGCAATCGTCCGATACCTTGTCAGGCGGCGAGGCCCAGCGGGTAAAACTGGCCTCTTTCCTGGGCAAGGGCAAAGCACAGGGACATATCCTGTTTATTTTTGATGAACCTACTACAGGGTTGCATTTCCATGATATTAAAAAGCTGCTCAATTCCTTCAATGCCCTCATAGAGCAGGGCCATTCTATTATTGTGATAGAACACAATATGGATGTGATCAAAAGTGCTGACTGGATCATTGACCTGGGACCCGAAGCCGGCGACGGCGGCGGCTCCGTTGTGTACACAGGGGTACCAGCGGGGTTGAAGAAAGTGAAAGAGAGTTATACGGGCAGGTTTTTGTAGAACAACAATGTCTGGCTGAGCTTGTCGAAGCCCTTTAGGCAACCTGCTACAAGCCCTTCGACAGGCTCAGGGTGACAGGTTACACTTTCGGACTGTATTAACATTTCTTCCGTTTTCTTTGCAGGAAAGTTAACCGGCTATGCGTCATTTACTGTTATTGGTTATTGTATTGGCGTTGGGTACGCAATTGCATGCCCAGGCGAGGATTCCCCTATCCCGGCCAAGAGCTACTACGGTAACCAAAACTACCCCAAAGGAAACAGGGCCTATGGTAACGGTACCGGTGCTGCTTGATATGCTGGACTGGACGGAGCGGCGCATTGATACCACCCTGAAAAAGAAAGGTTACCTGCTGATGCAGAAAGACGTGGACTCTACCAGTTCCCTGTTCCAGTACTCACACCTCGACCGGCGCGAAGAAGCGCCCACCACCGTACGCTCCCTTACCTTTATGGATGCTGTTGTAGGCGATGCCAAAGGCAGGATGGTTTCTTACCGCACCTATGACAAAGAGGAATTCCGCGATATCTCTTCTTACCTGCTGGCCAACAATTACCTGAAGAAAAATGAGTTTGACTTTGATGAGACCAAACATATCCTCTATAGTAATGGCAAGCAGGAGATACGCCTGAAAATAATAACTACTAAAAAAGAGAAACGGACTTTTATAGCCTACGAACTGGAACTGGGGAAATAATTACCGCAGGCGGTCAAGGCTTTTAACCAGCTTCTGATCGCGGTAAATGCCACGGATAGCCAGGACAATGAACAGGGGAACCACAATGCCAATAGCGGCCGTAAGATCATAATTGCCTTCCAGCGGCACAAACTTCTTTATCTCTATATAAAAAAGCACCAGGTTGAGGCCGGAAAGCAGCAGGGCCAGCAGGCTGAGCCTTGTTTGCAACTTCCTGTCTTTATAAAGAAAAATGGTTACCAGTGCCAGTAATCCAGTGGCTACAGTGGTAATAGTAAGCACTATACTATCGGTAGCTACCAGTTGGGAAAAAGCCTTGGGCTGACCGTCCTTTATGATATTACCGCTATAGAAGGAAAATTTAAGCGTGAGAAAAGAGGCGGCTGCGGCCAATAATAACCAAACAGATTGTATACGTTGGAGCATTTGGATAAATTATGTATCTCAAAATTAAGCAATCTGACTGGTATAAATAACCTGTTTAAAGTGGCCCATTTGGTTTAGACCTGACAGGTTTCGCTTGTGTCGCGGACGAAACCTGTCGGGTCTAAAGAAGCCTTAGCCATAAAAGGCAAGTGGCAGGTAACTACTCCTGCCACTTTTTTCGCGCCATTTATACTCCTAACTGAAAGAGTACCAACTTTACCTGAGCTTGCCCGGCGGCAGGATCTCGCTCATTTCACCGTCGCATACCCGTATCATTTTCCAGTCGGCCCCTTCATGGATATGCACGACATAAATAAGCTGTTTGTTGACTTCTATTTCTTCTACGCTGGATATCGCGTAGTCGTACCAGGTGCTTTTAACCTGGTGCCTCACTTCGCGGGGCAGCTTTTTTTCTGCGTAATAACGGATGGAATATAACCACCTGCCATACTGGTCATAATCAATGCGGAGGTTAATATCCCCGGCTTTATACTTGGCCATAAATCCGTTGCGGATCACATACCAGTGTTCATCCTCTACACCAGGATAAGTTTTTTTGAAATGCCGCACTGCTCTGATATGGATGTCATTGCGGTAAACAGCATTACCAGATTCTGCTGCTGTTGGTAAAATCTCTGGCATACCAGCCGGAGAACCGGTTGGGTTGGGCTGGCTGTTGATCCTGCTGCTGGCACAAGCTTGTAGCAAGATAAGAATACACGGCAGTAAGATGCCGGATAGGGTGATCTGTTTCATGGCTATACTTTTAATTGTAGATACGACGCTGATTCTTTCCTTATGTTGCATGAACACACTATAAAGTAATATTAATATTCCGGTGCTTCGTTCAGGTATTAGATATATAACGTGGATTACCCATAAATAAACCTCTTCCCGACAGGTATTTTCGATGTACGCCGTTTGTCGAATAAAATAAGGGCTGCCTTGACAATTTGGTAACTTTAGATGAGTAAAAAAGTATATGTTGAAAAGTAAGATACTTCGCACCAATCTCATTTTCTGGACCTGCTATTTCCTGTATGAATGGCTGGCCAATGCAGCCTATGATGGGGAGTATAAGCAACACCTGATAGCAGCGGCATTGTATACGCCACTTCTTTTTGCGGCCACTATTTTTACCATCCATGTGCTGATCAAGCAGTACTATTTCAAAGGACAGAAAGCCCAATTCTGGATAGGGCTGATAATAAGCATGCTCGCATTCGGTATTGCCAGAAGGGCGTTGAACTATTATTTCATTTACCCGCCCAACTGGAGAAGTATGCAGCAATTCCTGTTTGTCCCGAAAATCATTTTCGAGATCGTAGGCACCTACCTGATCGTTGCCCTGAATGCCATGTTCTATTTCCTGCAAGCCTGGTATGAACAACAACGGATCACGCAAACTTTACAAAAAGACAAGGTGGAGGCGCAACTGGAATTGCTCAAATCGCAGGTACAGCCCCATTTTATTTTTAATACGTTGAACAATATCTATTCACTGTCTACCCACAACAGTCCCAAGACCTCCGATCTTATTTACCGGCTCTCTTCCCTGCTGAGCTATACTTTGTATGATAGCCGCAAAACCATCATTCCCCTCGAACAGGAAATAGAGTACATCAGTAATTATATTGAACTGGAGAAGATACGGTATGGTGAACGATTGGATATTGCTGTGAATGTCCTGAACAATACAAAGCATATCGGTATATCTCCCTTCCTGCTGTTGCCGTTGGTGGAGAATTGTTTTAAACATGGCGTAAGCAATGAAATTGATACCTGCTGGATAAGGCTGGATATACTGAGTAATGATGGCTGGCTCATCATTAAGGTAGAGAATAGTAAATCGCCCAACGGAAAGTGCAATGGCACACGTAATGGCATAGGGCTGGAGAATGTAAAGAGAAGACTGGAAATATTGTATCCCGACCGTCATGAGTTTAAATGTATTGATGAGGACCAGACCTTCCTGGCAGTTCTCAAAATAAAAACGATGGGCTATGAAAATAAAGTGCCTGTTGGTGGATGATGAACCACCGGCTGTAGACCTGATTACCAGTTATATTGAACGGGTGGCCGACCTGGAAATAGTAGGCAGGTGCAGTAATGCCATTGAAGCATTTGGCGTGTTGCAGAAAACAAAGGTTGACCTGCTGTTACTGGATATCCAGATGCCGAAGATGACAGGGCTCGACCTGATCCGTTCCCTGCACGACCGGCCCAGAATTATTGTTATTACCGCTTACCGGGAGTTTGCTGCTGATGGGTTTGATCTTGATGTGCTGGACTATATTGTAAAGCCTGTTTCCTTCGACCGGTTTTTGAAGGCCATTGCCAAATACAATCAGTATACCTTATTGCGGCAAACAGAGGCGGCAGAACAACCTTCCGATGCTTTTGAGAAAGCTTATATGTATTTCAAGGTCAACAAGCAGGTAAAGAAAGTTTTCCTGAAGGATATCGTGTACATTGAAAGCATCAAGGATTACGTGAAGATCGTAACAACTGATAAGCCGCTCATCACTTACCAGCGGCTAAGCTATATGGAAGAAAAACTGCCGGAGAATAAATTCCTGCGCATTCATAAGTCCTACATCATTGCCATAGACCGCATATCTGGCTACAATAATGACCTCATCAATATAGAAGGCTATGAGCTGCCCCTGGGCAGAAGCTATAAGCAGGGTTTTCTAAAAGTAGTGGATGTGTAAGTTGAACACATCAGTCTTTACATCTTTTGCTCTCTCCCGATGGCCAGGTACAGTATGGTACCCAGGAAAGGAAGGAAAACAACCAGCAGGCACCAGATTATTTTGGTAGACTCTTCACGGAAACGGCTCCTGACAATATCCACCAGCGCCCATATCCATAAGGCAACGCATAACAGCCCGATTAATACAAGGAACATAGTAGTAAGATTTAAAGATTAGTCGGGTACCTGGGATTTTTATTACAATATAAGCCAGCCGTGCCTAAAACGCAAATGGTGAGCTGCTGTTGAAAGCGGCTCACCATTTGTGGTATTAAATCTATTAAGATATTATCCCAATTCAGGATACAGCGGGAATTTCTTCATGAATGCCTGTACATCGCCCTTTACAGATTTGATGGTGTTTTCATCATCTGCATTCGTCAGCACCTTGTCAATCAGTTCTACCACTGTTTCCATGTCAGCTTCTTTCATACCGCGGGTAGTGATGGCGGGTACGCCTACACGGATACCGCTGGTTACGAAAGGACTCTTGTCATCAAATGGAACTGCGTTCTTATTAAGGGTGATATGTGCTTTGTCCAGTGTTTCCTGTGCTTTCTTACCAGTGAGGTTTTTATTGCGCAGGTCAATCAGCATCAGGTGGTTGTCGGTACCCTGGCTGATGAGGTCATAACCACGGTTCACCAAGGCTTTGGCCATGGCCTGTGCATTGCCCAGGATCTGTTTGCCATAAGCCAGGAACTCATCGGTCAGGATCTCACCGAAAGCTACTGCCTTGGCGGCAATAACGTGTTCCAGCGGGCCGCCCTGTATACCGGGGAATACCGCTAAGTCGAGCAGGGAAGTGATAGAGCGGGTATTGCCTTTGGGATCTTTAATGCCAAAGGGGTTATCGAAATCGTGGCGCACCATGATGATACCACCACGGGGGCCGCGTAATGTTTTGTGCGTAGTAGAAGTTACGATATGGCAATGATCAAAGGGGTCATTGAGCAGCCCTTTGGCAATCAGGCCGGCAGGGTGTGCAATATCGGCCAGTACCAGGGCGCCGATCTCATCGGCCACCGCGCGGATGCGGGCATAATCCCAGTCGCGGCTATAGGCAGAAGCGCCGCAAATGATCATTTTGGGTTTCTCCTTGCGGGCAATAGATTCCAGTTGGTCATAATCTACCAGACCGGTTTCTTTTTTCACGCCGTAATGGAGCGCCACATAGTTTTTACCGCTGAAGTTGGCGGGACTGCCATGGGTGAGGTGACCACCCATGCTGAGGTCGAGGCCTAATATTTTGTCGCCGGGCTTCAGGCAGGCTACAAATACGGCGGTGTTGGCCTGTGCGCCGCTATGGGGCTGCACGTTGGCCCAACTGGCATTAAAGATCTTTTTAAGCCGGTCAATGGCCAGTGTTTCAAGCTGGTCAACGATCTCGCAACCACCATAATAACGTTTGCCGGGGTATCCTTCTGCGTATTTATTGGTGGGTACGGTACCCATGGCCTGCATTACCTGCAGGGAAGTAAAGTTTTCCGAGGCGATGAGTTCAATGCCATTGCGCTGGCGTTCAAGTTCCTGGTTGATGAGGTCAAAAACTAACGTATCTTTTTGCATGGCGCAAAAGTAGTTCAAACTGAAATAATATGTAAACAGAATCTATGGTCCCGGCAACAGGGCGGGGGTATTTTGTGCATATTGCCAACAGGCAGAAATACAATGCCAATCGTTGTGTGGATTTTACACAAAAAAATATGTACGGATTATTTTCCCTATTTTCACGGCTCGTAAAAACAAATTACTTGTTTTTCAATGAAAGCGATCATCCCCGTAGCCGGTGCAGGTACCAAGCTACGTCCCCATACATACACACAACCCAAGGCACTGATACCGCTTGCAGGAAAAACGATCCTGAGCATTATTGTTGATCAGTTGACAGAAGCCGGCATCAATGAATTCATTTTTATTGTAGGTTACCTGGGCGAGAAGATACAGGATTACGTGAAAGAGAAATATCCCGGTCTGCAGACGCATTTTGTATACCAGAGCGAGCGGCACGGTATCGGTCATGCCATCCAGCTTACCCGGAATATCGTAGCCGACGATGAAATGTTCATCGTATTGGGCGATACCATTTGCGAATACGATGTAAAGCAGGTGCTGGATATGCCGGGTTCGGTGCTGGGGGTGAAAAGGGTGGATGATCCCCGCAATTTCGGCGTGGTGGAAATGGGTGAGGATGGCTTTATCAACCGGGTGGTGGAAAAGCCCCAGATCCCCAAATCCAATATGGCGCTGGTGGGCGTTTACCGGATCAAAGAAACCGCCCTGCTCTTTAACTGCCTGGAAAATAATATCCGCAACCAGGTGATGAGCCGCGGGGAGTTTAGTATAACGGATGCGCTGGAATGCATGATCCAGCAGGGCGCCCGGTTCCAGGCGTTTAAGGTGCAGAACTGGTTCGACTGTGGCCGGAAAGAAACCCTGCTGGAATCGAATGCCACCCTCCTGAAGAAGTTTGGTGGCGTGATCGCCCCGGAGCATAACCTGGAAAATACCATCATAATACCCCCTGTAAGCATCGCTAAAGGCTGCAGCATCAATAATTCCATCATAGGCCCCAATGTGACCATCGGGGAAAAAACGACCATCAACTATTCTATCATCAAGGATTCCATCATCGGCTCCTTTGCCGACCTGTATGATATTGTGCTCACCACTTCCCTGATTGGCAGTGATACCGAAGTAAAGGGGGAAAGCCGTAGCCTGAATATTGGCGACAATACGGAAATTGATCTCGGGGAATCTTGATAAGTTCGGTAAATAATTTACATGACCGGCATTAGTAAGTGAAGAAGAATAGGTAACTTTCTTGCTGAAATGTGCAACATTCTTTATGAGGTATGTGTCCTTATAAAGGATGAGCACCAGATGCAGGTGATGAGTGGTCACAACATTACTTCGCCAACCTTTTAAACGCTATTTTATGAGAGGAAAGAAAAAACTCCTGTTGCTTACAGCAATGCTTCCTCTTGCCTTGTTAACCAAAGCTAATAACGGGCACGACGACCGTGGAAAACCTGAACCAGCCATTTCGGGCATTGTGTCCGAATCCGGCACCAAAAAACCGGTTCAGGGTGTTACTGTTTCCATATCCGGCAAAGGCCAGGATAAAAAGGAATTTGTAACCACCGATGCTTCCGGCAACTTTAAAGTGCCCCAGATGCCTGCCGGCGAGTTGATCATCATACTGGAAAAAAAAGGATATAAAACCTATAGAAAAGAAGGAGTTACGCTGAAAGAGGGCGTTCCTCTGAAATTGAACTTTGATATCAGCAATGAGGGGGCTGATGATGAAAGCGATGTATTCCACCCCCTACGCATGATGGATAGTAAATAAGCCCGGTCGTACATAAAAATATTCAGCGGTCCCGCCATTGGCGGGACCGCTTTTTTATGCTAATACCTTTTGAACCAGGAGTTTATATTGTTTGTATGGTTTGCCAGATAGCTTACTACTTGCACTGGGTTGTATGGGTACGGTGGTTGGCAGGTAGTCTAATAGTACTGATACTGCGTAAGTTGCGCACAGGGTATAGCATTCGCATTATATACGGATAGGCACTGGGAGTGCTATTCCAGTGCAAGTTTACTACCATTCCAGTGCAAGTATTTACGGGTAAGCCCGCCTACTGACTGCCATCCAGCTACGTTTGCATAGCGCTTTTACATCAACCAGTACACCCTGCAAAAACAAAAACGGGGCTGTTCTCAGCCCCGTTTTTGTCACATGAGAAAATAACACTATTAATCGAAATCAATGTCCATATCGCCATCTTCTTTCCGGATGGTGACGTTGTCCTTTTTAAAATACTTTTTATACTTGTCCAGTACGGGCTGGGATTGTTTCTTGCCGTTAATGAGCAGGTCGCCTTCCTTATATTTGATCGTATAGTCGCTTTTGGTGCTTAATAAACCATCTTTTTCCATGCTGTAGATCATTTCCTGGTAGCCTTTGAATTCCTCTTTAGCCTTACCGATCTCTACCCAGGCATCTTCCATCTTTTCTTTCAGACCCAGCTTTTCCATGTCCAGCTCTTTTCTGGCCTTCTCCATTTCTTCCTTTGCCTGGTCCATTTGCTTCCTGAACTCTTCTGAATTTAGCTTTTTGACGGCTTCCAGTTCCTTTTCCCAGTCCTTGTTCTTTAACTCCCTTTCTACTTCCAGCCTAGCTTGTGCCAGCTCCTTTTTGATCTTTTCTGCATCTACATAAGTATGGGCATTCTTCAGTGATTCATTGACCTCCTTTTGGATCTTTTCGAAATCAATCTTTTTTAGTGATTCCTGTACTTCCCGGCTGATCTTCTCCATGTCTATCTGCTTGGCAGCCAGCTCTGTCTGCAATCTTATCTTCTCAAAATCAATATTCTTTTGGGCTTCTTCTATGCTCTTTTTAACCCGGTCCCAGTCTACTTCTTTCAGTCTTTCTTTGGCTTCGTCCATTTGCCGGATCTCCTTGTCCAGGTCTCTTTCACCGGCTTCACGGGTTACTTTATTTCTTTTGGCGGGAACGGTATCCTGGGTCACTGATTGCCCGGGCGCGGGTTGTTGCGGACGGTCTTTCCAGGCTACGAGGGCAACAACGGTGAATAATCCAAGGGTGGGAATGACCCAGTGCAAATGCTTACGAATGCTTCTCATATTACAAAAGGTTTTGTCAGGTTATGAAATACGATATCCTTCGTATAAATGTACGATAGATTTCGTAAAATGTTGCATGGGAAGCTTCCGGGGGGAGAACTTTTAACAATTAGAGACAGTTGAAGCGTGGGAGGTTGGACGTAGATTAGAAAGAAAGGCGAGTAGTAAGTGGCTAGTGGCGAGTGGGAAAACAGCAGGTAATAAATAGCAAATGGCTAGTGGAGGGTTGATTTCCCCACTAGCCATTTACCACTAACCACTAGCTTTTCCTAAAAGCCCACTTCCACATTTCTTTCCAGGTAGGTTTTTTACCATACATGAGGATGCCGGTGCGGTAAATTTTGCCGGCCAGCCAGGTGGTGAGTATAAAACCCGCGATGAGGAACACCATACTTAATATCAGCTCCCAGGCAGTTACTCCATTCGGTACGCCATGCGCTATACGGGCCATCATCACGATGGGAGAGGTAAGGGGGAACAGGCTGCCGAAAACAGACAGGTTACCGGTAGGGTCATTCACTGCTTTGGTCATGATCACAATGCCAAAGATGATGGGCATGGTTACCGGTAGCAGCAGGCTTTGCGCATCCTGCGGATCTTCATTCACTGCACTGCCTACGGCTGCAAAGAGAGAGGAATACAGCAGGTACCCGCCCAGGAAGTAAAAAAGGAAGCAAGGTAAGATCAGGGCAAAATTGATATCGCTAATTACTGCAGATACAGGATTGCTTTGTGATGCCTGTACCATGGCGCCTGCGCCCGGCACATTTTGTACAGCACTGGCATCACCACCTTGCAGTAATAATGGGATCAACGCCGTGGCAGCCACTCCCAGCACTATCCAGATAATGAATTGGAGCAAACCTACCGCACCAATCCCAACGATCTTTCCCATCATCAGTTGGAAAGGTTTTACGCTGCTCACAATTACTTCGGCTATACGGTTGGTTTTCTCTTCCATGACGCCCCGCATAACCATGGTGCCATAAATGAAAAGAATAATATAGATCAGGAATCCGGAAGCATAACCCACCGCATAGCTAAGTCCTGCCTTTGCTTTGCCGCTTTCTTTGGCTCCTGAAACAGGCTTGAATTCTATGGCCGACCTTTTACGGGCGCTATCCAGTTGCTCCTGGGTAATATTAAGGGCCAGCAATCTTTTTTGTTCCAGCAGCTTATTGATACGCCGTTCTATCCGCTCCTGGCTGATCATGCCAATGGTTTTGTTATAATATACGTTCAGGCTGCCAGAAGAAATATTGAAGTCAGCAGGAATATATATATAACCTCCATATTGCTTTTTCTCTACTTTCTGCTCAAGCGATGCTGCGGAAGCATCATTTACAAAAGCAAACTTTACATCGCTGTCACTGTCCAGTTTTCCATTAAACACATTGGCCTTATCGGCTATGGCTATCACCAGGTCGTCATTCCCTTTCACGGAAAAGTAAATGATGAAGGCATAGAAACCGAAAATGAGCAATGGAAATAATATCGTACTTAGCAGGAAGGTCTTTTTCTTTACCCTGCTATTGAATTCCCGTTGAGCAACAATCCAGGTCTTATTCATATAATAAGTTTAGGCAGTTATTTTTTCAAATTGTCTGGTCGTGGGGGTACTTTCCACCAGCCTGATGAAGATATCGTTCAGTGAAGGCAATAATTCTGAGAAGCCGGTAATATTAACGCCTTCTGCCAGGAAGTGCTGCAATACCTCATTGGGTTTATGCCCTTCACTTATTTTTACGATGAGGTTGTCTTCTTCGCGGTCCTGTACGTCAAATGCCGGCGAGCTGATGTTGTGGGGTATAGTGTCAATGCTGATGGTGAACAGGTTTTCCTTGAATTGTTGTTTTACCTGCTTGACAGTTCCGTCCAGGATCTTATGCCCTTTATTAACGAGGATAATATGATCGCAGATCTCTTCTACCTGCTCCATACGGTGTGTACTGAAGATAATGCTGGCGCCTTGCTGGGCGAGCCGGAAGATCTCATCTTTAATAAGATTGGCATTAACAGGATCAAGGCCGCTGAAGGGCTCGTCCAGTATGATCAGTTTGGGTTCATGTAATACGGTGGTTACAAACTGGAGTTTCTGGCTCATCCCTTTACTAAGGTCTTCCACTTTCTTATTCCACCAGCTCTGCATATCAAAACGGTGGAACCATTCCCTTACCCTTTCCATCGCTTCCAGCTTGCCGAGGCCTTTGAGGCGGGCCAGGTACAATGCCTGTTCCCCGATCTTCATCTTCTTATACAGCCCCCTTTCTTCGGGCATATAACCAATTTTCAGAATATCATTGACCGGATCGAAGGGACGGCCATTAAAAATGATCTCTCCTTCATCGGGATAGGTGATACCTGTAAGCATGCGGATAAGGGTAGTTTTGCCGGCGCCATTGGGACCCAGCAAACCAAAGATGCTGCCGGGCGCCAGTGAAAAGCTGATATCATCTACAGCTTTTTGCGTAGCATAATACTTCTTAAGGTGTTTTACCTCCAGTATATTCATGTATTACGGTTTTTAGTTGGAACAGGCCCAGGGCCGAAAAAGTACCAGGACCGCTTATTAGTACTCAAAACGGACGATTTATTACAGGGATGCTGTTTTTTGTTATAACACCTTAACAATTTCATCCACTACCCGCTCCCCATCCATAGCGGCGCTTACAATACCACCGGCATAACCGGCGCCTTCGGCACAGGGGTATAACCGGCTTACCTGGGGGTGCTGCAGGGTTTGCGGGTCGCGCGGAATACGCACGGGCGAGGAGGTCCTTGATTCAGTAGCCACCACTACCGCTTCATTGGTGAAATAGCCCTTCATTTTTTTACCGAACTCCCGGAAGGCGTTTTTAAGTGAGTCATGAATAAAGTCCGGGAGCACTTCATTGAGGGGAGCCGCCTGCAGGCCCGGGAGATAGGAACAACCGGGCAAACTGGCAGATACCTTTTGCTGCACAAAATCGGCCATGCGTTGGGCAGGCGCTACAAATTTACCACCGCCATAGTCAAAAGCCTTCTTTTCCACGGCCTGCTGAAAGTACATAGCCGATAAGGGGTTTTGCGGACCCTCCTTTATTAAGGCAGCTTTCTTCTTGCTGGCGGCTGCAATATCCTGCATCTCCACCGATACTACCATACCCGAATTGGCAAAAGGATTATTACGTTTGGAAGGCGACCAGCCATTGACCACCAGTTCGCCGGCATCTGTAGCCGCCGGAGCGATAATACCACCAGGGCACATGCAAAAGGAAAATACGCCACGTTCATTGACCTGCTGAACGAGACTATAAGAAGCGGGTGGCAGAAACGCATCCCGGGTGATGCAGTGGTATTGGATACTGTCAATTAAGGATTGAGGATGTTCAATGCGTACTCCCAACGCGAACGGTTTCGCTTCTACCAGGATATTCTTCTGATGAAGCAATACAAAGATATCCCTGGCTGAGTGGCCGGTAGCGAGGATCACCGCATCGCCTTCAAAACGATCACCGTCGGCTGTTTTCACTCCCTTCACCTGGTTATTGGCAAGGATAAAGTCGGTTACCTTTTTCTCAAAGAGGAACCCGCCGCCGCAGTCCACTATTTTCTCCCGGATAGCAGTAATGATCTGGGGTAGTTTATTGGTACCTACATGCGGATGTGCTTCATACAGTATCTTTTCTTCTGCGCCAAACTGTACCAGGATATTCAGGATGCGGTTTACATCGCCCCGCTTTGTACTACGGGTATATAACTTCCCATCACTGTACGTGCCGGCGCCGCCTTCCCCAAAGCAATAATTACTTTCGGGGTTAATGGTCCCTTCCTTATTTAATAAGGCAAGGTCCCTGCGGCGGGATCGTACATCTTTACCCCGTTCGAGTAATAGGGGCCGGATACCTTGCTCAATGAGCTTGAGGGCGGCAAACAAACCTGCCGGCCCTGCGCCTACAATGATCACCGTATGGGGAGCTTTGGATACATCCTGCAAAGCCAGTTGCTGTGCGGTACGTTCCTGGAAAGGTTCATTGACAAAAACACGGATGGTCAATAATATCCACGGTTGCTTACTTCTGGCATCAATAGATTGCTTGAGCACATGATAACCTGTGATGGAGGTTGGTGGTATTCCAAGATGGGAGGCTGCGTATTGCTGCACGATGGAGGCAGTAGCTGCTTCGGCCGGAAGCAGCTTAATGGTACATTGTTGTTGCATGATGTTAGGCAGTTAACCTAAAAATCGGGTGATTAAGATCTTGACAAAATAAAATGCTGGTAGCGCAAAAATAGATATATATAAGAAGTTCATCCCTAAAAAAATTATAGAAATATTACTACAGGCCAGCCCCGATTGAACCCCTGTTATTCATCTGGTCCAGCCGGGGGACAGACATTTGTCAACAGGCAATAAGTCTTTGGCAACAAATGATAGGTTATTAAGCAAAACAGCTAAGAAGAGAGGTAAAGTACAGTGTGGCTGCGGAGTATAATAAGTTAATCTTTTTTTCCTGTTCAGGGACATTAACCGGCAAAAAAATATTTTAACCAGGGGGGGCAAAAAAGTTGGCCCAATATGCGCTCCGTATTAAATAATTTGTATCTTCAATAGCATCACAGCTTATATATGAAGAAAGTACTTTTACCGCATATTATGTTCTTTTCTTTCTTCATGCGGAATTCCTGCAGTACCACCCGGAAGTTATTAATAGTTAAGTGTAGAGAGTTTATTCTATGGACGGCTCAACCTGTTACCGGTGATAGTAGCCGGTTATTAAAACCTTGTATTGTCAGTAGCAAAAGTCTGATTGTAGTAGAAGCATAAATAAGTTGGCACCACTAACTTATTTAGTTGTACGTTGTTGTTTTTGTTGCAATCTACTTGCAGTAAAAAACGATTAAAGGCGTAAGAAGTGATTGTGGTACAGGTAGGTTGTATGTTATAGCGAACCGTTGGAAATAAACATATTCTTTTAAAAAAAATGGGGCAGCAAATTTGCAGAGGTTGTATCTGTATGTGAGATCGAAAAAACAAGGGAATAAAAAATTTTTTATTCAGTAAAAAATTTTGATATTCGCCCCCCTGCATAACTTTTTTTGGAAGTATAGCGATATCCAACATCCATAGAAAAACACCGGTTCAAGGCGGCATGATTAGTTAACAGTTCGAGAATAATCTTAACTCAACATAATAAACTGCTGATAGCATAATGACAAAGTCTTTTGATAAAGTTTGGGTAAATTGTTTGGAGATAATTAAGGATATCGTTGAGTGGCAGCATTTCAAAACATGGTTCGAGCCGATTAAGCCAGTAGAAATAAAAGGTAATGTATTGGTGATTCAGGTGCCCAGCCAGTTCTTTTATGAATACCTGGAAGAACATTATGTGAACTTGTTGGCAAAGACTTTGCGTAGGGTATTGGGCAAAGAGGCGCAGTTGGAATATCGTATCATGGTGGACAGTGGTAATCATAATAACAAGCCATTGACAATGGATATTCCTACTCATGGGTATAAAACTTACTCCAGCAATGAAATGGATTTCCCGCTGATCATACACAACCCGGTCAAGAACCCGTTCGTTATTCCGGGTTTGAAAAAAATGCAGATTGATCCGCAGTTAAATCCCATCTATACATTTGAGAACTTTGTAGAAGGCGACAGTAACCGGGTGGCCCGCCGCGCCGGTAAAACGGTAGGGGAGAAGCCGGGCGCCAGCTCTTTCAACCCACTGGTTATATATGGTGGCGTAGGTTTGGGTAAAACCCACCTGGCCCAGGCCATTGGTAACGACGTGAAACGCCTGCATTCTAATAAAGTGGTATTATATGTAAGCTCCGAAAAGTTTATCAACCAGTTCCAGGACCATAGCCGCAACAATGCCATCAATGACTTCATCCATTTTTACCAACTGGTAGATGTACTGATCATTGATGACGTGCAGTTCTTTAACCGCGCCGAAAAGTCGCAGGATGCGTTCTTTGCCATCTTCAACCACCTGCACCAGAGCGGAAAGCAGCTCATTCTTACCTCCGATAAGCCGCCCAAAGACCTTGAAGGGGTACAGGAGCGCTTGCTGAGCCGTTTCCGCTGGGGACTGAGTGCCGATCTGCAGGTGCCTGATTATGAAACACGTATAGAGATCCTGGACAGGAAGATGAAGAACGACGGGTTGGAAATGCCCCGTGAAGTAGTAAAATACCTGGCTTATAATATCAACAGTAACGTGCGGGAACTGGAAGGGGCGCTTATCTCATTATTGGCACAATCTTCGCTAAATAAGCGGGAAATTGACCTCGATTTAGCTAAACGAGTACTCCGAAATTTTGTGAAAACCAGTAGTAAAGAAATTACCATCGAAACCATACAGAAAATGGTCTGTGAATACTTCGATGTATCCTACGACAAATTATTGCAGAAAACCCGCAAGCGGGAAATAGTGCAGGCCAGGCAGATCACTATGTACCTTGCCAAAGCATTTACCAAAAATTCACTGAAAACGATTGGAGAACATTTTGGCGGACGTGATCATACGACCGTTATTCACTCCTGCCAAACCGTAAAGGACTTGATGGATACCGATAGTACTTTCCGGGAAAGTGTCATGGAACTGCAGCAAAAGGTTCAGCTTGCCGCCATGTGATAACAACATTAATTGCTTATTACAACAGATCCCGCTCCGAAAAGGAGCGGGATTTTTTATTATGGTACGGCGCTGCATCTCCCTGAAGTGGCGTCTATCTGTGCATGGTCTTTCAATGCTGTACCAATATCTTCCGGATATCGGTATATCCATTGCCTTCTATTCGCAGGAAATAAATACCATTGGAGAGGTGGTATAACGGCAACTGGTATTGAGGGGCCGGTTGTTGCGGCACCTGTATCTTATTGACCAGCTTCCCATCTTCTCCGGTGATGGTAATGAGGTGGGGCTGCTCCAGTAACAGGCTACTCCTCAGCGTGACGGTTGACCCGGTAGCAGGATTGGGTGAAACAGTGAAGGATGGTGGGCCTTGTCCTTTTGTGGTGGCAATTACTATTTTGCTATAGTCGTACCGCCCGTCTTTATCTACCTGCTTCAGGCGATAGTAATTGGTAGTATGGGTGGGTGACTGATGGATATAGGAATAGGTATTAGTACCTGCTGCTATTGTGTTGGCCGGTATTGTCCCCAGTGCGGTGAAACTAATCCCATTGGTGGAATGCTGTAGCTCATAATGGCTGTTATCTCTTTCGTTGGTTACCTGCCATTGGAGTTTTACCGTATTATCGGGCAACCAGGCGCTGATAAAGCTTACCCAGGTAACGGGTAATGTGGTGCTCACCAGCTTGAACAGTTCCCGGCCTGAAGTTCCTGTAGAAGCTACAAAGTAAATATCGCCGTTAAGCCCGGTAATGTTCGTGGGGATACTGGAGCTTACACCCGGCTCCAGGTCGAGCACCAGTACGGTGCCTGCTGCCGTGCCATCTGTTTTCCAAAGCTCCACTCCTGCAGTATTATCATTGGCCTGGAAGTAACAGGCGCCATTGATGAATTTGAATTCCTGTGGTGTTGAACCTGCGGAGCCCGGGTAGATCTCTTTCACCATTACGGTGCCGGCTGCGGTGCCATCACTTTTCCACAACTCATCGCCGGAACTGCCATTAGTGGCTGCAAAGTAAAGCGTGTTATTGATGTTGGTGGTGAACTTGGGTCCGCCACTGGTACCTGGTGTAACATCAATAACGATCACGGTGCCTGTCTCGGTACCATCGCTTTGCCAAAATACAGGTCCATCGGCTCCACCATTACCGGTGAAGTATAAGGTAGAACCCAGCGCAGCCATATCATGCGGGTTTAACGCAAATGGAACATCTTTTATCTGTACTGTTCCAGCTTCGGTACCGTTGCTCTTCCACAATGCGTAACCATTGAAGCTATTATAGCCTGCAAAGAATAAAGTACCATTTACATGGGTGAGCCAGGAAGGGTTACCGGAGAAACTGCCGGCCACCACATCTTTTACCAACACTGTACCGGCTTCGGTGCCATCGCTTTTCCAAAGCTCCTGTCCGGTGGCATTGGTGGCCGCTGAGAAAAAGAGTGTACCATTTACATCTGTAAACAGGTCGGCATTGGACGACGTAAAGCCGGCATAAATATCCTTCACCATTACGGTGCCGGCTTCGGTACCATCACTTTTCCAGAGCTCCCATCCATTGATACCGTTATTGGCGCCAAAGAACAGGATGCCATTTGATACGGTGAGGTTGGTAGGATCGGAATCACCGCTGCCGGGTCGTATATCTTTCAGGAGGTAGGTGCCTGCATCGGTGCCATCACTTCTCCACAACTCCCTGCCATTGGCGCTGGTGCTGGCCGAAAAATATAGGATGTTGTTAAGTACGGCCACAAACCGGGGTTCTCCACCGTTAGCTCCCGCCCTTATTTCTTTTACAGGTATGGCTGTAGTTTGGGCCAGCACCGGATGAACAAGCACTACCGAAAGAACAAGATATCCTGTAAGCAGCCGGGTCTTTTTCATGTGCTAAGCATTTATAGCACAAAATATCGTTGTCTATGTGGTGACATGTCTTTTTTCCAGCAGCCGGTCATTGCCAGTTAGCCAACGGTAGACAGGCCATATCAGGATACCAGGGCTTCTATAGACGGTGACGCCGGTTGCTCATAGTTCCTGATCCTGTTGTAATAGAGGTAGGACACTATCAGGGTCACAAAAAACAACAAGGGATCAATAATGTACAGTATTCCATCTCCAACGGAGGAATGCGCAATAATGGCAGATACCAGCGTGAGGCCAAATCCCCAATAAGCAAACTCCTTTAGTTTATGCGGCACGCCCGGCAGCAGCAAAGCGAGTAAGCCCAGCACTTTGGCAATGGTAAGCTCAGCTTTGAACCAGGGTGGCAAATGCAAATGACTGAAGGCCCCTTCCGGGTAAACATAGTCGTCAAAGAATGTAAAACTGATAATGCTGAAGGTCATTACAATAGTGATAATGCCGGTAGAGATCCGGTAGATCATCCTGCTTCTTTTCATTTTCCTGTTATCCATTGTATGGTATTTTATACATAAGACAAAGCAGTATTCTTTCCTGTGACAGCGGGTGCAATCCGGTTTGCAGGCGGGATGTCTGGAAAAAGAAAAAGCCCTTCGGATCATTCCGAAGGGCCCTGTTGGACGGTGTATCTGTATTAAAACTTGTAAGCTATACTCACCAGGAAGTTGGCTGATTTCTGCGGCCGTGCATAAAAGCCATCACTTACCCAGTACTTTTCATCAGTCAGGTTATTGGCCTTAATACTGAGGCGGTATTTGGGTTTATTGTAGAAAATAGTGGCATCTATTACGGTGTAAGACGGCAATATAAAAGTGTTGGCCGTGCTGTAGTAAGCGTCTGACACATACATGGCGCCGGCGCCGAAACCCAATCCTTTCACATTGCCTTTAAGGATGCTGTAGCTGACCCAGATATTCCCTACATGCCTGGGCGTTCCGGCAGCACTCTTCCCTACAATGCTGGCGGCCGCTTTTTTGAACTTGTTTTCATTGTATCCATAATTAGATACAAAGTTGAAACCGGGGAAAGGATTACCAAGCACTTCCACTTCCACACCTTTGCTTTCCTGGGTGCCATCCTGTACAGAATAGGCCGGATTGGTAAGGTCGGGGCGTATACTGTTGGTCACCTGGATATCATAATAGCTGATCGTGGCATTCAATTTACCACGCAGCAGGTCCAGTTTTACACCACCTTCCAGTTGATTGGCCTCCTGTGGCTTGAACTCAGATACTTCACCGGTAGGCGGTTGAGGGCCATTGGCCACATTCTTAAACCCATTCATATAGTTGGCAAATATGGCCACCTGGTTTTTGACAGGCTGGTACACGATACCAAACTTGGGCGAGAAAGCGGTTTGCTCATAAGCGCCGCTCACCACCTGTGTAAGGTTGTTTGTATTTCCCTTGTTCACGAAACGGTCTACCCGCAGGCTGGCCATTACCAGCAGGTAATCGGTAATATTCAGCACATCGGAAAAATAAGCGCCGTATACATACTGCTTGTTCAGGCTCAGGGGCGCATTGGTGGCTGCCAGCCGGTCATCTACCTGTTGTACCCGTATGTCTTTAACCGGGGGCGTTACGGTATTCACCGTATCCAGGTTTAAGAAATAATACTTGAGGTTGCGGTACTGGCCCAGGTAATCAAGTCCCACTACCAGGCGGTTACGCATATTTCCGATCTTGAAATCGCCGGTAAAATTTTGCTGTACCTGCTTACGCCCCAGCTTATCCGGAGAGTGAACGCCTATGCCTCTTGCCACCGTCGTATCGGTGAGCCAGGTAAGGTTGAAATAATAAAGGTCATTGTATTCACCGGTGCCCCACGCATAATTCGTGGTTGAGGTCCAGCTATCGGATATCTTGTATTCTGCCTGGGCAAAAATATTGTTGGATGCCTGACGGCCGGTAAATGAATTGTCTATCAGGGAACGTTTATAACCTAATTTCAACTGATCGTAGGATTTCACGTTTACATTATTACCAACGATCCAGGCAGAGCTGGAAGTACCCCGGAAATTCTGCATATCTGCATCGAGGCGCAGGGTCAGCCGGTCATCTACCTTATAGGAAAAGCTGGGAGCGATCATGAAAGTAGTGCCATGTCCCTGGTCCTGGAAACTGTTTTCCTTCTGGTAAGCCATATTCACACGGAAAAGCAGGCTTTTGTCTTCATTAACAGGCGTATTGAAATCAGCCGTGAGGCGGCTCAGGTCATAACTGCCCTGCATATAGGATACTTCACCACCCAGTCGGTCATACGGCTTTTTGGTAATATAATTCACCAGGCCACCAAAGGAGATCATGGAGGCGCCGAAGAGTGTGCCGGAAGGACCTTTAATAGCCTCTACACGTTCTACGGTAGCAAGGTCAATAGTAGTGCGGATAAAAGTGGCCATGCCATTGCGCAGGTTATCACTGGTGGTGAAGCCGCGTGAGAAAAAGGCGGGAATGCCGGCGCCGGTTTTGGCAGGTGCAGCACCCGGTACGTTCCGGAAGGCTTCATCAAGGGTGAGGGCTACCTGCTCGCGGATCAGTTCCTTGTCCACCACGCTGTACACCTGCGGGTTTTCCAGGTTGCCAAGCGGAAGGCGGGCGATACTGTTACTTTTCTTCCGGGAAGAGATCGAATACTTATCACCTACGATCAATACTTCATTGAGGGCCTTTGCACTTTTGGCCAGGGTAAAATCAACAATGGCTGTTTCACCGGGCTGAAGGGTCACCGTTTTTTCCTGTGGCTCCTGGCCTACAAATGTTACGGTGAGCTTATAAGTGCCGGCTTCGAGGTTCTCGAATGTATAAAGGCCATTCTTGTCTACGCGGATGCTGGCGCCGCCTGCTAGCTGCACGGTGGAATACTCTGCCGGCAGGCCATCACTGGTAGAAACCTTTCCTTTAATAACGCCTTTCGTCTGAAAGTCGGTGAGGGTTCCAATGGCGATAGGGCTTGGATTGGCCATTACTGTATTGGTGCTGAACAGGCAGATGGCCAGTGCAGTAGCAATAGGGGTTGTACGGAAGCTGGTGAGCTTTGGAGAGCGTCGTATCATATCAGTGTTTTGAT
This sequence comes from Paraflavitalea devenefica, assembly GCF_011759375.1. Taxonomy (NCBI): domain Bacteria; kingdom Pseudomonadati; phylum Bacteroidota; class Chitinophagia; order Chitinophagales; family Chitinophagaceae; genus Paraflavitalea; species Paraflavitalea devenefica. The sequence goes on along the minus strand of NZ_JAARML010000001.1, from coordinate 15,752 downwards.
GTGCTTTTTGAAAACAGGCGCGAAGGTAGCGGGCAGGGGGGCGAGCTCATTTACGCAAAGCGGAAATCAGTTTGTTACTGCAGGAATTTCTGCTATAGAGGCCGCAGTGGTATTACATTTAATCGTATTGTTTAGGGATGGTTGGTCGCTGTTTCCCCCGGCGGCATGCAACCGATTGTGCAAAATTGTGGCGCTTGCACGCAGGCTGTGGAGGTTATGAGTAACTTTAACCGGTTATGAAACAATTAACTGTTACGCGCATTGCCATCAAGGATACCCAGAGTACTTATGAACAGGAGCAGGTACTGAATGCTTTACCAAAGCAGTCCATAGAAGAAGTTCCCTGGAAGACCTATCCCTATAAACCTACTGTGCAGTTTGCTGCAGGGTACAATGACACGCACCTCTTCCTGAAATATTTTGTAACAGAAAAAGTCATCCGGGCTGTGAACAGTGTTGTCAATTCGCCCGTATGGCAAGATAGCTGTGTGGAGTTCTTTATCGGCTTTGACGAAGCCGGTTATTACAACTTTGAATTTAATTGTGTGGGTACGGCCCTGGCAGGTTATGGCCCTTCAAAAACAAAGCGCAACTTATTGCCGGAGCCCATCGTGCGGCAAATTGTTACCCGGGCCTTCATCGCCCGGCAGCCCAACAGCAAGGGCATACAATGGGAACTGACCATCTGTATTCCGCTTACCACCTTCATTCATCATCCCTCACTAACCCTGCTGGGTCTTCAATGCCGGGGTAATTTTTATAAGTGCGGCGATCTGTTGCCGGAACCTCACTTTGTAACCTGGTCGGCCATTGAGGCGGCAACGCCCAACTTTCACCTGCCGGCCTACTTCGGACACCTGCATTTTAAATAGGTGCAGGGGATACTATTCTTTATTTTAGATGCTTTTGCACCAATTGCCGCAAGGCAATGGCATGATTATACTCCTCATTCTTTGAGGCAGTCAGGAAGGTCACGGTTTTGTGTTTCCGGATATCCGACAACAGCTCTTGCAATGCATCCGATCCTTCGATCTCCGCATAATATTTTTTACAAAACGCCTCCCACTTTGCGGGTTCATGATTATACCATTTGCGCAGTTCGGTGGAAGGGGCGATATCCTTCATCCATGTATCCATCGGCGCTCCTTCTTTGGTAAACCCGCGTGGCCATAACCGGTCAATCAAAATGCGGTAGCCATCTGCCTTGGCAGCAGGCTCATAAATTCTTTTGGTTTGAATTTTCATAATGGCATGCCCTCCTTTAGCTTTCAAATAAAAATATAATATTATCTGTTCTTTTCAAACAGTGCTTGTACCTGAATTGGCATTATCTGGCTTTTGTGTACTAAATTTACCCGCCTGTTCAAACTACCATTCTGTTAAATCTTTCCTGACGATTTATTGTTTTATGCTGCGGCTGCTTGTCTGTCCCGGGCTCCCTGTATGTATGAGGAACTAAGTGATATGGAACTGGTGCAATTGCTGAAAAGCAATGATGAAGCGGCTTTTAATGAAATTTATAAGCGCTTCCAGGGATTGCTGTATGTATACGCCTGCCGGATCACCCGGGAGGAAAATGAAGCAGAGGATATTGTACAGGAAGTGTTTATCTATTTATGGGATAAACGAACTACCCTGATGCTCACAGATTCCCTCGCCGGCTGGTTGTACCAGGCTGTCCGCTATCGCTTCTTTGATCGCCTCGACCGCCGGAAAGTACGCACCGATCACCAGGCATCCTTGCAGGATTTTCTTGATCAGGGCGCTTACTGCCCCGATGAATATCTACGTGAAAGAGAACTGGCGCAGCTTATTGAAAAAGGCATTGCTGCCCTGCCTGCCAAAATGCAGGAGATCTTTGCCCTGAGCCGCAAAGAACAACTTTCCCATAAAGAGATCGCCTCCCGCCTACACCTATCTGAAAAAACAGTTAAGAACCAGGTACATAACGCCTTGCGTATTTTGAAAACACGCATCAGCATGCTTTTCTCGCTCATCTTACTTATCAAATTATAGCTGTTATCTTTTTTTTAATACTGGCTGGGCCCTCCGGTCTTTTCAACCTACACTATACAAACCTTGTGGTTTTCATACGGCGGACATGAAAAAATACAACCCGGAAGAACTTATCCAGAAATACCTTTCAGGCAATTGCACGGCGGAAGAAAAAGCCCTCGTGGAAAGCTGGCATCTGAAGGAGCTATCAGAGAGCACCCATTTCCCGGCTGAAGAACAGATCAATGCTGTTCATCAGCGCATGCAGTCGGCGCTGGCGCAGCATATCCAGGCTTCCCGGCGCAAGCCTGTTACCCGGCGGTTATGGTTTCGCGTAGCGGCTGCTGCGCTCCTGATAGGGATCTTTTTTATTGGTGTGGTGCTATATCGTGTCCCATCCCCGACTGATACCTCAACGCTTACGGTGCAGCCTGTCATTCTGCCTGGCCATGATGGCGCTACGCTCACACTGGCCGATGGCAGCAAGGTAGTGTTGGACAGCCTCGGCAATGGCCTGCTTACTACACAGAACGGAACTAAAGTAGTATTGAATAATGGACAACTCACTTACCAGGCAGACGGTGCAACTGCCACGGCTGTTGTGTACAATACCATTAGTACGGCACGCGGACGGCAGTTCAAAGTGACCCTGCCCGATGGAAGCCAGGTATGGTTGAATGCTGCTTCCTCCCTGCGTTATCCGACTGCCTTTGTTGGCAATGAAAGGAACGTGGAGATCACGGGCGAAGCTTACTTCGAAGTGGCGAAAAACGAGCAGATACCGTTTAAGGTGAAGGCCAATGGCCGGATGGAAATACAGGTATTAGGCACTCATTTCAACGTGAATGCCTACGAAGATGAAGAAGCTGTAAGGACCACCCTGCTCGAAGGCAGTGTGAATGTAACGGCGATTGAGCCCACTCGCTACTCGCCACTCACCACTCGCCGGCTTTCACCCGGACAACAGGCGCAATTAAGTAATAATCAATTATCAATAATCAATAATACCGATATCGAAGCAGTAGTCGCCTGGAAGAATGGCGTATTCAATTTCCAGGATGCTACCCTGGAGAAAGTAATGCGGCAACTGGCGAGGTGGTATGACATTGAGATCGTTTATGAAAAAGACATCCCCGACATCGCTTTTGAAGGAGAGATCAACAGGCAGAATGAGCTGGCGGATGTGCTGCATAGCCTGGAACGCCTGGGCGTGCATTTCAAACTGGAAGGACGTCGCTTAACAGTATTACCCTAACCACTAAATACCCAATCCTATAATCGTAGACATTTAATTTCTTATTAAAACGAACAAAGATGAGCAGCTAATTTTTCAAGAAGAGCCCATAAAAAAAGTCGCCTGAGCCAAAGCTTCGGCGACCGGTGCCTGCCATGGTGCGAACATGGAAGGCAGCGTGTCTGGGCTTTTTACAACAAATTTTCCTGGTTAGAAATCATTATTGCAACCCAAAACACTACTAAAGTTATGAAATTAACTTTTATTCCTGTTTTGCGCAGCCTTGCCGTGTGCCTTCACCGGTATGGCTGTACAGAACAACTGCTTATGATCGTGCGATTCAGGGGCAACGTCTCCCGCACGGATAGCAAAAATATATTGTTAGCTATGAAAATAACGGCTGTTATTTTACTGGTAGCCTGCCTGCACGCTTCGGCCGGAAGCTACTCGCAGAGTGTGACACTGAAGGCAGACAATATGCCCCTGAAAGAAGTACTTTCCGAGGTGAAAAAACAGACAGGGTATTCCTTCTTTTTTAAAAAAGGTTCCCTCGACCAAACAAGGCCGGTGACCCTGCAGGTACAGCATATGCCCCTGGCAACCTTCCTCGATTCGGTACTGAAAGACCAGCCGCTGAAATACGAGATATCTGTAAAGACCATTACACTCTTACCCAATCCTCCGGCCGCAATCAGTTATGATAGGCAACAACAAAGATGGGCAGCATTCCGGGAGATCAAAGGGGCTGTTACCGGTGATGGCAATGCGCCACTGGTAGGCGCTTCTGTAAAGATCAAAGGCATGGATGCAGGTACCTATACCGATGCCAATGGCCGCTTTACCATCAATGCAGAACCCGGACAGGTGCTGGTGATCTCTTATATAGGTTATAAGGACAAGCAAATAAAAATTACGCAGGAAACTACGCTCAGCATCCGCCTGGAACTGGCAGCCTCCTCTATGGATGCAGTGGTAGTGAATAAAGGTTATTATACCGAAAAACAACGGCTCTCTGCCGGCAATGTGGCTACAGTGAAAGCGGTAGATATAGAAAGGCAACCGGTGAGCAACCCGCTGGCAGCTTTACAGGGAAGGATACCTGGTATGGTCATCACCCAAAATACGGGTATGCCGGGCAGCGCTTTTACGGTGCAGCTCCGGGGACGTAACAGTATCAAATCAGGCACCGATCCCCTTTACATCGTAGACGACGTTCCTTACCCTTCCACCATGCTGAATAGTATGCAGGGCGCCAGGAATGATGTCACCCTCGGCGGAAGCCCCCTGGGCTTTCTGAATCCACAGGACATTGAATCCATCAACGTATTGAAAGATGCAGATGCAACAGCCATCTATGGTTCCCGTGGCGCCAATGGCGTAGTGCTCATCACCACCAAAAAAGGGAAGGCCGGTAAAGCCCAGGTCAATGCCAATTTCACCCAGGGTGCAGGCTCCATTGGTCACTTTATGAAACTGCTGAACACCCGCCAGTACCTCGATATGCGCTATGAAGCATTCAGGAACGACAAAGTGGATTGGAGAAGCCCCACTGTGTACACGGCTGTAGACCTGAAATCTTATGATACAACCCGCTATACCGACTGGCAAAAAGAACTGCTGGGCGGCAAAGCTGAATATACCGACGCACAGCTAAGTATATCAGGGGGGAGTGCCAATACACAATACCTCATTGGAGGCAGCTATCACCGGGAGACAACCGTATTCTCCGGTAATAATGCTGCCGATCAACGGGGCTCACTTCATTTCAACGTCAATGGTATTTCCAATAACCAAAAATTGCGGGTATTCCTCACAGGTGGATATTCCGTTGACAACAACGTCCTGCCCAGGAACGACCTGACCGACTATGCGCTCAACCTTCCTCCCATTGGCCCCGCCATCTACAACCCGGATGGTACGCTCAACTGGGCTGGCAACAACTGGCAAAACCCGATGGCCAGGTTCAGGGCAAAATTCAAACGCAAAACGAACAACTTCATCAGTAACCTGGTGGCCAGCTACCAGATCATGAAAGGACTGGAATTCAGGTCTACTTTCGGTTTTACCCAGATGCTGGTCAATGAAACCTCTACCACGCCCATTTCTTCCTACAGCCCTACTTCGGGTGTTCAGTCAGGTTCGGCCGACTTCACTACGTTTACCAATACCACCTGGCTCATAGAACCTCAGTTGAATTACACCAGGGATATTTGGAAAGGAACGCTCAATGTGCTCGTAGGTTCTACCATCCAGCAAAACACTACCAGCGGCTTAATGGTCTATGCCACCGGCTTTGTAAGTGATGCCCTGTTGGGCACCATTGGCTCTGCTGCCACTGTAACTCCCATGGGCAATCAATCCAGGAGTTATAAATACAACTCATTATTCGGTAGGTTGAACTATACCATTGCAGAAAAATATGTGGTCAACCTTACCATGCGCCGCGATGGGTCCGACAGGTTTGGCCCCAATAACCGTTTCGGTAATTTCGGCGCCGTAGGAGCAGCGTGGATATTCTCCCGGGAAAACCTCGTGGCCAATCACCTGCCCTTCCTCAGCTTCGGTAAGCTGCGGGCCAGCTATGGTACCACGGGCAATGACAAGATTGAGGACTTCCAGTTCATGCGCACCTATTCTGCCACTACCAGCACTCTTGTATTCCAGAACGTGAGAGGCCTGGCGCCCAACAACCTCTTCAACCCCGATTATCATTGGGAAGAGAACAGGAAGTTGGAAGCCGGCATAGAACTGGGTTTTCTGAACGACAAAATAATGACCACCGCAAGTTATTACCAAAACCGGTCCGATAACCAGCTCGTAGGTTACAGGATGCCCGCACACACCGGTTTCTCCACCATCACGGCCAACTGGCCCGCCCTCATAGAGAACAGGGGTTGGGAAATTACCCTCAACACCAATGACATCAGGCTCGGCCAGGTAAAATGGAGCAGCTACTTCAACATCAGTTGGTCACGCAATGAACTCGTGGCCTTCCCCGGCATCGAAAAAACACCTTATGCCCAAACGCTCGTCATTGGTAAGTCGCTGAACATTACCAAAGTCTACGACTTTGTGGGAATGGACACCGCCACCGGCCTTTATCAGTACAGGAACAAAGCCGGGAAAATAGTGGACGGCCTGGGCAGTAATTACCTTACTTACGGCACCGATATGACGGTATTGGTAGATAAAACGCCCGCTTACTATGGAGGTTTCCAGAACAACTTCAGCTATAAAGGATTTGAACTGGATTTCCTCTTCCAGTTTGCCAAACAGATCGGGCAGGGATACTATGCGCAGTACAATCCGGGATCAGGTTCACCCACGATGGGCAATATGCCGGTAGAAGTATTGGACCGTTGGCAGAAGCCGGGCAACAATGCTGCCTTCCCACGTTTCAATGCTACCAGGGCTACAGCCGTCAATTATACCTCTTTCAGAGATAGTGATGGGGGCTACATGGACGCCTCTTTCATCCGTCTCAAAAACGTGCAGCTCGCTTATGATTTTGCCAGGCTCATCGGCAAAAAGATCGGGGTGCAAACGCTCAGGGCCTACATACAGGCGCAAAACCTGTTCACCATCACCAACTACTTCGGTCTCGACCCTGAAAACCAGCAGCCCGTCAGCCTGCCGCCCCTGCGGGTGATCACCGCCGGTATTAAAATAACCATTTAAGCAAACAAGTATGAAAAGACTATATAAAACCATTACCGTAAGCGCGCTGCTGGCCATCCTGCTCAGCACGCACAGCAGTTGCAAAAAACTGGTAGAGCCTTCGGCGCCTACGGAAAAGATCGGTATTGAAGACGTGTATACCAATGATAAAACGGCTGCCTCTGTGCTCACCAGGCTGCTGGCAGAAATGTCCTGGGTATCAGAAGGGACCAACGGCTTTCCTATAATCCTGGCCCTTTCGGCCGATGACCTGAAAGTAGGAGCCTGGATAGACGCTACTACCGAGCGTATCTATTTCAATACCCTCAGAAGTGATCCTACTATCTGGTGGGGCAAATTGTACAACTACATCTATACTGCGAATGATGCCATGGAACAACTCAGTGTTTCCACAGGCGTTTCCGCACCCGTAAAACAATTCCTGTTGGGTGAAGCAAGGTTTGTAAGGGCTTATTGTTACTTCTACCTCGTAAACACTTATGGTCGGGTACCATTGGTGTTGACCACCGATTACCAGCAAACGATGAACCTGGGACGTGCCGACACTGTCGCCATTTACAACCAGATCGTCACCGATCTCCTCGAAGCGAAAACATTGCTGAGCAAAGACTACCTCGGCTCCAACATGCAGCCCACTACCGTCGACCGCCTGCGTCCTGTCAAGGCCACTGCTGCTGCCCTGCTGGCGCGTGCGTACCTCTATAAGGGTGAGTACGCGAAAGCAGAAGCCGAAGCATCTGAAGTCATCTCCAATGCCACTTATGGCCTGATAGACCTCAACCTGGTATTCAGGAAGAACAGCAAGGAAACCATCTGGCAGTTGCCGGTGATGCAACCCGGTGTGCACACACTCGATGGCATGACCTATATCCTGCGCAAAGTATCGCCTTCTGATCCCAATGGACCTACCTGGCAGCAGCCTTTCCTGGCCAGCGATTACCTGCTCAATGCGTTTGAAACAGGCGACCTGCGCAAAACAAAATGGATCGGCGACAGCTCCGGCTACAGATTCATCAACAAATACAAAGAATGGGATGCTACCAGGCCCATTGTAGAGGCCACCATGATGATGCGCCTCAGTGAGCAATACCTGATCCGCGCGGAAGCCAGGATACAGCAGGATAAAATGGCAGACGGCATAGCCGACCTGAATACAGTACGCCTGCGCGCCCGTGGCGCCAACCCCGGCGACCTGCCTGATCTGTCGACCGCACTGTCCAAAACAGATGCCTTGGCAGCGGTTGAGCACGAGCGTCAGGTAGAACTATTCACCGAATGGGGCCATCGCTGGTTCGACCTGAAACGTACCAAACGCCTTGATGCGGTAATGTCCGTAGCAATGCCAGCGAAAAATAACAACACCGCCCAATGGGAATCATTCCGTACCCTTTTTGCCATCCCTGCCGGTGAGATACTCAACTCGCCCGGCCTTGTGGGGCAGCAGAATCAGGGGTATTGATCTTTCTTGTATTACCCAACCAAACAAAAGCAACGGTCCGTGTGAACGGCACGGACCGTGCTTTACTGCTTTGATCATTTCAAAACCCCGACTACAAACAACAACTAATGACGAACGAGCCTATTGTGCGTGTTGAACACTTGTCGCATCGCTACAGTGCTGCCTGGGCTATCAGGGACATCAGTTTCGAGATCAATAAGACCGGCGTATTGGGATTACTGGGATCGAATGGCGCCGGCAAGTCCACCACCATGAACATCATGTGTGGTGTGTTGAACCAAACCGAAGGGAACGTGTATGTGGATGGCATTGATATGCGCAAAGAGCCTGAAGCCGCCAAAAAGAAGATCGGTTTCCTGCCACAGGCTGCACCCCTGCACCTGGACCTTACGGTAGATGAATACCTCCGGCATTGCGCCTTCATGCGCCTTGTAGATAAAAAAGCAGTTCCGGCCGCTATGAAAGAAGCCAAGGAACGTTGTGGTATTGCGCATTTCAGCAAAAGGCTGATCAAAAATCTTTCCGGTGGCTACCGGCAACGGGTAGGCATTGCACAGGCCATCATTCACAAGCCCAAACTGGTGGTGCTGGATGAGCCTACCAACGGCCTGGACCCTAACCAAATCCTTGAAGTACGGTCGCTCATCAAAGAGATCGCTGTAGACAGATCGGTAATTTTCTCTTCGCATATCCTTTCTGAAGTGCAGGCCACCTGCAAAGACATTAAAATGATCGAGAATGGCAGGATGGTCTTTGCCGATACAGTAGAAGCATTTAATAATTACATAGTGCCCAATAGCCTGGTGCTGGGGCTCGATAATCCGCCTGCCTTACAGGAGCTGGAAGCAATAGAGGGTATTACACAAGCCAGTTACCTGCATGGCAACTATTACCGCCTGCATTTTACAGGTCCTTCCGGTATCACTAAAAAAATTGTTGAACTGAGTGTGGCCAGGGGCTGGCAGTTGGCAGAGATCAGCCTGGAAAAAAGCTCACTGGATGAAGTATTCGCTCAATTATCAGGAAAAAGTACCAAACAAAAATGAAAACTACCATAAGACTTGCACGACTGGAACTAAGTACCTTGTTTTATTCACCTATTGCCTGGCTGGTACTGATCGTGTTTGCCTTTCAATCGGGACTTGCTTTCACCGACAAGATGAAACTATATGTAGGTTGGCAGGAAGCCGGCAGCCGCCTGTCTTTCATTACCTCCGCTATCTTTAGTGGGCCGACTGGCTTCTTTGCCGAAATACAGAAAAATGTATACCTGTACATTCCACTGCTCACCATGGGATTGATCAGCCGGGAAACAAGCAGCGGGTCTATCAAATTATTATTGTCTTCACCGGTTAAGATCCGGGAGATCGTGCTGGGTAAATACCTGGCCATGATGATGTATTGCCTCATGCTCATTGGCCTGCTGGCATTATTTGCGGCGGCAGGTGCCTGGTCTATTGGTTCTTTTGACTATAAACATATTATGTCAGCATTAATTGGCATCTACCTGCTGATCTGCGCTTATTCGGCCATTGGCTTGTTTATGTCGAGCCTTACTTCCTACCAGGTGGTAGCAGCCGTGAGCACATTGGTGGTGTTGGCGGCACTGAACTATGTAGGGCTCTTATGGCAGGGAGTAGACTTTGTGCGTGATATCACCTACTTTCTTTCCATCTCAGGCAGGGCCGATCAGTTGCGGGATGGATTGATCACCAGTAAAGATGTTGCTTACTTTATCCTGGTCATCGCACTTTTCCTGGGCCTTACCATCCTGCTCCTGCAGGGCGCCCGTACTGCCCGGCCCTTTCCTATAAAGATGGGCCGTTATACTTTATTTGTAGCCTGCATATTGCTCGCCGGCTATCTCACCTCCCGGCCCAAAGCAGCCCTCTATGCCGACATGACCGCCACCCAAACAAGGACCCTTACGCCCAATACCCAACACATCATCAGGTCATTGAAGGAACCTCTCAAAGTAACGACCTATGTGAACCTGCTCGATGATTTCTGGTACATGGGCATTCCCTCCGCCAGGAATAAAGACATTAACTTTTGGGCGCCCTACCAGCGTTTCATGCCCGACATGCAATTGAGTTATGTGTATTACTATGATTCATCCAGTGCAGACTGGCTATATAAATACAACAAAGGCCTGGACAACCTGGCGTTGGCACAAAAAATGGCGAAGGCCAGAGAGCTCGACCTCAAACTGTTCATGCCGCCTGCGGAGATCAGGAAGATCATTGACCTCCGCCCGGAAGAAAACCGTTTTGTGCGCTGTCTCGAATACAATGGGAAACGATCTTTCCTGCGTGAGTACGCAGGTGAAATGGATCCCAATCCCGGTGAAGCAGAATTTGCAGCAGCCATTAAACGGTTATTGGTTACATCTCCGAAAATAGCTTTCCTCAGTGGCGACAATGAGCGTTTCATTGACAGGGCAGGTGATAAAGATTACCAGGGCAGCACCGTTGCCCTTACTGTCAGAAAAAGCCTTATCAACCAGGGCTTTGATATCGTACAGCTTACGTTGGAACAGGAGGATGTGCCGGCAGACATTGCTGCATTAATAATAGCCGATCCGAAGAAAGCCATCAGTCCGGAAAAGATGCAGCGGCTGCAACGCTATATTGGCCGCGGTGGCAACCTGTTAATTGCCGGTGAACCTGGTCGCCAGTCCTTGCTCAATCCTTTACTGGAGAAACTGGGCATTCAGTTCATGGATGGTATATTGATGCAGCAGAGCAGGGATTTCTCGCCCGATCTTGTACTGGGCTACTTTACCAATGCCGCAGCCGCTTCCGGAAAAGGCTATCAGCTTTTGTGGAAAGATAGCGCACGCGTGTCTGTACCTACTGCTGTTGGCATTCAATACAACAATAACAGCCTTTATAAAGCCACTCCCCTGTTGGTTACTGATGAGCAGAAAAGCTGGAATAAGCGGGGCCCATTAAACCAGGATACAGGATATGTCCAGTTTGATCCTGCAGCAGGGGATGTAAAAAACTCGGCGCCCATTGCCGTAGCATTAACCAAAAACGTGCAGGGACGTGAACAACGTATCCTGGTCATGGGAGATGCTGATTGGATGAGTGCCGCAGAACTGGGGAGATACAATATCCGGGTGGCTAATTTCTTCTATATGGTAGAGGTGTTTAAATGGCTGACCTATGATCAGTTCCCGGTAGATGTGTCGCGTCCCCCATCTCCCGACAAAAAAATGATCATTGGCAAAGAAGGGATTACTGTCCTGAAATTTATATTCCTCGGTATAATCCCTGTGCTGTTGTTGTTGAGTGGAATGACCATACTCATTGTAAGGAAAAGAAGATAGCATACTTTCCTTTCCACCCGTTGGAAACTTGTGACTGTTCCCGTTTCAGTCCATCTACAAAGCCCGGCGATCACATCAATGGGCTTTTGTTATTGGTAGTTTTCAGAAATGGGCAGAAAAGGAACCCGGAAAAAAAGGCCGTCCCCTGTTTTGCAAACATAGGAGACGGCCTCTTTCATATTATCAATCAACTAATAAAGCTTGGATACCCTGATGGTTTCGTTATTTTTCCCTTGACGGATCTTCAGAATATAGGTCCCCGATGCTAAATTAGTTCCTACCCTGATGGATGCTCCAATACCACCCCTTGCTATTTCAACCTGCTTGCCAATGATATCATATACTTTGATCTCTACCACATCTGCAGTGTTGCTTTGGACATTTACGGTGAAATAGTTTTTGCTTACGGTTGGGTAAACCTTTACTGAAAATTTATCACTCAAAGAAGAAGTGGGAGTTTGGTCCGTCGTAACAGTCGCCGTTCTGACAGAGGTAGCGGTAGAGATTCCTACATTGTTGTTGCTGTGAACAATCAGATTTCCTCCGCCTAGTGTCTGCTGAACAGTTTTTGTGCCGTCCCAGTTACTGGAGAACCACACTCCGCCTGTATTATTGTACACAACAATACCAATCTTATCGTTTGTTCCGGGTTCACCGGCGTCAGTCATGCTTACCTGTAATGTTGAATTGCCACTAACTGGAGCGGGGCTCGATGGATTGGTGATATCTGTTATGTTTGCTTTTCCATTGAAGACTGCTGTGCGGGGAGTTGCAGTTGCATTTACAGTTAGCGATGTCATGGAATTACCTTTAATCTGGTAAACACGCATTATTCCGGCTTCCATCCGTCTGACGATAGTATTGATATGACCCTGCAAATTGGTTCCGCTCTTATTATATTTTATATTAAATCCAAAATTATTCTTTGTTCCTGCATCGCCTGCTTTCAGTCCGCTTGAATTGGTCAGCTTCAGGTATCCACCGCCAGTAATAAAGTCACCGGTTGCCTGGTATACTTCAACGACAAGCTGATTATCACCAGAAGTAGTACTTGTATAATAGCCGTTTAATTTCAGAATGATCGTGTGGTCACCCAAACCCGCTCCTGTGAAGTTATAAACAACCGTTCCGGTCTTTGTGTCAGCGCTATTAATAAGACCTATTGGTACTGTAGCCCTGTCAATTCCGTCAATATTAAATGTGATGGTAGCCTTCCTGATATCTCCCGGATAAGTATCGTAAGCAGGATCGGCCAGTGCTGCAGTAATATCCTGAATAGTGGCGCTTAATGTTAACGTTGCCGTTGTAGCGGTACCTGTTGTTGCTACCAATGTTGAGCCGGTATAAGTAATCTTTGCATCTTCTTTTCTTATAGTTAACACGCCAGTCTTAAATGTAATTATATAATTGGATGAAGTAAGGCCGCCCGGAGTTATTGTATAAGCACCAGGTGCACCAGTGGCAATAACAGGATTTGTACCAGTAGTTGCGGCAGGCGTAGTAGCAAATGTTAAACTTCCAGCAAGATTACCAGGGCCTTCACCAGGAACAAATCCTGCATAATTTACAGTAAACGAAACCGGATCGCTATACTGTGGCGAAAGGTTATCGGCTGTGATACACAGCCCTTTTTGTGTAATATTGGCAGTTGTTGTAGCTGAACTGTTCACGGTATAATTGCCGGCATCTGCTCCTGTAAGGTATAAGCCGGTTGCGGTCACGGGCTTGTTGTTGCCTACGTTCTTGCCTGTGCCTGCAGGAACGTCGTCAAACGTTGCGGTGCCACCGGAATAACTCACAATATCAGTGCCTATTGCTCCAATGAGCGTACGGGTTGCAATTGTTGCGCTGGTGGTGCCATCATATGCTTTATTGGCAACAGTTACATTTCCCGTAATAGCTTTTGCAGAAATTATACCCGTAAGGTCAGTTAAATAATGAATAGAGTAATTAAGCCCACTATTGCCATCGTTAACCACCAGGCCATACGGAGTTAATGTTTTATTTACTCCCACATTCTTGGTGTCATATTTTTGAATAGGAGGGGTGCCAATCAAATCTCCGGTTTGCAATGCTTCAACCACTGGTGCAACTCCAGAGCTGGTAGTGCCATTGTATATTCGATCATCATGCTGAGCCGTTACATGAATATCTTTTGCAGTAATTATGCCTGTTGTATTGGTTAAATAATGAATGCTGTAGTTATTGCCTCCATTGCCGTCATTGATCACGAGGCCACTTGCTATCAATGTCTTGTTTATGCCTGCATGTTTTGTATTGAAGGTTTGAGTCGGGGCTGTACCAATGGCGTCTCCGGTTTGCAGAGCATCTACTACCGGTGCAACAGCTGAACTCGTTGTACCATTATAAACACGACTATCTGTTTGGGCTGTTACATGGATATCCCTGGCAGAGATCACCCCGGTATTGTCCGGACTATAAAGAATATTGTAGTTATTGCCTCCATTGCCATCATTGATCACGAGGCCACTCGCCGTCAAGGTCTTGTTTGTTCCCACATTCCTTGTGTCATACTCCTGTGTAGGTGCAGTGCCAATGGCATCTCCGGTTTGCAGCGGATCTACTGCTGGTGCAACGCCTGAACTTGTTGTACCATTATAAACACGGTTGTCGGGCTGGGCCGCTACATGGATGTCCCTGGCGCTGATCACCCCGGTATTGTCCGGATTGTAAAGAACATTGTAGTTATTGCCGCTATTGCCATCATTGATTACAAGGCCGGAAGCTGTTAGTGTTTTGCCTGTTCCCACATTCCTTGTGTCATACACCTGAGTCGGGGCAGTGCCAATGGCGTCTCCGGCTTGCAGTGGATCTACTGCCGGTGCAATGGCTGAGCTTGTTGTACCATTATAAATACGACTATCTGTTTGGGCTGTTACATGGATGTCCCTGACGCTGATCACCCCGGCATTGTCCGGAGCATAAAGGATATTGTAGTTATTGCCTCCATTGCCATCATTGATTACAAGACCACTCACCGTCAAAGTCTTATTTGTGCCTACATTCCTTGTGTCATACTCCTGAGTAGGCGCAGTACCAATGGCATCCCCGGTTTGCAGTGGGTCTACTACTGGTGCCACGGCCGAACTTGTTGTACCATTATAGATGCGGTTGTCAGGCTGGGCCGTTACATGGATGTCCCTGACGCTGATCACCCCGGTATTGTCCGGATTGTAAAGAACATTGTAGTTATTGCCGCTATTGCCATCGTTGATCACCAGGCCGCTTGCTGTTAATATTTTACCTGTTCCCACATTCCTTGTATCGTACACTTGTGTCGGGACAGTACCAATGGCATCTCCGGTTTGCACTGGATCTACTACCGGCGCAACGGCTGAACTCGTTGTACCATTATAAATACGGTTGTCGGATTGGGCTGTTACATGGATGTCCCTGGCACTAATTACTCCGGTATTGTCCGGACTGTAAAGAATGTTGTAGTTGTTGCCGCTATTGCCATCACTAATCATAAGGCCACTTGCGATCAAGGACTTGTTTGTTCCTACATTCCTTGTATCAAACACTTGTGTCGGGGCAGTACCAATGGCATCTCCGGTTTGCAGCGACTCTACTACCGGTGCAATGGCTGAGCTTGTTGTACCGTTATAAACACGACTATCTGTTTGCGCCGTTACATGGATGTCCCTGGCGCTGATCACCCCGGTATTGTCCGGAGCATAAAGAATGTTGTAATTATTGCCGCTATTGCCATCATTGATCACAAGACCGGAAGCTGTTAATGTTTTGCCGGTTCCCACATTCCTGGTATCATATACCTGTGTCGGGGCAGTACCAATTACATCCCCGGTTTGCAGTGGGTCTACTACTGGTGCCACGGCCGAACTTGTTGTACCATTATAAATACGGTTGTCGGACTGGGCTGTTACATGGATGTCCCTGGCACTGATCACCCCGGCAGTGTTGGTTGCATAGGTAACTGTGTAATTATTACCCCCATTGCCATCGTTGATTACAAGACCGGAAGCTGTTAATGTTTTGTTTGTGCCTACATTCCTGGTGTCATACACCTG